>JAHHHE010000184.1 GCA_019359535.1 Gloeocapsa sp. UFS-A4-WI-NPMV-4B04
GCTAACTTTTCTAGGGCTTGCTGGTCAGTGTCACTCAGGGTGATTGTCAGCGATTTGCAGGGCATGAGTGTCAAGTTAATCTCGTCATTTATACCCTAACCGAATTTACGCCCTAGAATACTAGCGCGGTCATGAGAGACAGGCGCTAGCTGGTTATTTTGGGCTGATGTTGACTCGATCAGCACAGATTCGGATACGATTGTCATGCCATAACCTCTACGGTTAATAACTTAGGTTGTGGTAGGTAGCGATCGCTTCCCCTGCCAAGAGTTAGGCGATCGCTACTTGTGTAAGTCCAGGCATCTAGAAAAGACGCTACTTGGAAGAAATAATTGGCTTAAAACTTCCCAATTAGCCATATAATGCTAATCCTCTTGAGATTTCAACAGGTCGCCTATACTAACTTTTTTACCTGACCACCTAGAAGCAAGTTGGGTAAGGAGAAACAAGTTTTTAAAATGTCCCCTATCTAACCTTCCATCTAGAGCCAGCCGTAAAGTATTACGCCCAACTTCATACTCTGTACCTTTGATTTCCTCATAAACCGAATTAACAGACCTTGGGCTGCCATCACTGTTTTGAGGCCAATACTCTGAAATATCAACATAAACGTTCACGCTCTGCTCAATTAAAACACTACAGAGCATATTGTCTCCTATAGATTGACTATCTAATTATTGCACGTCAGTATATTGAATGTCGAATGTTGACAGTTGAAAGTCAACTTGCTATAATAAAAAGCATAGAGGCACAGGCAAAGAGACAGCCCCACCCGAACGGAATAAAGAGTCTCAAAACTAATTCCACAAACAACAGAGCAGCCAGAGAGCGGAACTGACGAACAACCACCGCCCACCCCACTTATAAAGTGGATGACCTGTGAAAAAAGGGAGCGATACCCTGGTGAGACAGACCCTACTGTAATGGTTAACGCTTGAGGCGAAGGGCAGATCAAGAAATCTTTGTTGTTATGACTTTGTACATAAAAATAGAGAGCGGCAACCGACGAGCAATCTACTGCCGCTCTCTTACTTAATAAACAATGGAGTAATTACATAATGGCATACCCACAAGTAGAAATTCAAACAGTGGAAGTCGGCGGTATCCCCAGGGCAAACGCATCTTATTTTTGAAAGGCAGACTGGGCAAGGGTTTTAGGCATTTAGTATTTATGATTATCGATTCTTGAAATCCTTGCTACATAAGGCATTCAGAATTTAGATGCGTTTGCCCTGGCGGTATCCCCTATACCGAGTACCGCCAAGAGCCAGAACTAGAGAATGAGCAAGGGATTGAGTTAGGCGATACCGAGTACATTACGGTTGTTAAAGACCCTCAAAAGCCTCGAAATAGATATTTGGTAACGCTACTAAATCGGTTCAATGGCTCATTGCAGCGCGTTGATTTAGTGATTCAAGAACACGGCTTCACAGCAATGATGACAGAAATTAGAAAGCATTTTGGTTCGGGTTGGGAAGTCTTCGCTTGGGCAGATGGTGACACGCCGTTTTAACCAGTAAATAACTGATTAGTACACAACCCGAAAGGCGCTGGCATCACTACACACAGCGCCTTTTTGAAATATTTAGAGGCTTGCAAAAATGTGTTCTAAAGATAGACCGCTCAAGACCCAAAAGCTAATCCTAGAAATCGACGTAACTGGAAACGAGGCGGACTTCGCTAAATGCAGGGATAATTCATTCTAGAAGTAAAAATAGCTTATCGATGTCATGTGCAAGAAATCGTTCAGCTTTAGTGAGAGAATCATAACCACCCTTGCGAGCAAGATTGATAGCGATATTGCGGATAATAGACCAATTAGTAGCAGCATTGTAGTTACTCAATGGCACCGCATCTTCGCCAAAAACTACATCTTTAACCCAATGTAAGCGGTTTTCAATTCCCCAATGCTGACGAATTCCATCCGCAAATGTCCTCGCCTTTGTGACTAAAGAGCTAATGTAATGGTTGGTCTGTTGATATTTTTTCCCTGAGCGAATGCCGATGCGTTCGACTTGAATTAAACTTTGCACTCCTACCCAATTAAGGTCAATGTGCTTAAGTTCAGTAAAAACTTCCACTATTCGGCAAGTAATTCGACCACGAGCCTTCTCAATATTAACAAACCGTTCCCAGGGTTTTTGAGTTTCAGCAATCGTTTTAAGTTGTGTCAATAGCTGAGGCTGATTACTTTTGACGGTAATAACGTAATCGTTGCCGCCCTCAATGATCAGCTTAGTAGTTTTTTTGGCAGTGTAGGGCATCCATGGTGAATACTACCCCTTCAAGCTGCAATGCCTCCAGCATTGTTTGCACTACTTTCAATTCCCTATTGTGTTTCGATTCAAACTGTTGGGCGGCAAGCACGATTCCTTGTTGACTACTGTAGACCGAAACCATATTCACAAAGTTCTGGTAAGCCGTTCGGTGTTCATTAACAGTTCCTCTAATACTCTTGCCGTCTATCGCCAGCCACTCACCTCAGGGCAAACGCATCTTAGTTTTGAAAGGCAGACTGGGTAGGGGTTTTAGCCGTTTAGTATTTATGTTTATCGATTCTTGAAAACCTCACTGTGTAAGGCATTCAGAATTTAGATGCGTTTGCCCTGCCACTCACCTGGTTCGGGATCGAAAGTGCTGTCAGCCCATTGCTCGAACTGCTGTGCCAAAGTTTGAAAATCGAGCTTCTGTAAGATCCGCCGAAAAGTCGTATCTGATGGCAGGCGAGTTACTTTTAGTCCTAGTTGCTCGCTGACTGCCCCATAGTGGCGCGCCCCGAAGTCCTCCAGTGCGTAGTAACTTCGACACCCACTCATGGTTCCCATGACCACTAATAGTAAAATCAGCCACAGTGGATAACGTCTACCTCGAGATGTTCGGAAATCTTTGATTTCCTGCAATGAGTGAATTAAGTTGACCGCCATCTTAATTTCAAAAACTTATTTGTTTTCATCATTCTAATATTTTTCTCATCAACGAATTATCCCTGCTTCGCTAAATGTGAGCAACTGGGAGAGGTATTCATATCGCTCATTACCCAAATGTGGTGGTTAGTCGCGCCACACATTCAGTTTGCTTGTAAGGTCAGCGTCAAGATAATGCCCCAAAGAGCCAAGAGGAGTCACACCGATGTGTCGCTGCCCAAAGTAAAATCAAACGGCGTTGTAAAACAGCCCTTTGCCGTGAAATAAAGCGCTCGTACCAGCTTTTTTTAGCCTGGAGCTTTGGCTCTTAGGCTTAGTCTAGAAAATTCCATTCGCCAAGTATTGAATTGATTTAGTTATGTAAGGAGCCAGCATGGAAAGTAGCATATCTCCAGATTTAATTATGTGCGCTATTGCATTTTTCGTGCCAATCGCGCAGATTGCCGTGATGAAAACAATATTAGCAAATGGCATTAAAGCGCGACTATAACGACCGGAAATAGCGAGTGTTTAAAGTCAGATTGAAAGTTAGTAGGTTGATTTGGCAAGTAGAGAAATAGAAAGCTTATTGTCCAAGGAAACCTTATTCCCAAGTAGCTAATTCTCTCAACTGCACCGTCAATTAGCCAGTCTTTAGAGACTGAAGTGTTCTAGCCCTTTTTGATTAACAGGAGGTAAAATCATGCCAAAAACTCTTGAACAATTACAATTTTATCAGGTACATTACATCAAGATTTCTCGGAACGCGAAAACTGAAGGCAAAAAGGTGTTACACCAATACCTGAAAAAACTTAATGCGAAGATAAAACACTTGCAAAAGTATTGAGCAACTGTTGGTAACTAGGTATAGCGCCAAAATTAACAAGATTTGCTACGAGCGAAAAATCAGACTTTTTCAAGCTGTTATTAACCTCAACTACGGAAATTTACCATGTTTAAAAAAGCAACAAAAACGCAAATTAAGTTGCGCCTTGCCCTAACTGGGCCAAGCGGCAGTGGAAAAACATTTTCGTCTTTGGCGATCGCTTCACAGCTAGGTAAACGGATAGCGGTAATTGACACAGAGCATGGCAGCGCTTCACGCTATGCAGACTTGTTTGAGTTTGATGTTGTGGAACTAGAGAGTTTTCACCCAAATCGGTATGTCAAAGCTATTCTTGCCGCACAGCAAGCAGGCTATGACGTGGTTGTGATTGATTCACTTTCACACGCCTGGATAGGGAAAGACGGGGAACTGGAACTGGTAGACCGAGCGAAAAACTCATTCACTGCTTGGAAAGATGTAAGACCACTAGAGAGAGCATTGATTGATACGATGCTAAGTTGCAAGTGTCACTTGATTGCCACCATGCGAAGTAGAACTGAGTGGGTAGTGGAGACTAACGACAAGGGGAAGGCGGAACCACGTAAAGTTGGGACTGCACCGATTCAAACTCAAGGCATAGAGTTCGAGTTCGATGTTGCGGGAGAGTTAAACTGGCAGAACACATTAACAATCACGAAATCACGTTGTCCGGCTCTCAGTGGCAAAGCGTTCATTGAACCAGGGCAACAAGTAGCAGATATCCTGAAGCAGTGGTTAGATAATGGTGTAGTAGCACCAGTGGTTAATGAAATAGAGCATCATTATCCTCCCCTTCCAGCCAAAACAGAAGTTACAACAAACATTAACCAACCAGGTATAGCCCTAACAGATAACCCGAACAGAGAAATACTCAAGCGTGTTGGTCAGACAACAGGACACACGAGTAAACAGATTGCCGCAATTATGGAAGCTAACTTTCCTGGATTGAAAAGTAACCAGTTAACTCAGTTAGAAGTCAAAACAATAGTTGACGCGATGTGTGTTGACGCGGCTGTTACGAATGGTGGCATGGAACAAGCTCTAGCTCAAACAACTTTTAGCGAGTGGATAACGCTGCAACCGCAAGAACTAGGCAACGAGGAACTGGCGGCTCAGTGGATGAGTAAACAGGTAAAGTTTTGAGTGCCATTCGTCTTAGAAATTGGTATTACTCAGGATTAAAATACCTAGTTACAAAGGTTGTCAGCCTACTATATTTCTCCCTAGACGAGCGTGACAACTCGTGTGGGTAACGTTTTATATCTAGTGGTAGAAGGCAACCGAAAAAGGTGAGCGCTAAAGTTAAAAAGTCAGGATAAATCGTTCATCTCTCTAATTAAAGAGACGGAGGTAGGGGTAACGCCTGAAGGAACGCGCCTCATTGGTTCTGTATAATCACAAAGAGGCGAAGATGAAACTCGATAACTACAATACTCTTTCCAATCACGATACGCAAACGGTTCCGTACCAAGTACGTCAGCTAATGAGTGCTAACCGTCAAAGAACCCAGCAACGTGCTAAGTCAATGTTGACTAGGGTAGCAGCCGATCTAAAAATCATTGATTAAAGTGCGCGTTATCGGTGAAAAGGAGAATTAAGCATGAACAACAACAATCAACAGCGCTTACAAGTAGTTGCAAATCACCGGGCAAATATTCAAAGAATATTACAGCACCGCTTGGAAGTAGCAAGAGCAAAAGGGGATCAAACTCTAAGTAGTTAGGCGGAATTAAACTTAAAACGTTCCAGTGTGTAACCACCTTTAAGACTACGAGCTTCCATTCCATCCATAATTGCTAAGGCTAAATCATATTCATCCTCGAACATCCGTCCGGCAATTTCATGGGTTTTGAGCTGATGCCATTCATCTTCAATCCGGTTCATTTCGGAGCAATATGGGGGCAGGAAGAAGAAAAATAACCCTTGAGAATGCCAGCGTTGCCACTGTTGGCGAGTCAGATGACTGGTGTGTAAAGAACCATTGTCTTGTACCACCACTGTCATCCGTCCGGTAGTCCTTAAAGTCTCGAACGCTTGCTGTGCAATCCAATGAATGACCTTAATATAACTTTCGCTCTTGAAACTACCACAAGCTAAAGCATACTTAAAGCTTTGATCTGGTTGCCACACTCCTAAAATACTAATGCGTCCGTTACGTCGGTCAGTCTGCTCAATTCGCTTTTGTTCCCCCACGCGACTGTAACTGTAACTGGCAGGACTCCACAAACAACAGCCAGACTCATCCAGGTACATTAATTCAATACATCCTAATTGCGCCACCTGTTTGAGTGCATCTAACTCGGCTTGTTTGATTTGTTTATACTCAGAGTCTTGTTTGGCTCGATGGCTGTGTCGAGTGCGTTTCCATCGAATGCCCTTTTTTTCAGGATACGCCGAATCCGATCGCCACTCAAGCTCACTTGCCGTTCTTGTTGTAGCTTTGTTGCTAATTGCTTGCTGTTATAAGTACGTGGCTGTTGCTCTAAACATTGTTCTAGATACTCTATATCGGCTTCAGCCCATTTACGCTTTGTGCCTCGACCAGAAGCTTCCCATAAACCACGAAGTCCCTGCTCTTGCCAACGCCGAATTGTCGCTCGCACGGTATGCTCATGACATCCAAAGATTTCTGCAATTGCCCTAACTGTCCATCCCTGAGCATTCAACCGCAGCATATGAGCGCGATCTCTAGTTCGCTGGGCAACTGTTGTTGCCACCCGCAACTCGGATAAGGTGAAATCTTCTTCAGGGGTGAGGCGAATCCGAAGCGGAGCAGGCATTAACTAACCTATAATTAACAACCTCTCGTATTTTATACTTAATTTCACCTAGCTACTTAGTGCGTCAGTTGGAAGCAGAAAGCAACTACTACAACAACTGAAGCGTTCAAGTGAGTGATTTAACCGCTAGATAAGTAGAAGAGATATATGGGGATGTCGTAACTGGCATCCCTAGTTGTATTTAAAAGGTCGTGCAAATTTTGCAGATAAGAAATAACAACAGCAGCACTGTTTAACGAAGTAGCATAACTGAACATAAGTGTTACTCACAGTTCAAGATATTTCTTTAGGATTCGCTATAGCAGTTGTAAAATGGTAACGTAACGCTCCTATACAAATTTTTGTGTTGTGTTGCAATTGCCTGACTAATTGCTTGGAATTTGCTAGAACGGGAGTATAGCTCCATAGGAGAACTATGATGTCCCACTCAAAATCTAAAGGCAATAAAGAAATTAAAAAGCTGAAAAAGAGTTTGAGTAGAAAAAGCAGGAAACAGCCTCAAAGAAATAGTAGGCCAGGTGAAGTTGTTATATCTGTGTTAGAAAAACGGCACTCCTCTAGCTTGAGTTGATGTCCATCAAACAGCTGCTTTCAGTTTTAAGATAGTAACTATTGCAACTAAATTACTGCTCTCACCCCAGCTTTGAACTGGGTGTTTTATTTTTCCAAGAAGGTTGTGATGGTAGAATCGCGATTACAGCAGCTTCAACCTTAATCAGATAAAACAAACACAGAAATTCAGGTTCATAGCTGGAATTACGTAGTATTCTAATTACTGTCAAAGCTTGACATTGAGCAAAGTACGAGAAGCTTATTGTTATATACAAATTAGGAGATACTTTGGCAAGATCTTATTTTAACTGTGACTATAAATCAAAAGAGGGCTGACTGTGCTCAAATACGTTTACTGCATCCGCAAACGGGCTGACCTATCAAACGAGGAGTTCCACACATACTGGCGTGGGAAGCATAGTGAATTGATTCGTAGTCTTGCGAAAGCAATTCGAGGGAAGAAATATATCCAAAGCCACACAATGAATACTCCAATTAATCAGGAAATGATTAACTCTCGTGGGTTTGAATCACCACCCTACGATGGTGTCACAGAAATTTGGTGGGATAGCATGGAGGAATTCTTAGCAGGTGTTAATTCTCCTGAAGGTATTGAAGCTGCACAACAATATATTGCAGACGAAGAAAACTTTGTTGACTTTTCTAAATCTCGCGCATTTCTTACTGAGGAGTATGTTGTTTTCGACTTTACTTCACAAGATGAAGTGTAACGGACTATCAACATTTTCAATATACTACAGCAGTGCTAACAGTTCGGTTTTTACCCTAATACTTTCGCCTCCTGTGAGCAAAAGATTTATCCACAATTGGAAATAGAGTTATATGTAAAGAGGCAAACTACGTTTCCGTTTTGGGGCAGCACTTGCTATGGTAGTGAACCAGTGTCTCGCCAGAGTTTTCTCCAAAAGAGGCTAAGGTTTCTTAAGTGGATGCGGGATGACCTAGAAACCAGGGTAGCAGGCATTAATGCTGCGATTGCTATAGTTGAACGACAAATAAACCAAGAAGATGCAGCTTACAGCAGTTTTCAGGTAATTAGCGCTCTTTGGTTAAGCTATAGGGAGGAAAACTATCAACCTAGTAAAATGCCTGTTGCTTACTCGACTGACTTACGTACCCGCGTGATTGATGCTTAGAACGCGAAAGAAGGGACGCAAGCTCAACTTGCAGAACGATTCAAAGTGAGTTTAAGCTTTGTCAAACGAGTCCTGCGTCGATATCGCACCACTACCCAAAGAGGTGCTAAACCAAGAGGGGCAACTCTTGTGCCGAGAATTAGTGGAGAAGCGTTGCTGCTGGTGCAGCGTTTGATTGAGAACAAACCTGATATTAGATTAGAGGAATTGTGTGAGCAACTTGAAGAGCGCACGCAGATCAAAGTGAGCCAGTCCACAATGTGTAGAGCTGCGCAGCGCTTGGAGATGCCTCGGAAAAAAAAACATTGTCCGCGGGTGAGCAAGATACTCCTGATATTCGCAAACAGCGTGACGATTACCGCCAATGGCTCGACCAAGTGGATGTGCGAAACTTAGTATTTATTGACGAAGCAGGGGTTCATCTGGGCATGGTGCCCTTGGAGCGGGCGTGCTTTTCGCGGGGAACGAGCCATCGATAGCGTCCCTCGCAATCGGGGAACGAACCGGAGCGCTGATTGGGGCACTCAGTCTCGATGGCTTGATTGCGTCGATGAGTCTCAGGCGTTGATACAGCGGTATTCTTGAGTTATGTCAATCAGGTGTTAGCTCCACAGTTATGGGTAGGGGCAATTGTGGTAATGGATAACCTCAAAGTGCACCATGCATACTCGGTTCGCTGTGCTATTGAAGCGGTTGGGGCACGAGTGGTATTTTTACCCCCTTATTCACCAGACTTATCTCCTATCGAGTTGTGTTGGTCGAAACTTAAGCAGTTCCTCCGTTTCAAATCTGCCCGTACTCACGATGCACTTGACCAAGCAATGACTGAAGTTGTAGATGCTATCACTGAAGATGATGTAATCGGTTGGTTTAATCACTGCGGTCTATTTATCTGAAAATTGCTGTAAGCCCGATACTCCTGTCTTGAGTTAATACTGCGTCTATTACCAGTTAAATCCCATTATTGCCCCAGCTTAAGAAAGCTGGGGTTTTTCTATTTCCCAGGAGCTAAAACAATGAGCCAAGTAGATTCTCACTGTACGAATAATCTTGACCTGCCGCTATTGCAACAACTAGACAAGCATTTGCAGCAGCTAACAGTAAATCAAAAAGCAGCATTAGTGATGGTAGCACTCTACGAATCTACAGAGGTAGAGAATGTGTTTTTCAGCTACCAACTTGAAGGCTGTGGTTTGCTCACTCAGAGCGTTGAGCTAATTCTATGTTTGTCCACCTGCGGAAAACTGGCAGTCGCCAGAACAATTGCTGAAGAACTAGCGGTTATAGAGCATCTGTTGGAGGTAAAACAATGAACTTTAAATCAAGCACTATCGATCTAACTGACTATTTGAGCCTATTGACTGTTTGGGAACTTGAAGACGGTTACTGGCAACTAATTACAATCACGCGCATGACTAGAGCGATCGCCCTTGTGCAAGAATCACCCACAACAAGGCTGGTGTTCCCCACAGGAGTATTCCCTAACGGAGTATGGGGTGGAGTCTACGAACACCGTGCCACTAAAACAAGCTCGAAAAAAGTTGATACGCTACAAGAACGTCGAGGGAGAGTGTTGCAACTACTCTATAAGTCGCCAGGACAAACAAGAGACGCGATCGCAAACCAACTGGGCATAAGTGTTGCAACTGCTGGGCAGTTGTTGCGTTCGTTGGAGAAAAATGGCGATATCCATCATCGTCCTCACCCCATAAAGAATCAGGTCAAGCTCTATTACGCGGCTGATTCAGCGCCAACTACAAGCACAGGGACGAGTGCTAACCCACGTAATGCAATGCCTTCTGTGCGTAGAGAGCCGCCATTGAAGATTTATTTTGTCGCTCCTCGAAGTCTACAAAGGAGCAAGTAATAAAATTACTTCTTTCTGGCAGCAAATGCTTCAACTTCTGCCCAGACAAGGTAAGCAACACCTGCAATGCCACTGATAACAGCAAGGTTAGATAGCCGTGAGCCAACATAAAATAGTGGAACTGTAGGTACTCCATTAACAAGGTAGGCTTGACCTGAGACACCAGCAGTTAGATACTTGATACCGATTAAAAACGCTGCAATAGCAAGCAGAGCAATACCTGCTCCTCTTCTGTTCATCTCCTGTTCTAACTCCCTGTTAGTACCAAATTGCTTGCTACAAAAGTTTAACCTCATTAGAGGCAAGAGCAACGCTCTACAGTCTGCTCATGAAAATAATAGTAGATGCTAAGGTAAGGAGAAAGCGAAATATCAGTAGCGCAAGCAAGGAGCACAGCATTTCCGAGGGCGTGGTTCACGTAGGCAGAAAGCAACATTAAAGTGACAATCCTGCTCTGTGCTGCTTTTGGTGCGGTTGTTGTAGCGCTGACTTTGGCAATTGCTCTTGCTGCTGTCGCTGCTGGTTGATATTAGCTAGCCGTTCTTGCATTAATGGTGAATTTAATACTTGAGCAAGCGATCGCATTTGGCTTGTTTGAGGAGATTTATCCCACGCCTGGTAAACTTCATCAAGTTTATCCAACTGTTTTAGCTGCTGTTCCTTCTGCTCTTTTTGGGTAATCAACCGATTAATTAAGCCTGTAGTTTGTTGTACCTCGCATTTTTGTAGCAAGTTGATAAAAAACAACGCTAACCTCTAGAATCAGGTGTAGCAATTGCACTTCGGCACTTCTGTCAAGAAGACAGAAGGTTGATATTACAAAGTCTGGAACTCCTTGCTAAATTAATGTTCAGGCTGAATTAACAATGCAGAAGCAGTCTTGTAAGGAGTAAGATGCCTTCTAGTTGCGTTCTCAATTAAACCCAACTATTTAGATATAGAACCTAGACAGCGTTTAACTTTTAAGCCTAACGTTGTTTACTGTCCACTTGCTAAAAAAACGCCTATTAGCGTTACCAGTAGGTCGTATCAACTTTACTAAGATCACCTAAGAATGGTTGTATATAAGACTGAAAGCTAGGGTTAGTCAGATGGAAACATTTACCCTTCTTTGTCTCGTATATGGCTATTAACCCAGGGAACTTAGGGCAACGGTTAGCCCAGCCATCAGACATATCATAGACTTTACCATCAATAGCTTGATAAGAGGCGTTAGGGTTAACGCTGTCATACTGAGTAGCTATCGGCGTGACCATAAAAGACAAAGATAATAAAAAAGCTTCCATAATATTTTCCTTATTGACCACACTCTTGATAATGAGAACGAGATAATAAGCCTTTCAGCCATTCCTAAGATAACTTAGTAAACTTTAGAAAGTAATAGTAATATTACGTACTAACTTTCTTCTGTCACTCTGGGAGAATTTGACGGATTTACGTTATTTCAGCCCACGACAAATCAAGGTTTCACCCCAGTTTGACAGAAGAGGGATAAGCTGAAGGACATTCAAATTACAGTCTCAAAAACCGTAGAGTATGGGCTGATCGTCCTGTCTCCTGCAAATTAAGTGTCCATTAGCTTATAACGGATATTCCCTATCTCAGAGAATGCAACGGCACACCTGTTTCAACTGTAGCTCTATCTTCAGCCGTACCAGTTGTGGCGAAAGCCAAAAACCATAGTGTTCAAGTCAAAGTATCTAGTAGACTTGGGCGTAAGTCTACCTGCCTTTATACAGCCAACGCCTTCCCCTTGTAAGTCCACTGAAACGGTTTTGCCATTGTGCGGTTAAAATAATCGATGAACTCAAGAATGCGAACTTTC
>JAHHHE010000185.1 GCA_019359535.1 Gloeocapsa sp. UFS-A4-WI-NPMV-4B04
ATATGCTGTCGGGAATAATAATATTCCTGACCACCCTACGAATACGAAGCGATCGCGCTTTAGCCAGTCGTCTAGGGCATCAAACCACCCTCTATCGCTCGGCGCGCGTCCAACTGCTATTGTCATTACAGTAGAACTCCAAATTTTATAAGTGCAGTAGTTATCGAATCAACTCCCTGTTTTAGCTATTTTACAGCTACTACAGACAGCCATTATTGTTGTCAACCAACTTTACGATTCTTTACTCATTCTAATCATATCATGTGCAATAAACTCATTTTTGAACCAAATTATTAGCATAAATTTAAAAATCAGTGAATTATATTTAGTCAAACTTATGAATATCCCTTGCTCAAAGCAAGTTTTGGAGCGTGTAGGCAAAAGGAATCTGTAAGGACAGCAGGTAGCTGACGTTAAAATAAGTTTTAAAGTTAAATTACTTAACGCACAATGTTCACTATTGACTTGACTTTGAAGAATATGCCTTTTCCTGTGCAAGTGCAACGGAAGTCACAAGAGGAGGCTGATGCTGTCTATCAGCAAGTTTTAGCAGCGATGCGGTCTGGCAGTTCTGATATTTTGGAATTGACGTGCGATCGCCAGAAAGAAAAAAAAGTAGCTATCCGTACTAATGAAATTTCTGGGGTACAGGTATCTCAGAAAGATAGTACAAGCACTGGCAAACCCCCAGGCTTCTTTGCGCTGACAGAATGAACTCAACAGCTAGTAAGCAAATGGCGGTTGCCGTTCAGGTGCAGGATTTACACTTCAGCTGGCCTAGCGGAGAAGCTGTTTTGAAATCCTGCACGCTTGAGATACCTAGAGGCGAATTTTGGATGCTTTTAGGTACTAATGGCAGTGGAAAATCAACGCTACTGAGATTATTGGCGGGGTTGTTAACTCCTCAATCTGGCGAGATTCGGATTTTGCACCCGGTTGGCTTTGTCTTCCAAAATCCCGATCATCAGCTAGTGATGCCGACTGTCGGTGCTGATGTAGCGTTTGGATTGGTAGAAGAAAATTTAGCGCCAATACAGGTACGCCAACGAGTATCGGAAGCGCTTTGTGCAGTAAATTTGCAAGAGTTACAACGACGGCCAATTTATGCCTTAAGTGGGGGTCAAAAACAGCGAGTGGCGATCGCGGGTGCGATCGCTCGTCAGTGCGAAGTTTTGCTGTTAGATGAACCCACTGCTCTGCTCGATCCTGATAGTCAGCTAGACTTGGTAGCGCAAGTGCGAAGCTTAGTTAAAAGCCGGGGTTTAACTGCGCTTTGGGTGACACATCGCTTAGATGAACTAAACTATTGTGATGGAGCTTTCTTACTAGAACAAGGCTATGTAGTAGATCAAGGAGAGCCAAAACGCCTTAAGCAACGTTTAATGCAAGTTAAGGATGTAGCGCCATAACTGGTAAGGCAGCAAGATAAACATAATTGCTTTCATTGAGTTGGTGCTAGATAAGAAAGAGTAGGTAAAGTTCCTACTCTTTCTTTATTAAAAAAGTGCAGCAACATAACTACGCATTCATACTATGTTGCTTGGATGATGTTTTGGCGCTCAAAGTGTGATTCCAGATACTTTGATTAACATTAATGTTATGAATAATTAATGCTAACTTTAGAAAAATTAAAGCTAAATTATGTCTCGTCCCTTACCCCAAGCCGTTTTGCTTGTAGACGGCTATAACATTATAGGCGCTTGGCCTTGTCTTAAAAAGACTCGCGATCGCGCTGGACTAGAAGCGTCTCGTGGGCAACTAATTGAAGATTTGATTAATTACAGTGCATTTCAAGGTTATGAAACTCAAATTGTATTTGATGCTCAGTATCAAAACAGTTGTAGTAATCAAGAAGTTATTACTCAGCATTTATCTATTCACTACACTGATTTTGGACAAACAGCAGACACTTACATAGAAAAAGCCTGTGCATCTTTTCGTCCTTATCTAAAACAATCTCACCTTTGTCGGCTAATTGTCGCCACCTCAGATCGGACACAGCAACTAATGGTGGTGGGATATGGTGCTGAATGGATGTCTGCTCTGCAACTTTATTATGATGTAGAAGCTATAGCTGTTCGGGCGCGACGACAGCACAAATCACGAAAACAATCTTCTAGTAGGTTTTTAGCTAATTCAATCGATGCAAAGGCGCGCCAACGTCTAGCTGACTTGCGGATGGGATTGAAAGATGTATGAATATTATCAACTAGCTCCGATGAGAGCGGAGATAAGCTGTAAGAATTTTACAATTAAGCGTATCCTAGACAAATTATAAAAAAATTTGCCAGAGCGCTTGCCAAATAGTATGCGTTACCGCTAATATAAAAATTCGGAATACACAATCCTCAGTAGCTCAGTGGTAGAGCGATCGGCTGTTAACCGATTGGTCGCAAGTTCGAATCTTGCCTGGGGAGTTAACAAAACTACAACGTACAGGCTTTTAGCCAATCCAAGCTATTGGTGTTGTCTGAGTGTTCACGCAGAGAATTTTGGATGAACCTTGTACAAAGTGTAAAAGACACTAGAGAGACTTGTACACCTAGCTCAATTAGTTCTCTACTAGGCAAGAGAGAATAGCATCGCCTTAGAAGCTAAAGCCGACAGAGTAACTAGCACTTTTGTTACTACTCACTTTTTCGGGCTAAAGTCCCTACAGTAACTAGCACTCATCGTTAAACTTGTATCAAGCTTTTACACTTCTTCGGGGTAAAGCCCCCGCAGTAAATAGCACCTTTGTTACCCTTTCAGTAGCGATTCCGTTCCATCAATCCATATCTCAGTACCGCTAATATGGCTTGAAGCATCTGAAGCAAGAAATAGTATCAATTGTGCCACCTGCTCTGACGTTCCCGACTTGCCATCGGTTAAGGGGATTTTGCCTTCAGGAAAGTCAACTGGTTCGCGAATTTGCTCTAAATTTCGTTGCTCAGTATTTTCGCTAATATCTGTTTCAATTGCCCCTGGACAAATAACATTGACACGGATGCGGTGCGAGTGCAAGTTCCAAAGCAACCATTTTTGCAAAGGCAACCTGAGCTGCGAGCGTGCAGGAATAAGCTGTTGCACCAGTATTGCTAAAAATGCGCGTACCGTTAACCGAAGATGTGACGATTACCGAGCCACCCTGCTTTTTGAGGTAAGGTACAGCCTATTTAACCGTTAAGAACGTACCTTTAAGATTAATATTCAGTGTTTTGTCCCATTCTTCAGGTGCAAGCTCTTCTAAAGGGGCCCAGACACCGTTAATACCTGGGTTGGCAAATACAATATCAGGCCGTCCCCATCGGTTTATAATCTGCTCAGTTGCTTGTTGCATCTGCTCTGGCTGAGAAATATCAGCAACTAGGGGTATTGCTTCGCCCTGACTGGCTTGAATTTGAGTAACGGTTTTTTCAATTTCTTCCTGTGTACGCCCCAGTGCAGCAACTTTAGCACCTTCAATTGCTAGCAATTGTGCTGCCGCCCTACCGATACCAGAACCTGCGCCTGTTACCAGAGCTACTTTACCTGTTAGTTGCATATCTGTTTTAATCCTTGCTATTTGGAGTTACCAGACAATGCCATACCACAAAGTAAATTGGTTAGTCATACTTCTATTGGCTGAATACTGTTGTGAGAAGCCGTATACAGATATTTATGCGAAATAATAACGTATAGACTTTGATTATGTTATTAATACGCTGCCTTTTGAGGCATATCTAATACTCATGAGGATAAAAGCTAAAAAGCGATCAGCCGCTTGCTAGCCTGGAATGAACAATATCCTCACCAAACACTTTAACAGCAAGGAAAATTCCGCTATTTTTGGTGGAGTTAGTGATTGAGGCTTCTAAGTAGATCGTTGAAGATAAAGAGAAAAGCGTTGCTCATCACGGATTGAAATTAGCGGTAATCAATTATTTAGGGGGAAGTGTGAATCATCGCCCAAATCCCGGCATCGCACGTGGATATTTCCCAGAATCAGCGTTATTAGCGGTGGAGGAACGATCGCGCCAATTATTAGCAGAAGTGGGAGTTGCCTTAGCTGGGTTCTACTACTGTCCCCACCACCCAGACGGCATAGTTCAAGAGTTTACTAAGAACTACTCTTGTCGCAAACCCGAATCTGGTATGCTTCTTCATGCAGCAACCAGACATGATATAGATATACAATCTTGGTTTATTGGTGACATTTTAAATAATGTAGAAGCAGGTCGTCTGGCTGGATGTAAGACAATTTTAATCGACAAGGGCAACCCAGTGGCAGTTGTCACCATTCGCGATCGCCACATTATCCGGTTGCTGATCTTACCGAAGTTGGACGGCTAATTACTTCAGTTAATATTAAGCCTCTAATTCACTCCTTGCCCTTTGTGGAGAATACTGGTGAATAATGACCTAATCAAGCTAGTTGATGCAATTGCTAATCTAAAGGTGCTGGTAATTGGCGAAGCAATGCTAGATTGCTACCTGCAAGGATTTAGCAATCGCCTTTGTCCAGAAGCACCAGTACCAGTTGTCAATGTAACTGAGCAAAAGCAGGTTCCAGGGGGCGCAGCAAATACGGCTGTGAATGTCCAAGCTTTGGGCGCAAAAGTGACATTTCTTTCCGTAGTTGGTGATGATTGGTACGGATCAATATTGCAGCGATCGCTGGAAGAACAAGGTGTTTCAACAAAACATATCCTGACTCAATCAAGCAGACAAACGCTTGCTAAACAACGGGTAATAGCCGCAGATCAGCTGCTAGTTAGATTTGATCGAGGTAGCACTGAGGCAATAGATTCAGCGACTG
Organism: Gloeocapsa sp. UFS-A4-WI-NPMV-4B04; assembly: GCA_019359535.1. Lineage (GTDB taxonomy): Bacteria > Cyanobacteriota > Cyanobacteriia > Cyanobacteriales > Chroococcidiopsidaceae > JAHHHE01. The sequence goes on from JAHHHE010000185.1 coordinate 4,778, forward strand.
AACAAGCGCTGATTGAACAACTTGAGCGCTGTTTTCATGAAGTTGATGCAGTAATTGTGTCTGATTACGGTTATGGAATTTTGACGGAAAAAATCATTGGAGCGATCGCGCTTCTTCAGCAATCTTCGCCCCGGATTTTAATTGTTGATTCTAAGCGTCTAACTGCCTACCGTAACGCTAATGTGACCGCAGTTAATCTGAACTACAGCGAGGCTGTGCAATTATTAGGTGTATCTGTACTAGATCGCAATTATACCGAGCAAATTGCAAGCTATGGAGAAAAACTACTTGATCTCACCAATGCTCAAATTGTTGCCGTCACTCTAGATGTTGAGGGGGCGATCGCGTTTGAGCGTAACCGCCCTCCTTATCGCACTTACGCTCAAGCAACAAATCACTCTCGTGCTACTGGTACAGGTAATACTTTTGTTAGTGCCTTGATTGCCCTTGCATCGATTGCCACAACACAAGATGCTATAGAACTTGCTTTAGCTGCTGCTGCCGTTGTCGTAAGTTCTGATGGTACTACGTCTTGTTCTGTTCAGGAATTACGGGAGTACCTTTATAGACAGGAGACAGGAGAGAGGAAACAGAAGAATTCTTTATCACTTCATCACTCATCACCCTTCACCATTCCTGATAAATACGTACCTGACCCTAGTAGTTTTGTTGCCCGTATAGTATCTTACCGCGCTTCTGGACAGCGCATCGTTTTTACCAATGGCTGCTTCGATATTCTCCATGCTGGTCATGTCTCATACCTCAATCGCGCTCGTGCATTAGGAGACATTTTGATTATTGGTGTCAATTCTGACGTGAGCGTTAGCTCTCTCAAGGGACCAACTCGCCCGATTAACCCGCTTTTAGACCGTATTCTTGTTTTGGCTGGACTCAGCAGTGTTGATTATTTGATTCCTTTTGATCAGGCTACCCCGATCAACTTGATCCAACTAATTCGCCCGGATATTTATGTCAAAGGCGGTGACTACACGAAAGAAACGCTACCAGAAGCCTCAGTTGTAGAACAGTTAGGCGGTGTTGTTGAGATTTTACCGTTTATCGAAAACCGTTCCACCAGTAGCATAATTAAGCGTATTTGTCAAGCACAGTTGGCAGAGGGCAGCCAGCAAGGAAAATAGCATGAATGACTGGAATCACGCTGAAAACGTACGGGGCAAGATTGCCCCTACCAAGAATGTTTTAATAACGATTTAGGTCAATTCCAGCTTCTTTCGCCATTGCTGCTAAACCTTTTTTCTCTAAAGTTTTAATTGCTTTAGTAGAAATCAGCAGTTTAACCCAGCGATTACCTTGTGACCACCAAACCCGCTTCCACTGTAAGTTTGCTTCTTGCAGCTTCTTAGTACGGCGGTGGGAGTGGGAAATAGCAAACGCATTATTTGCTTTTTTGCCTGTTAGCTGGCATTTTCGGGACATAGAATATCTCCTGATGTGCAGTTATTGGAATCGAGTGCAATCTTCTATTGTATCGGCATCGTCTGAAACGAAGAAGAGCGATCGCCTTTTTGGTTATCTGTTTGTAAAAAAGCCCGTGTAAGCGGGCTTGAAACAAGGCTCAGAAAGACAACGGTGTTCTAAGCAGCAGCATTGTGTTCAGTAAGCCGAGTCAAGACTTGATTAGAGCGCTCCACAAATGCTTTCATACCTTCAGCATCAAATCCCTTTTGAGCCATGAGCGCCAAGTCATAAACATGATGACAAATCAAGTTAGCTAGTTCTGCTGATGGAGATTGACCATCACCCTGAATAATACTACCTTGGCTCAAATTAACTAAATTTTGGATCAGAGGGTGAGCCGTGTTGATAACCAGAATATGCTCTTCAGGGAATTGAAGTGTTTGCTGCTGCATCAAGGCGTTCATCTCCTGCATCCGGCGCAGAAACTCTGGTAACAATACCATTGCTGGCGGTGTTCCTTGGGGATCGTCAGACTTTAGCGCTTCGGTGCGGATATTGAGCTTAGGCTTATTCAAGGCTTTCTCAAATAATTCCTTAACCAGTTCGCTGCGGGTTTTATTTGTCTTAGGATCAACAATTTCCCCTGCTTTGTCTTCCTCAAGTAGTGTTTTATCCAGTTCGGCATCTACGCGAGAAAACTTGACTTGATTATATTCCTGCTCCAAAAACATGATGAAGTGGGTATCTATGAAGGAATCCATAAACAGGACTTCTAAACCCTGGTTTTTGTGCAGTTCTACATAAGACGATTGCGTGACAGGATCGGTACAGTAGAAGACACGGTTTTCGTGGCGATCTTTGTTGCGCTCTAAATACTCCTTCAGCGTAGTGTATTGGGGGCTAGAAGCTGAATCGGTATCGGTAGCTGGGGTGACATCTTGCCAAGCATCTCCTTCCGAGGACTGCACCTGAACTTCTGGTGTCTCGCCTTTTGCTTCCTGCTTGCTCGCCTCGTTTGTAGTGCGATAAATAATGATGTCTTCGACTTGTTTTTTAAACTTTTCGTCGTTGAGTACACCGAATTTAACGAATGTAGCGATGTCTTGCCAAACACTGATGTATTCAGAGGAGTTGTTGCGGTAGAGTTCCTTTAAGCGATCGCCTACTTTTCGGGAAACATAATCGGCAATTTTCCGCACAGTGCGATCGGTTTGCAATGCACTACGCGACACATTTAGCGGAATATCAGTGCTATCAATTACACCGCGCATCGGCAAAAGAAATTTTGGGATAATTTCTTCGCAGTGATCGCTGACAAAGACTTGATTGCAGAACAGCTTGATTTGCCCTTGGGTGACATCCACATCAGGCTTCAGCTTGGGAAAATATAGAATTCCGTTAAGGATAAACGGATAGTCAGTATTTAGATGCACCCATAGCAGTGGCTCTTCCTGAAAAGGATACAGATAGCGGTAGAACTCTAGATAATCTTCCTTAGTTAGATTACTCGGAGACTCACGCCAAGGTGCTTTTTGGCGATTAATTACCTCGCCTTGTAGTTTGATTGGTACTGGCAAAAAGTCGCAATATGTCTTGACAAGCTGCCTAATTCGTGGTTCTTCAATATATTCTTGTTCTTCTTCTTGAAGCGTAAGCGTGATCGTAGTACCGCGCTCTTGGCGGGGTGAATCTTCTAGGCGAAACTCTGGGGAACCATCACAAGACCAGTGAACAGCCTGCGACCCTTCTTTGTAGGAAAGAGTATCAATTTCAACCTTTTGCGCCACCATGAATGAGGAGTAGAAGCCAAGACCAAAGTGACCGATAATCGCTTGCTCGTCTTTACCTTGGTACTTACTAATAAATTCCTCAGCACTAGAAAAGGCAACTTGATTGATATATTTTTTGACTTCTTCTGCTGTCATCCCGATGCCATTATCGGTCATCGAGAGAGTCTTTTTGTCCTTATCTATGGCAATTTGAATTTCTGCAACGCCAGTTTCACCTGCATATTCTCCAGCGCGAGACACCATTTTCAGCTTTTGAATAGCATCTACAGCGTTGGATACGAGTTCCCGCAAGAAGACTTCGTGATCTGAGTAGAGAGACTTCTTGATAATCGGGAAGATATTTTCAGTATGAATACTGATTGTGCCTTGTTCGAGCATAATTATTGATTTGCTAAAAGTATCTCAATCAGGATCATAAATGCTGAGTCAAGGCGATCGCCTGCTTATTTATTAGCGCGATCGCCCACCAGTCGTGATTCGGTTTACCCTACATGGAGAGGGAGCAGGGGTTAGGCATCAGGTGAGAAAAATGTTCTCCTCTGCTCCCCTGCTCCCCCGCCTCTACTGTCCTTGACTTAGCACTAACGGCTGAGGCTTGGGTGTTGACTGCTTTTTATTAAATGTCAGGCTGTCATTCACTACGTCAATTAAAATCGTATCTCCACTAACGAATGTATTTTCTAATAACTTGGTAGCGATCGGGTTTTCCACTTTTCTCTGAATTGCCCGTTTCAAGGGACGAGCGCCATAAACTGGATCGTAGCCTGAATCTACCAGGTAATTTAAAGCTTCTGGTGATAGCTCTAAGCTAATTTTTTGGTCAGCCAACAGATTATGTACCCGCTTGAGTTGAATACGGATAATTTGACTCAGTTCGCTGCGGTTGAGAGTGTGGAATAAGATAATGTCATCAACGCGGTTGAGAAATTCTGGGCGGAAGTGCGATCGCAAGGCATCTAGCACTCGTTTCTGCATTTCTTCATATTTACTATCGTCGCCAGCCACATTGAGGATGTGATCACCGCCGATGTTACTTGTCATCACAATCACGGTATTCCGAAAATCTACCGTTCTCCCTTGCGAATCAGTAATCCGCCCATCATCTAGCACCTGCAAAAACATATTGAAGACATCAGAATGTGCTTTTTCCACTTCATCGAGCAGCACTACTGAGTAGGGACGACGGCGAATAGCTTCAGAAAGCTGGCCTCCTTCGTCATAGCCAATATATCCTGGTGGCGCTCCTATTAGCCGTAAAACAGAGCCTTTTTCCATGTACTCAGACATATCCAACCGTACTATGGCATCTTCAGAATCAAACATAAACTGAGCTAAAGCACGAGCTAATTCAGTTTTGCCGACTCCTGTAGGCCCCATGAATAGGAAAGAACCAATTGGGCGACCAGGATCTTTCATTCCCGCCCGCGCTCTGCGAATCGCCGCAGCAACGGCTTCGACGGCTTCAGATTGTCCAATAACTCGCTCGTGCAGGTGGCTTTCTAGTTGCAGTAGTTTTTGGCGCTCTGATTCTAATAGTCGATTTACAGGAATTCCCGTCCACTTGGCGACGATTTCGGCAATATCGGCTTCTGTCACTTGTTCGCGTAAAAGGGTAGAACCACGAGCTTGAATTTCCAATAGCAGCGCTTCTTTGGCTTCGCGATCGCGTTGTACTCCTTCTAGCTGTCCATACTTCAGTTTTGCAGCAGTATTGAGGTCATAAGCGCGTTCTGCTTGCTCAATTTGTACCCGCAAAGAATCTTCTTCTTTTTTCAAGGTGCTGATAGCTTCTAAAAGTTGCTTTTCACCTTGCCATTGGGCGTTAAATTCCGCGACTTTTTGCTTTAAGTCAGCGATTTGTTGCTCAATTCCCTGTAAACGCTCTCTCGTCGTTGTCGAACGCTGATCTTCGCCTGCTAAAGACAGCTTTTCCATTTCTAGCTGCATTAAGCGCCGTTCAGTTGTTTCCAATTCATCAGGTTTGGAGGTGATCTCCATTTTCAGCTTCGCAGCTGCTTCGTCTACCAAATCGATCGCCTTATCTGGCAAAAAGCGATCGCTAATGTAGCGACTAGAAAGCGTAGCAGCAGCCACAAGCGCCGAATCGGTAATTTTAACGCTGTGATGTACTTCGTAGCGTTCTTTGAGACCACGCAGAATTGAAATTGTATTCTCAACGCTAGGTTGATCGATAAATACTTGCTGAAATCTCCGTTCCAAAGCAGCATCTTTTTCAATATGCTTGCGGTATTCGTCGAGCGTAGTTGCTCCAATACAGCGCAATTCTCCTCGCGCCAGCATTGGTTTGAGCAAATTACCCGCATCCATCGCTCCTTGCGACGTGCCACCAGCACCGACAACGGTGTGCAATTCGTCAATGAATAGTACAATCTGACCGTTAGAGTCTATAACTTCCTTGAGTACAGACCTCAGACGATCTTCAAATTCTCCTCGATATTTTGCCCCTGCAATCAAGCTCCCCATATCTAGGGAAATTAACTGACGGTTTTTCAGGGATTCGGGAACGTCACCGTTAATAATGCGTTGCGCCAAACCTTCTGCGATCGCCGTTTTTCCAACTCCAGGCTCTCCAATTAGGACAGGATTATTCTTACTACGGCGTGACAATACCTGAATTACTCGCCGAATTTCGTCATCTCGTCCAATAACGGGGTCAAGCTTACCAGCTTTTGCTTGTTCTGTCAAGTCACGCCCAAATTTTGTTAAAGCTTCGTAGCGGGCTTCTGGGGTCTGATCTGTTACTTTTTGGCTGCCCCGCACAGCTTTGATTGCAGCTTCTAAGGTTGGTGTGTCTACTTTAAAACTTTTGAACAAGCGCCGACCAACTCTTTCATCTTCGGCAAAGGCTAGTAGTAAATGTTCAACGGAAATAAATTGATCTTGCATAGCGGTTCTAGTCGCTTCTGCCCGATCTAGCATTGCATCCAAGGAGCGACCCAGGTACAGTTGATCAGTTTTGGCAACTTTGGGCTGGCGCTTGGTAAAAGCTTCGATTTGTTGTCCCAATTGTGTTGTATCAACGCCTGCTCGACTCAAAATGCGATCGGCCATTTCGTTTGGTTCTAATAAGGAAATTGCTAAATGCTCGACCTCCATCTGCTGTTGTTGAAAGCGACGGGTCACATCCTGGGATTTCACAATTGCTTCCCAGGCTTTATCAGTAAATTTACTAGGGTCAGTGGGCTGCATAAAGAACTAGGTACTAAAATGAAAGACAAAAAATTAAGAATTTAGGAATTGGAGGCAGTAGGATTAAAGGTTTAACTAACTCTAACGATAACTCCTTCTTTCCTTAGCTCCTCGCTAAGAATATAAAATTTGTACAGACTGTAATTTGCTAGATGCTGTTAAGTTCATTTGTCTACTTAACTAACTGCACTGCTTTAGAAACTTAACTAAAGACAAAAGCAACTTCAGCACAGTTAGGCACTCAACTATTCAAGAAAATGGTATCTGGGTAGCTAGACATACCGCCATCATGTTTAACAAGCGATGTGGGACAAGCCCACGGGAGCTAATACAAAAATTTGCAGCCCTAATTACTCAGATGTATTTTAATCAAGGTCATTTGGCAATTTAGTAGTTCCAAGAAGTAAGGCTTTTTATCTATCTTTTGCTTAACTCCAGGTAGATAGCTTACCACTTACAAACAGCGTTTTTATTTTTTAACCTCCGTCCCCTGGTAATTGGAATGCCTTTCATCTTTAATTTCTACTGGTGCATTCGCCGCCATACTGAAATGCTCTCTGTCTATTAACAAGTTGGCATCTTGCTCTAGAAGCATCTCTACCTTAGATATTGCACCTTGCTTTGCGGTCACTGCCTTGAACTTACAGCAGTTCTTGATTGAGCAAGATACAATTAAGCAGCAAACTTGAACAGAGCTAAATGGGAAGGGCATACTCCGTAGACCTGCGGCAAAAAATTATTGATGCG
>JAHHHE010000186.1 GCA_019359535.1 Gloeocapsa sp. UFS-A4-WI-NPMV-4B04
CGGTGCAACAAGCGTTGATTTTCAGGAAACACTTCTCGCGTCAATTGCATCACTCTCTCCAATCGACAACTCAGGCTAGCATAGTTGTTTCTCTTACTCTGTGTAATTAAATTTGATTAACCACTTAACTCAGCTTTGCTAAACGAGTTGGGCGACTTAGTGTCGGTCATGGCGATCGCTCTAGATGTCACTGAGCGCAAGCGGACAGAAGCAGCTTTGCGTGAAAGCGAAGAACGTTTTGAAATCGTCGCCCGCGCTACTAACGATGCAATCTGGGATTGGGATTTAGTGACAAATGTCGTGTGGCGCAATGAAGGCTGTCAGACACTCTTTGGATACACAACAGAAGAGATCATTGCTCACATTAGCTGGTGGTATGAATTTATCCACCCAGAAGACAAACAGAGGGTTATTTCTGGCATTCATGCAGTAATTGACAGGGGTGAAGCATTTTGGTCAGATGAATACCGCTTTCGTCGTGGTGATGCAACTTATTCCTACATTATTGATCGCGCTTATGTTGTGCATGACGACAAGGGAAAGCCGATACGCATGATTGGTGGTATGACGGACATTAGCGATCGCAAACGTGCAGAGGAGCAACTTCGTTACAACGCATTTTATGATGCCCTCACAGGTCTGCCCAATCGGATCTTATTCATGGATCGGTTGCAGCAGACAATCGAGCGGGCAAAACGGCATCAGGATTATCTGTTTGCCATCCTCTTCCTTGACATTGATCGTTTCAAAGTGATCAACGATAGCCTGGGACACAACATTGGAGATCAACTGCTAATTGCATTCAGCCGCAGACTAGAAGCGTGTTTACGTTCTGTAGATACATTTGTACGTCTTGGGGGAGATGAATTTGTAATTCTGCTAGAAGATATTACAAGTTTCAGTGACGCAACTCATATAGCCGAACGAATCCGACAGGAACTAGCGTTACCTTTTAATTTAGGCGGACATGAAGTATTCACAACCACGAGCATTGGCATTGCTTTAAGTACAACCGTTTATGACCAACCAGAAGACTTACTTCGTGACGCTGACATCGCCATGTATCGTGCCAAGGCACTGGGTAAGGCACGGTATGAAATCTTTGACCCAGTTATGCATACTCAGGCGTTAATACTTTTGCAGGTGGAGAATGACCTCCGCCGAGCCATCGAACGTTAAGAGTTTCGGAGTTACTACCAGCCAATTGTGGAACTGCAAACTGGCAAAGTTATCGGTTTTGAAGCACTACTGCGCTGGCAACATCCTAGTCAGGGTCTCGTTTTGCCAGCAACGTTTATCCCAGTGGCAGAAGAAACTGGGCTGATTGTCCCTATTGGCTATTGGATACTTCGCGCTGCTTGTCGCCAATTGTGCTTATGGCAACGCTTTTCCGCAAAGTCCTTAACAATTAGTGTAAATCTCTCTGGCAGGCAGTTTTCGCAACCGGATTTGATTGATCAGATTGACCAAATTCTCCAAGAGACTGGACTTGATGCTAGTAGTTTAAGTTTAGAGATCACCGAAAGCATGATCATGGAAGACGAGTCTGCAACTGCCACGCTTTTGCAACTGAGAAATTTGGGTGTTAAGGTGTCCATTGATGACTTTGGTACTGGTTATTCATCATTGGGACGTTTACATCATTTTCCAATTGATGTGTTAAAGATTGATCGCTCCTTTGTCAGTGGGATAGGCGTTAGTGAGGGGAATTTAGAGATTATCCAGGCGATCGTGACGCTTGCCCACCAGCTAGGGATGGATGTGATCACAGAAGGTGTGGAAACTCTAGAGCAACTATCAGAACTTAGAAAATTGGAATGCGACTACGGGCAAGGATATTTGTTCTCTCGACCATTGGATAGCTTGGCAGCAGAAGCGTTGATTATGAGCCTATCCCTGTGATGTAGCACGTCAACTTTTCGTAAGTCCCTGCGATCGCAATTTGTACCCTCTAGTTTTCCCAAGAATAATAGTTGAGCTTTCTGGCTCAATTTTTGTTAAAATAATCTATTCAGATATCAAGCTAAAATCTGATAGCTGACATATAAACAGTAGGAGAATTAGTCCTCAACATGATTAAATTGCGATTAAAGCGATTTGGTAAAAAGCGGGAAGCAAGTTACCGGATTGTTGCCATTAATAGCCGCGATCGCCGCGATGGTCGCCCTCTAGAAGAACTAGGGTTCTACAATCCAAGAACTGACGAAGTTAGGTTAGATGTTCCCGGAATCGTCAAGCGGCTACAACAAGGCGCTCAACCTACTGATACCGTGCGTCGCATCTTTGAAAAAGCTAATGTTTTTGAACAAGTCCGTGCCTCAGTCACCGAGTAACGTTACAAGCAATCAAAAAAATCAAAATATTGACTATGCCAAACTTGTGCGGTTTCTGATTGAGCCGTTTCTAGAGTCAGCAGATTCCTTAAGTGTAGATTGTGAGGTTTCACATAACACAGCACGAGTTTGGATTCGCATTGCCTTTGAAGGCGAAGACAAAGGGCGAGTTTTTGGTCGAGGGGGACGCAATATACAGGCAATTCGGACTGTAATTGCTGCTGCTGCATCATTAGCTGGGCATTCTGTCTATCTTGACATCTACGGAAGTGCGGCTTTTAACGCTCTGTCCAGTGCTGAAGAAGCGGAAGTAACAACAAAACCAAAAGAACGGCGTGAAGGTGTGCCTAAACCTCTGCCTAAACCGCGCTCCCGCTCTAGTTCTGAGTAAAAATTGGGACAAATAAAAATTTAACGAGCAGATAAGTTGCGCGTTATTATTTTTACAGGAGCATTTCAGTTAATCGGTAAATATACAGCGCTAAAACTGCTAGCGGGAGCGCAAAAGTTAAGATTAGGGGTTGGTTCGTATCCAGGACTGACCCCTAAAATCTCATAAATTAGGTAGGTATACAACTAACAATAACTATGGCAGAGGCATCGACCATTCAGCTGCCGAATCCAGAAAGCGCGATCGCCCTTTCAGGAGAGCAAGAAGAAAATCTGAAAACCCTGGCAAGGACTACAGGAGCTACCTTAGTGCTGCGGGGGCAAGAACTATACATTTCTGGTACAGAAAAGCAAATTGATCTGTGCCGCTCATTAGTGCGATCGCTTGAATATTTGTGGCTCAAAGGCAAAAGGATCTCTAATACCGATATCCTGACAGCCCGCCAAGCCCTAGATACTCAACGCCAAGATGAGTTACAAGATTTACAGCGCGATATTGTTGCGAGAACTCGTAAAGGTGAAGAAGTTCGCGCTAAAACTTTCCGCCAACGGCAATATATTCAAGCTTTGCGTAAAAATGACCTTACCTTCTGCACTGGACCTGCTGGTACGGGTAAGACTTTCCTAGCTGTCGTCGTAGCAGTTCAAGAACTTCTTACCAACCAATACGAAAAGCTGATTTTAACCCGTCCAGCCGTAGAAGCAGGTGAAAAACTTGGCTTTTTGCCTGGAGACTTGCAGCAAAAAGTTAATCCTTATCTTCGCCCTCTCTACGATGCGATCAATGAATTTATTGATCCAGAAAAAGTCCCCAATTTAATCGAACGCGGTGTAATTGAAGTAGCTCCCTTAGCTTATATGCGGGGGCGGACACTAAATAATGCCTTTGTGATTGTAGATGAAGCGCAGAACACTACACCCGCTCAAATGAAAATGGTTTTGACTCGCTTGGGCTTCCGTTCGCGGATGGTAGTTACAGGTGACATGACGCAGACTGACTTACCACTGAGTCAAGAATCAGGATTAGCAGTAGCTTTGAAGATCCTAAAAAACGTTGAAGGTATTGCTTTTTCCGAGTTTTCCCAAAAAGACGTTGTGCGCCATGCCCTAGTACAACGAATCGTTGCTGCTTACGAACACTATGAGAAATAGCGATTAATTATGAGTAATACACTGAAGGAATTTTTAGAAGCTTGTCACACACTCTCAACGCTGCGACTGATTGTGACTAGCAGTGCTGCTGTATTAGAAGCACGTGGCAAAATAGAGAAGCTTTTTTATGCAGAATTGCTGAAGGGAAAGTATGCAAATATGCACACTGAAGGCTTCGAGTTTCACTTGAATATGGATGAAATTGAACAAGTGAAATTTGAAACTGGTGAGGCGAAACGAGGCAATTTTACTACCTACGCAATCCGGTTTCTAGATCAGCAAGAAAAGCCAGCTCTAAGCTTGTTTCTCCAATGGGGCAAGCCAGGAGAATATGAGTCTGGTCAAGTTGAAGCTTGGTACGCTTTGCGCGATCACTATGGAGAAATGTGGAAACCCGCACCTGTAGAAACGTTGTGACTTTGGTTGAATAAATCTACGTTTGTCAGGAGATATTTTTTTAATAGCTCACAAAGTATTACTATCCAAAAGATATTTCTGATTACCCTAAGTACACAAGCATCGCCTTAAAAATTTTTCTCCATGCGGCGAAAATCCCGGTCTACCTCAGACCATAGAGAGCGATTGTGGGGGTCTGTTTTTAGTGCTTTTTTGAGGTAAATTCTAGCTTTATCAAATTGTTGATCATTTACTAATTTACTTCCCCAACGTTGATAAGCGATCGCTTGCCAAGAGCGCACTTCTGGATCTTGGGGTAGACGTTGAGCTAAACCTTCAATAAGAGCGATCGCTTTGGGAAATCGCTGATATTTTAATAATTGTTGCAAATGCCGATAAGAATTCCACTTTAACTTTTGCTCAATTTCCGATAGTGGAGGTGTCTTATCTTTGCGTCTTACCTTCGATCCCCCCGGTTGCTGCCTCACTGGGGCTTGATTTTGACGTTCAGGCGTAGTTGAATTTTCTTGTGTTTGACCTAGCTGGACAACACCAAGCAACAGCTTATATGCCTCAGTTATGGCAATAAACTTAACAGCAGCTTGTTGATTAGGATTGAGATCAGGATGATATTGCCGCGCTAGCCGTCGATAAGATGCTTTAATTTCAGCAAACGATGCTCCCGCCCTTAATTCTAATAATTGGTAGCAATCTGCAAGATTCATCTCAAGTAGGTATCAGCTTTCAGCAATCATGGTTTAGCATTTTGAGCCAAGGATTTTGCTAAAATCTAACATTCCTACACTCTTTCTACCTGACCTTTAACTGCTGAAAGCTCAATTCTAAGGACGTTCTTCGATCACACGGTCAATTAAGCCGTAATCCATTGCCTCTTGTGCCGACAGGAAAAAGTCACGATCCATGTCCTTTTCAATCTTCTCTATAGACTGACCTGTCTTTTCTGCATAAATTTGATTCAGCTGATGCCGAATCCGCAAAATTTCTCTAGCCTCAATCTCAATATCTGTAGCTTGCCCCCTTGTACCACCAGAAGGCTGGTGAATCATAATTCGGGAGTGAGGCAACGCTAGCCGTTTTCCTTTTGTCCCAGCTGCCAAGAGGAATGATCCCATTGAAGCAGCCAAGCCTACACAGATTGTCACCACATCTGATTTGATGTGCTGCATGGTGTCATAAATCGCCATGCCAGACGTGATTATCCCACCGGGGGAATTGATGTAGAGGTAAATGTCTTTACCTGGATCTTCGGAATCCAGATACAACATTACAGCGATAATTTGGTTGGCAATTTCATCATCAACATCTCTACCTAGAAAAATAATGCGTTCACGGTAAAGACGATTGTAGATGTCAACCCATTGAGTATACTGATCCCCTGGCATTTGGTAGGGAACTTTAGGAACGCCTATAGGCATAATGGACTCCCAAAATTAATGTTGATTAGTTTTACTGAAAGAATCGGCGTAGCAAGCAGTCTCTTGACCTTAGATAACTCCAGCAGGCAGTGGGAGGTTAGCGACATCTTGCTTTTCTAGAACCCGGTCAATCAAACCATACTCCACAGCGTCATAAGGAGTTATGTAGAACAACCGATCCATATCCTTGGCAATTTTTTCTGTAGACTGACCTGTATTGCGAGACAAAATGTCAATCATCGTCGCCTTATTAGCCAGAACTTCTTTAGCCCGAATTTGAATATCCGTTGCTTGACCTTGGGCGTAACTCTTAGGCTGGTGTAGAATAATCGTCGCATGGGGCAGACTGGCGCGGCAACCTTTTGTTCCAGCTGAGAGTAGCATCGCTGCCATACCCATTGCCGAACCAAGGCAGATAGTATGGATGGGAGGCTTGATGTATCTCATCGTGTCGCAGATAGCGAAAGCTTCGGTTTCAAAGCCAACTGGGTCGCCATTGTAACCAGAAGTACCAGTAGAATTGATGTAGATTTTAATCGGTTTATCCGGGTCTTCGTACTGCAAATACAGTAGTTCGGCAACAATCAATTCAGTAACAGCAGGAACCAGGGGCATACCCAAATAGACAATCCGCTCATTCAACAGCAGAGACGGTAAATCTGGAGGGGGTGTCCGGTAGGAAGCATTGCCGTAATATGGAGCTTGAACAGCCTTAATGGGTTCCATAGCAAATGAGGGCACTGTAAATATACTTTTATCTGTCATTTATCCTAGCGTGACGCTAAACTCAGCAGTGTACGGATTACTCGCCTTTTGGTTAGTGCTACGCACGCCGCGAAGCTTGGCTTGGTAGGATATCCTGATTATTAGTTAATGTAGCCGTCTTTAGTGACTTTTGCGTAGCCTAATGTTGGAGCGTGAAGTCATTGATAACTTCGTTTTGCTTGGATAGGAAAGTGCTATGAAGGTCTTCTTGCAGCCTGCCTTGAATGATGCCAATGTAGACGCAACGCAAACAAATAGTCAGCGCCAGCTAGCGATTTCGATGTCTGCGATCGCTCAAGAAGAATTTGACCGCAATGTTCCACTCAATTTATGCCTGATTCTCGACCATAGTGGCTCGATGAATGGACGACCGATAGAGACGGTAAAAAAAGCGGCGAATCGGCTTGTTGATAAGCTATCACCTGGCGATCGCTTGTCGGTTGTAGTTTTCGATCACCGCGCGAAGGTTTTAGTCCCAAATCAAGTTATTGACAATCCAGACTTCATTAAACAGCAAATTAACAAACTGGCAGCCTCTGGTGGTACGGCAATTGATGAAGGGCTACGCTTGGGGATTGAGGAACTAGCAAAGGGCAAAAAAGAAAGTATTTCTCAAGCATTTCTGTTAACTGACGGCGAAAATGAACACGGCGATAATGCTCGCTGTCTTAAATTTGCTGACTTAGCTACTAGCTACAATTTAACGCTGAATACGCTGGGATTTGGCGATCACTGGAACCAAGATATTTTGGAACAAATTGCCGATGTTGGCGGGGGTAATTTGTCTTACATTCAGCAGCCCGATCAAGCTATAGAGGAGTTTAGCCGCTTGTTCAGTCGCATTCAGGGTGTAGGATTAACCAATGCTTATTTGCTGCTGTCATTGATGCCTAAAGTGCGGCTAGCGGAACTCAAACCGATCGCCCAAGTTGCCCCCGATACAATTGAACTACCACTGCAACAAGAATCTGATGGACGCTTCGCAGTCCGCCTGGGAGACTTGATGAAAGATGTCCAACGGGTAGTTTTGGCGAATCTTTATATAGGGCAATTGCCAGCAGGCAGACAAACAATTGCAACTGTGCAAGTACGCTATGACGATCCAGCTAAAAATCGTACTGAGTTGACACAAATTATCTCAGTTACAGCAAACGTTGTCCAACCTTACCAGCCCGCTATTGATGCTCAAGTACAGCCACATATTCTGGCATTAGCGAAGTATCGTCAAACTCAGCTAGCCGAGACAAAATTACAACAAGGCGATCGCGCTGGTGCAGCAACAATGTTACAAACGGCTGCCAAAACTGCACTCCAAATGGGAGATAAAGGCGCTGCAACTGTCTTACAAACAAGTGCAACCCGCCTCCAATCTGGGCAAGAACTTTCGGAAGCTGATCGCAAGAAAACACGGATTGTTTCTAAAACTATATTGCAGGAATAAAACACAAAAATACAATAAAACCGATGCGTTTTGAGTGCATCGGTTACAAGGGGCTAAGGCGAAAAATTCGAGGCATTATTTTCAAATAACTTCCAATCACCTTTAAGCCAAGGCAGAAGCTTGAGGTTTAGCAAAAATCATCCGCCCTGCTGAAGTCTGCAAAGCACTTGTCACTACCACTCGAACTTCGCCACCAACATAACTACTACCTTCTTCAACCACAACCATCGTGCCATCTTCTAGGTAGCCGATACCTTGGCTGGGTTCTTTGCCTGCTTTGAGAATTTTGATATCAATACTATCACCAGGTAGATAACTGGGACGAACTGCGTGAACGAGATCGTTAATATTCAACACAGGCACTTTCTGGACGCTAGCAACTTTAGATAAGTTATAGTCGTTGGTTAACAAAGTGCCATTGATTTCTTGAGCAAATTTAACTAACTTGGCATCTACCGTAGGAGTATCTTCGTAGTCTACTGGGTTAAGTAAGATTCGCTCTGGATAAGCTTCCTTGATGCGATTGAGAATCTCTAATCCTCTTCGTCCTCTCACCCGCTTTTGATCTTTAGAGGCATCAGCGACTTGTTGCAATTCCTGTAAAACGAACTGCGGTACTATAATTTGCCCTTCTAGAAACCCTGTTTCCAGTAGTGTTTCAATGCGACCATCAATAATACAGCTAGTGTCTAAAACTTTAGTTGTAGCAGGTTTGAGTGTGCCTTCTGCCAGCAATATCGTTTCAAGTGTATTAGGATTAACTAGCCGCAAGAAACCTCTACCGTGGGTATCTGCCAAACTGATACCAGAGAAAGCAAATATTAAACTTCCCAAAACCGCCACTAGAGGCTTAATAAAGCTAAAATCTTCAGGAATTGGCAGTAAAAAGAGCGGCGCAAGCATCAAGTTAGCTACTAATAGCCCAATTACCAAGCCAATCGCCCGCGTCAAGATCACATCAACAGGCATTTCTCGAACTTTGGTCTCAAAGCGCCGAAAAGTTACCTGGAAACTTAGCCCAGCTACACCCCCAATTAAGGCGGCGAAGACGGCAAGAACGAAGCGCAAAGCTTCTATATTCGACACTTGGTCTAACGCACCCAACGGCAGCAGTTCAAGGCTGTAAAAGCCTATGCCTGCGCCTGCTACAATGAATGAAAGAATAATGATTGCGTCAAGCATTTGTTATATCCAACTCAATTTGGTTGTACTTCTGCTTGTAAAATTCAACACAGATTATATATTTAAATCATCCGGTTGGTTGATCTGTTTCTATCATAATATCTTTGGCGTTATTAAACGCTGGTTTGGGTTTAATGTTGACACAAACTTAAATTATAATAAATCATAAGTTATATTGAGTAATTTGACAGAAAATAAGGGATTTGAAACGAACCGCGTTGCGTCGCCAAGAACACCAAGGAAGAAAGAAGGAGAGGATTTTATAAATCATTTAGGACTGCTATAGAAAAATAGAATTATTTATTGATTTTTAGTAACTAATTAACTATTTCCAGCTTTCTAATAATTATTTTAATTTTGGCTAACATTTCGGTGGAAAATCATCTCAATCAAGCCCAGAAAGCTATACATTTAGGCATTCCCCGTTCTGCTTATGTGCATATTCCATTTTGTAGACGGCGTTGCTATTACTGCGATTTTCCGGTTTCTATTGTGGGAGATAATAATCGTGGTGACACTTCTGGCACTATTTCTCAGTATGTTCAGTTACTGTGCAGAGAAATTGCAATTACCCCTGCTTCAAAGCAACTATTAAAGACAATTTTCTTTGGTGGAGGGACACCTTCTTTATTATCAATAAATCAACTAACTCAAATTTTAAAAGCTTTGGATCAACAGTTTGGAATTTCAGAGGATGCTGAAATTTCAATGGAAATTGATCCAGGTACATTTGATTTGAATCAAATTCAGAGTTATCGTGCAGCTGGGGTAAAGCGAGTAAGTCTGGGTGTGCAAGCGTTTCAACCCGAATTATTACAAGTTTGTGGGCGATCGCATACTGTAGAAGATATCTGGAAATCTGTTGAGATGATTCAAAGTGTGGGGATACCAGATTTCAGCTTAGATTTAATTTCAGGATTGCCACATCAAAGTATAGAACAGTGGCAAGAGTCACTAGACGCAATAATAGCGATCGCACCTACGCATATTTCAATTTACGATCTTACCATTGAGCCAGTTACAGCCTTTGGTCGGTACTATCAACCCGGTGTGCAGCCTCTACCTACTGACGACGCTACAGCACAAATGTATTGTCAAGCTAGGCAAGTTCTCACAGCTGCTGGCTATCAACACTATGAAATTTCTAACTATGCCAAACCAGGGCATCAGTGTCAACATAATCGAGTTTATTGGGAAAATCGCCCTTATTATGGCTTTGGGATGGGAGCAACAAGCTACGTTCAAGGGCAAAGGTTCACTAGACCCCGTAAAACTAAAGAATACTACCAGTGGGTGCAAGATTTTATTACAGCTGGCGGCGTGTTAGATTTTCCACAGACACCGCCGGATGAAGTGCTGCTAGAAACACTCATGCTGGGGTTACGATTGCAAGAGGGCGTAAGTTTGTCATTCTTGGCACAACTGTTTGGTAAAGAAACACTCAAACAAATTTGGACGTGCTTGCAACCATACTATCGGCAAGGTTGGGTAGAAATTGTCACAATTGATTCTCAATCTGTTGTCTGGTGCGATTTACAGCAAGTACCACTTCAAGGGAGGATCAGGCTAACTGATCCGCAGGGATTCTTGTTTTCTAATGTTGTCTTAGCAGCATTATTTAGCCATCTAGCAGAAGTTGGGTAAATTTTGAAAGCAAGTAATTGAAATTACTACTGAGGCTTTTAGTGTAGTGATTTCAGGTAAAAATGTAGTAATTTCAGTTAAAATCACTTACCCCAAAATGCTGTTTCTTAAAAGATTCCCCTGTAAATGGCTGAATTTCAATTATTGGATAGTCGTCGTGATTCGGACTAAAAATTTCACTTGCTGCCTCTGAAATATACTGCATTGTTTGTTGTAGAAATCTAAGTACAAACACGGCTTCTCCTTTGAGTAGCCTATGCAGTTGAATTGAATCGCATCGGTGTGGAGGAATTGTGTCACGCTGATGTATTTTGTATGACGCTAATTTAAAAAGTTATCGCAATGCAATACATCTCGGTTAGTAATGTTGATTTCTCGCAGATCCCCCCTAACCCCCCTTAAGAAGTGGGGAATATAGCTTCCTTAAAAAGGGGTTGGGGAATCTCAAGTTTTAACTGAAAAGTACAGCGATAACTTCGTTAAGCTGCGCTAACGCAATGAATAACTATAAGTAATGCTAATTACCTTCGCTGTACTCAGTTGAAGAGTAATCTTATTAGGCAAATAGCAAACCAGAGCGAGGCTAAAACTGGCTAATTATTGATAGACGCTTGAGTTTTCACATTTAAACTATTTATTGCCTGTATTACTTCCATAGCGTCAAGTATGTTGCATTGAGCAAATTTTACATCTTATGCAAAAACAGAATTAGTAATGTTCATTTATTGCATCGACAGTAACTATTGTGTAGCAAAAACTACAAAATAACTCTGAAACTTTTTTAAACTCCTACTAGGATAACGAAGACATAAGCGTTTTAAAAATCAATGACAGCCAAAAAGAATCTTATTGTTATTGGCAATGGCATGGTAGGACATAAGTTCCTAGAGTTGATGATTAGATCAGGTGCAACGCAGTACTGGAACTTAATTACATTTTGCGAAGAACCTCGTGTTGCATACGATCGCGTTAATCTCAGTGGCTACTTCTCTGGTAAAACTGCGGCAGATTTATCATTAGTTGAACCAGGCTTATATCATTGGTGACAAGTTAAGGCTGTAAAGCAGTTGTCAAGGGGATTCTAGAAAATGCTTGAAAGAAAAATTGGTTAGAGCCGCGCTGTTTGTCAGGAAAGGGCGCAACAATTAACTTAACGTTAGGT
>JAHHHE010000187.1 GCA_019359535.1 Gloeocapsa sp. UFS-A4-WI-NPMV-4B04
TAGATGAGGGCGCAAAGCATCTCGAAGTAAAGTAACCTGATTCATAGGGTTTCATGGTTCAAGAATGTGGTAATTCTTATGAAACCCTTTTCCCTTCATTGTTTGCAAGCTTTTGTCCTGTACTTAGGTCTAATGTATACACTTTATATTTCAATACAAAACCTAATCGAGAATTGATGGATAGATTCTCAGGTGGTTCTGTTCAACCGCTTATAACCCAGACTTCTATAAAATCTCTACCAATACCTATACTTGATTTACAATTTCAACAAAAACTTAATTCAAAAATTCATGAAAGTTTTGAACTAAAGAAAGAATCTAAACTACTGCTAGAAATTGCTAAAACAGGAGTAGAACTGGCGATTGAAACTGATGAAGCGAAGGCAATAGCTTGGATGAACCAGCAACTTGAAGCCTTGGGTATTAATCTAACTACTACTATTGAAACAATCTTGGAGTAGCAATGAAATCACTTAAAGTTATGGCAACGCTCGATGAACAGGGGCAACTAACCTTAGATTGTCCCCTCATAGCGGATAAAAATAGCCGTGTAGAAGTCATTGTTCTAATTCCAGAAGAAGCAGACCTAAACGACAAATCTCAAGCAGAAATTTTAGCAGATTTCCGGCAAGCTTGGCACGAAGCCATGACTGGACAAAATATCCCAATTGCTCAACTTTGGGAAGGGATTGAAGATGCCTGAGCAGCCTTTAATTCAAGTTGAAGCTTCGCCAACGTTCAACCGAAATCTACGCTCTCTTGCTAAGAAATATCGTAGTATTCGCAGTCGAAGAAAAAGAGGATGTCTAGACAACTGCTATAAATTGCTAAAAAAGAAGTAGGATGGGCGATTCTCTTGCAGAGAGGCTCCGCCAACGCAACCGATGAAACGACGGCAATTGCCTGGATGAACCAGCAACTTGAAGATTTAGGAATTGATCTAATACAACGGAGGACAGGAGAATGAAAGGGAAGGAGTTTTACGTCGTAATTGAAAGAGATGAAGATGGAATATACATTGGTGAAGTTCCACAACTCAAAGCTTGCTATAGCCAAGGAGAAACTATTGATGAGCTAATGCAAAACATTCGCGAGGTGATAGATATGTGTCTTGAAGAATTAGAAGAAGAAGAAACAATAACCGAATTTGTTGGTGTGCAGAGGGTGATCGTCTAGTGGCAAAGCTCCCAAGCATAACAGGAGAAGAATTAATCGTTGCACTTCAAAAGATTGGCTTCTACGTAGTCAGGCAAAAAGGTAGTCATATTCGTATGAAACACGAAGACAATCGAGTTGTTTCTATTCCCGTTCATGCCCGTAAGGCAATCGGAAAAGGGTTACTTTTGAAGATCCTTCGAGACGCTGATTTGACTAAAGACGAATTGATTTATTTATTAGGATAATCCGGCAGGCAACTGCTGGAAATCGCTAAAACAAGAGTAGAACGAGCGATTGAACCCGATAAAGTAACAGCGATCGCAACTGATGAATCAGCAACTTGAAGCTTTGGGGATAAAACTGACATGACTATTGCTGCTATTGATTTACCGATGGAAGCGATCGCCCAATTTTGAGATCGCACGAATTACAAACAATGGGCGATCGCGGCAGCACCTCCAAACCTTTACAACGGAATTTTGGGGCGGAATTGAAAATATCGTTGAGTTTTCCAGCTTTTTGTCACCCGCCAACTCTTCTAAACTCAGCTACTAGCTCCTAACTATGTTCTGCTACTACCAAATTGGTTTTTAATAATTCCACCGCAGCTTGATATTGTTGATCAACTTCTGTACCAACAGATTCGCGGGCAATTGGTTCTAAAGAAACTACGCGATCTGGTATAATACCCAACTTATTAATATCGTGGTGGTTAGGAGTTTCGTACTTAGCAATGGTGACAGCCAATCCAGAACCATCGGATAGATTAAATAAAGACTGAATTAAGCCTTTGCCAAAGGTTTTTTCGCCTACCAGTTGAGCGCGATGATTATCTTGCAGCGCTCCTGCTAAAATTTCACTAGCACTGGCACTGCCTTGATTGACTAAAACTACAAGCGGATCGTGAGTTAGCGCCGAGCCAAAGGCTTCAAAGCTACCTTGAATACCTTGGCGGTTAACCGTATAGACGATCGCGCCTTCATCTAACCACAAACGCGCAATTTCAATTCCTGCTTGCAATAAACCACCAGGATTATTCCGTAGATCGAGAATATAGGCATCGGCTCCCTGTTTTTCCAAATTGGCGATCGCATGAGCTAATTCTGCTACTGCATTAGCGTTGAATTGAGTCAGGCGAATATATCCAACTGGTAATTCCTGGTTTCCGCGTAGTTCTGCGGTTACTGGGTTAACGGCAATGCGATCGCGCACTAATTGAACTTCAGTACTATCCTCCCCATCGCGCTCCAACATCAGAGAAACACGACTACCAATCGCACCGCGCATTCGCGCCGCCGCTTCATCAAGGGTAATTTCTACTATGGAAACGCCATCAATTTGCAAAATGCGATCGTGTGGGCGAATTCCTGCTTTTTCGGCTGGAGAACCTGCAATTGGGGCTACCACTTCGAGTTTACCCGTCTTTGCATTCAAAGCGATTTGCAATCCCACTCCAGTTAACTCACCAGAAGTATTTACTTGTAAACTGCGGTACTGCTCCGGTTTCATGAACCGAGTAAAAGGATCATCAAGGCTAGCAATCATTTCCTGAATTGCCTTATGTGTCTCCTCACGGTTTTTAAGCGGCTGTTTAAGGGTTTTCTGCCGAATTGCTGCCCAATTTTGATGATTAAATGTGTCGTCTAAGTAAGCACGATTTACAATTCGCCAAGCTTCTGATACCAGCTTCTGTTCGTCCGTCAAAGCAGCAGCCGATGGTGTCCAACAGCCAAACGCTAGAGCAATTGGTAGTAAAAGTAAAATTCCAGCCCGAAAAATTCTTTTGTACATCATACTTATCCTAACGCGGCACACTCAAGAGCTTATTTAAGCTTTCTATGTACGCTGTTAATGAAATCACCCTCTCGATTATGTTACTTTTTTTATATAACGAATGCAGAAAAACTCAACTGCTAACGGTAAATAGAAACGTTTAGCTGCTTTGTGTCGGCTGAACCAACTACAACAAAATCATAACCAACTGGATTTCCAGCAATTGGCACTTTGAAAATCCTCCCTTTCCTTTTGGGAAATTGGGAGTTTCCATAACCGTAATTAATGTTTTAGGAACTCTTGCTTCATGTTTTCTAAGCAGGTAACAGACTCAAAAGTATATGACTGGTTTCAAGAACGCCTAGAAATTGAGGCGCTCGCTGAGGACGTTACTAGCAAGTACGTCCCTCCCCATGTCAATATTTTCTACTGCTTCGGCGGAATGGCCCTAGTTTGCTTTTTAATCCAGTTTGCCACTGGATTTGCGATGACGTTCTACTATAGACCGACGGTAACTGAAGCTTATACTTCCGTTCAAGCATTAATGACCGAGGTGAACTTCGGTTGGCTGATCCGCTCTGTCCATCGCTGGTCTGCCAGTATGATGGTGCTGATCATGATATTACATACCTTCCGAGTTTACCTAACAGGGGGCTTTAAAAAGCCCCGTGAATTAACCTGGGTAACGGGTGTAATTCTTGCGGTCATTACTGTTTCATTTGGTGTGACTGGTTACTCCCTACCTTGGGATCAAGTTGGCTACTGGGCCGTAAAAATTGTTAGCGGTGTTCCAGAAGCAATCCCCGTAGTCGGAACCACAATTTCTGATCTGTTGCGCGGTGGTTCAAGCGTAGGTCAAGCGACACTAACTCGTTACTACAGCGCCCATACCTTTGTTCTGCCTTGGCTAATTGCCGTCTTCATGCTGCTACATTTCTTAATGATTCGCAAGCAAGGCATTTCTGGTCCATTGTAATTTTCAGTAGGGGTAATTCATGAATTACCCCTACTGCCAAATCGTAGCTGTTAGCGGTCAGGAGTTAGCAGTTAGCTCTTAAATGAGTTATTTGTTTTAAACTGATAACTAACAGCAAAAAATTTAAACTTAGATTTTAAGCTAAAAGCTAATAGCTGATAGCTTTAACAACTGTCTAAACTGACCCTACAAAGGAGAACACTGTTAACGATGGGAACCCAGAAAAAACCGAATCTAAGCGACCCAATCTTACGCGAGAAACTTGCTAAGGGCATGGGTCATAACTACTATGGCGAACCAGCTTGGCCTAATGATCTACTGTACATCTTTCCTGTTGTGATCTTGGGAACAGGGGCGTGTATTGTCGCTCTGTCAGTGTTAGATCCCGCCATGAGTGGGGAACCAGCAAATCCTTTTGCAACACCGTTGGAAATTCTGCCAGAGTGGTATTTATATCCCGTTTTCCAGATTCTGCGGACAGTTCCAAGTAAACTTTTAGGGGTGATAGCAATGGCGGCTGTACCCTTGGGACTATTAACTATTCCATTTATTGAGAACGTCAACAAGTTCCAAAATCCATTTCGGCGGCCAGTCGCGACTACACTATTTATGATTGGGACATTAGTCACTATTTGGCTAGGCATTGGTGCTACATTCCCAATAGATAAATCCTTGACTTTAGGTCTTTTCTAAATTTTCTGTCAAAACACCGCTTTGACGCCTGTGAGTTCTTTATTTAGTGCTGATGTGCTGATAAAAAACTTTATCAGGCGTCATTTTAGTAAAAATTTGCTATT
The DNA here is from genome assembly GCA_019359535.1 of Gloeocapsa sp. UFS-A4-WI-NPMV-4B04. Taxonomy (GTDB): domain Bacteria; phylum Cyanobacteriota; class Cyanobacteriia; order Cyanobacteriales; family Chroococcidiopsidaceae; genus JAHHHE01. The sequence goes on from JAHHHE010000187.1 coordinate 4,705, forward strand.
AAAGTACATAAAATTTATCAGTTCATTTAGTAATTCAGACCAGCATCTGACAGCTAATTACTTATTTCTTACTTAGTTAATATCAAATTACGATCAAGCTAGGCCATGTTAGAGCAAGACCACATAACAGTGCATAGCGAGCTGAAGTTTTTAAACGATGTGCAAAAATGGTTTAAAGAATTTTGTCTTCGGCATTTAGCTCAACTTTCCTGGTCAGAAAGCCAACTTTACCGCCTCAACTTAGCCCTAGCAGAAGGATTTACCAATGCTGTTCGTCACGCACATCATTTCTTACCCCCAGAAACCGCTATTGATATTGACCTAGCTTTATCTGTTGAAAGGCTAGAAATCCGCATATGGGATCAGGGGAAGCCTTTTAATCCTGATGCCTTAGAAGAGCCGAAACCAGGTACGCTGCAAGAAGGTGGTTATGGCTGGTTTCTTTTAAGGCGTTTAGCAGATCAAGTTATCTATGAACGCGATCCAAATGGGAGAAACTGTCTACTAATTATTAAGTACAAAATAGGTGCAGATAGGGTAATGGGGTGAAAGGATATTCCCCGGCTCTCGCCTACTTGGTTATGATCACAATCAAGAAGAGTGAACTAATAGCTATCCTAGAAGTAGAGCAGGAAACAACCAAAAAATGAGCTTTAAATCCTTGCAATTAAATTTTTCTAGCCTCAGTCGTTGGGTTACTACTTTAGTAATTATTTGGTTACTCGGCTCTGTAGGTTTAGGGTGGCTGGTTAACTCGTTTCTAATTTTAATTGGATTGCTATTGCTTGCACCAGTATTAGCATTTGTTGGATTTCAGTGGTGGCTGCAACGAAACCTAGTTCAAAACAGTTGTCCTATCTGTCGTTATGAATTCGCTGGCTTAAATCGAACTCAGCTACAGTGTCCGAGTTGTGGCGAACTTCTCAAGGTAGATGGAGGTCGGTTTAACCGTTTGACACCTCCTGGTACAATTGATGTCCAAGCAGTCGAAGTATCGACCCAGCCAGTCGAGGACTAAAGCTTTTAGCACCAACGCTCGCTGACTATGGCGTTGAATTATTCTTTTGAGAAATAGAGAGCGTATAAGGATGCTGACCTTGAGCGCGATCGCCTACGTAAAGTGAATACTTACCAGCTTGCCAAAAGCCAGAAAATTCCGGTTTCCCTCCAGAAAAACGATCCGCTAATACACAAAAGCGACCACTCGGCCCATTAATCAAAAGAGTTGGTTGACCAGCGCTTTCAACGCTCAAGCGCAAGTAAGGCAGCGATTCTGATACCTGAATAACTTGATTAGGTTCAGCAGCGATATTACCACAGTCACTACCTTTTGCTCCCCCAGATGTACCACGCACAACCAGTGGATCTGGCTGAAATTGAGGATTAATTTGCACTACTGGTGCTTCAGCTAAAGTTAGCCCTGTAAAAGCCAAATTGAAGGCTAAGGCTATGGGAATAACCAGCCAATCTGTACGCTTCATATAATTTATTTTAACTGCTTCGAGAGCGTTTTTAATATAAGAACTAATACTTTTATAGACGATCGCGAACCGCCTTAGTTCCTGATCAAGACAGAATAAGATAAAAGGAAAGTTAGCTCTTGTCCCTATTTTTTTGTGTCATTCCTTAATTTATCGTTAACTATCAAGGCAAAGAAAAATAATTAATTATATTTAAGGAGCGCTAATAGCAGATTTTATTGTACTTTTAAGATTATTTTTATGTAATTTTTACTTTGATACATCTTTAAAAGATTTATATTCGCTAAAATCGCGCTAACAACGTTAAAGTTTGACGTTGGATGGTCTTTTGATTAATATCGTTCTGGGACTAAATACCGATGAATCCTCAACCAGATCAAGACTTGGAGCGTCGCCTCCAGCAACTAGAAGCGGATCTAACACCGCCGCCTCAACCGCCGATTGTTTCTCAGCCCCAAAAACCATCACAGCCACAGCCAGATAATTTTCAGCCAGTTCAGGTGCAATTTAACAAATTGAGCAACTGGTTCAATAGTTTACCTGGTTTTGGAAAGCTAATTGTTGTTGGCGTTGCAGCTATAGTTGGTCTTGCCATAATCCGAGCATTATTAAAGCTTGTATCTGCTGTAATTAGTCTGGCAGTTTTAGCAGTATTACTGTACTTTGGGTATCAGTTTTTTGTACGCCGTAGGTCGGAAAATAAACAATAATTCATTTTGCGCCCAAAGCTTTGGGCGTGAAAAAACGTCAAAGGGAATTGTGTGATGGCGAATCCAAGTGTGAGGAATGTTAATCGCGATCGCCGCTCAGGGCAAGAACGCTCAAAGCCGCTACCAATGGTTACTCGGCGCTTTGCGGCTTGGGCAGTTGAGGTGGGGCTGATTGTGACGAGTGGGTTAATTCCCTTTGGGATTGGGATGTATGCAAAAGTGAATCTAACTACCGAACAAGTACCCCTAAATCCTGTTTTGGTAGTTACAGAAGATGCGATCGCTAAAACGTTCGCTCTGCCTATAGATAACAACCGTAATGTTGCACCACTGACTAATTTATTTTGGTATGCTGCCTTGGGTATGCCTTTAGCGTTGAGCAGTTGGCAATTGTATTTACTTGCTAAAACAGGTAGCACTCTGCCTAAGCGGTGGTTTGGTGTGCGAGTTGTGACGGCGGCTGGTTCACCTCCAGGAATGACTCGAATTTTAGTTCGAGAAGGAGTTGGTAGTTGGGGCTTACCACTCGCGATCGCCTATCTAATGTGGCGTTACAGCGCTATCTTTCCCTCTTTGGCCGGTTTAGTAGGATTGTCTTGTTTGCTAGTGTTAGCAGAAGGTATGAGCGCTCGATTTCATCGCCAGCGTCGGTGTCTACATGATCGTCTGGCAGGGACTTATGTTGTAGATGCACGGCGCACATTTATCCCGTTTTCAGGACGTTTAAGCCCAGCTAGTCAGCTTATCCAACGCGAATCTGCCCAGTCAAAAAAGGTAGATACAAATGTGCTGACATTTACTAATGTACCAGGGGCAGCTAAAAGGCGACAGCGCAGCTTGTGGATCTGGATGCGGCAATATCCTAGTTTTACTGTGCTAATAGTCGCACTGTTGAGCAGTGCTGCCGTCTTGGGAACATTGGTAGGTACTCAAGTATATATTCAAAATCAGGCAACCCAACGGCAGAAAGAGCAGTACAAAAACGAGCAGTTGCGCGTATTGGTAAAACAACTAAACGCCAATCCCGCTACGTTGGAGGAACGTCAAAAAGCAATTCTGGCTTTGGGTACACTGGACGATCCACAAGCGCTGCAATGGCTGGTAAATCTGCTGAGTGAGGAAACAGATCCTACTTTAGTTGATACTATTGAGCAATCTTTGGCAAGTGCTGGACCTAGAGCTTTGCCGTACTTGCAACGCTTAAATCAATCAGTGTCTAATAAGTTGGAGCTACGCTACAATGGCACACTTCAAGAGCAGGAATTTGGTACTCAGCAATTACAGAAAACTCAACAAGCGATCGCCAAAATTCTTGTACTTTATAGCGGCAACCTCCACACTGTTGATCTTAGCCGGACAAATTTAGGGCAAGTTACGGCTTTTATTCCCTTTACTCTGGTTCTCGACCAAATTGATTTATCAGGAATTAAGTTAAATGCGGCAAATCTTAATCAAGCAAGTTTGCGCGGTAGTTCCTGGCGTTCTGTAGGTGAAGATCGCCGTTGGGATACTTTCGATGATGTAATTGCCGACTTAAGTGATGCCCAAATTAAAGACGCAAACCTCACCGACGCTAACCTTAGTCGCGTCATGATGAACAGGGTAAACTTAAGCCGTTCTATCCTTAATCATGCCAATCTCTCTGGTACTCATCTGAGTAATGCTAACTTGAGTAGCGCTCACTTAGTTGGAGCTAATCTGCGTGATGCAGTCCTAGCAAATGCTAGCCTCACTGGTGCAGATTTAGGAGAAGCGATTTTTAACCATGCTAATCTCTCCGCCGCTCGATTAGGTCGAGTTAGCGCCTTAGGAACGCAGTTGCAGTTTGCTAATTTGACTCAATCTGATTGGCAAGGAGCAGATTTATCGTCAGCAGATTTAAGTCGCGCCAATTTAGCTAATGCTGACTTCAGCGCTGCGCGTCTTGCTGGCGCTAATTTAGGCAATACCAAGATGGAAAACGTCAACTTACGTAACGCCGATCTCACACAAGCAGATTTGCGGGGGGCAAATTTAGCAGGAGCGGATTTACAAGGAGCAATTTTCGTTATCTCAAAACAAACAGCAGCTGATTCATTTATTCAAACTTCTCCAAACGACGCGCGCTCTGCTTTGGTGGAAGGTGTCGATTTTAGTAAAGCTAAAAACTTAGATGCAGGACAACTTGCTTACATTTGTACTCAAGGCGGTCGTCATCCTCGCTGTCCCTAACTGCTGGGGTGTTGATGTAACAATAGTAAGGAGTTTCTAAGTGCAGCGTCTCAAGTATTTGGTTTCAAGAGTAGGTAAGATGACTGCGTTAAGCATGGCGCTAGCGCTTTCATATATTGCCTCAAACTCTAACTCAGCATCGGCTCAAGCCGCCTACGGAAGCTATGTCGGTGTTGGTCCCTCTTTAAGCCTTACCGAGAATTCAGCCGGAGAGGGTCGTCAACTGGCTGGTGTGGTTGCTGTGCGCTATAAACTGCTAGAAGTACCTGTTTCTCTGCGTACTCAGGCTTTCATTGGTGCAAATACAGCCGTTGTACCAACTGTTTCCTACGATTTGCCGCTTAACTGGCAAACAGATGCTTATTTAGGCGCTGGGGTTGTTTTTGCGGGTGGTGGCGATACTCCTTCACCAGTGGGAAATCAAACTAGCTTTGCTCTCCAACCAGGAATAGACTTTGCTATTCCTAACAGTAACACCGTTATTTTTGGCAACGCTATTATTGCCTTTGATGCCTACCGCAATGGTAGTGGTAACGCTGTCTCAGTCCAAGGCGGTGTTGGTTTAAGATTTTAGCTATTATGCAGCTAGTTTATCTAACTGCTATAAGTAGGGGCGATCGCTCAATTGCTCCTACAAGTATGGAATATTGAACCAGAAAATACATAAGTTCACTGAGTAAAGTGGATTGTAAACAAATTTTAACCGAGAATTTACTGAGAAACTGATTTGTTATAAAGGTAATTCATAGCTATATAAATTAGATTATAAACAAATTTTAACCGAGAATTTACTGAGAAACTGCGTTGCTAATAACAAATTAATTTAAAGTTATCAGTATAATCCCTTAGAAATTTTAATTTATAATTTTGGCTTCATACAAAAACTTACATTTTCACACTTCCTTATATATATCTTTCCATAAAATTGCTATTGTTAATTTTAGATATTTGGGCAAAGATTAAGAATAAACTCTTACTTCAATTCCTGCTTATTAAAATAAGCAAGTTTGAAAAAAGCCTAAATATAAACAATGAAAATACGTCAGAAAGTAATTTCAGGCTTGCTCGGAACTTCTTTATTGATAGGATTTATAGGATATATTTCAAAAATGATGCACTCTGATATTAAACAGAATGCTTCACTTGTTAGCGAAACTATTAAGAAAGAAGTTAAAAGAGCTACAGATATTTCTCTTGTTTTGCAAGAAACTCAAATTGGTATTCATAAGTTACTAGAGTTAAAAAATTATGAAATAGCTTTAAAAAATATTAATGGTTTGCCAAAAATAAATCAAACCGAATATAAAAAAGCTGAAACTAAAATCAAAGGTAGTCTAGCTAATTTTGAACGTCAATTACAGCTTAATAGAGAAGCTACCGAGTTTGACATTCAGAAATTTAATAATATAGGAGATCCAGAAGCTCTAAAAGAATTGTCTGAAAAATTAGTAGAACTTAATAAAATTTAATTAGAATTTGTTAACTATAAAAATTATATTTATAAATTTCTAGCTTTGCTTCAAGAAAGCTCTGTTAAAGCAACTGATTTTGAAAAAATTATAGATAAGCAGTATCAAGCAAAGCTATTTAGTATGGTAGCTAAGTATAGATATGAGCGAGAAAAAGAATTGCTTTTTGGGCCTGCTAAAGTTATAGAACTTATAAATATTTCTAATCAAAAAACCCTAGTTTTAACTATTGCTATTTTAATTACTAGTATTTTAGTATATTCATTAATTTTAGGCTCAATTTTAAAATTTATAACTCATTTAACAGAAGCAGTTTACAAAATAAAACAAGGGAAATTAGATACAAGGTTAAACATTACTTCTAAAGATGAATTGGGTATTTTAGCGAGTATGTTTAATCAAATGATGGATGATTTGAATATAACAATCATCTCTAGATTTTATATTGATAACATTATTACTTCAATGACAGATACCCTTATAGTTATTAATTCAAATACAATAATTACAAAAGTTAATCTGGCTACCAGTACGCTTTTAGGATATCAGGAAGCAGAATTAGTTGGTAAACCGATTAAATTAATATTAAGTCAAGAGGAGAATGATAAAAAACTATGGATTCATGAATTAATTGGAAAAGGTAGTATCACCAACATTGAAAGAATCTACTTAACAAAAGATAGTAGAAAAATACCTGTATCTTTGTCAGCTTCAGTTATGCGTAATGATAGTGGCGAAATGCAGGGAATAGTTTGTGTGGCGCAAGATATTAGCGATGCCTATCGGCAAGCTACGCAACGCAAACGGGTGGAGGAAACAAACTTATTATTGGCTACCGCTATAGAGTATGCAGCAGACGCAATTGAAATTACTGATACCGAGGCAAAATTTGAATACGTCAACCCTGCCTTTGAAAAGACTACAGGATATACACGCGCTGAAGTTGTCGGTAAGACTTCTGCATCTTTGCTACGTAGCGGCAAGCATGACGCGGCATTTTATCAACAGATGTCAAACACTATTTCAAGTGGCAAAATTTGGAGTGGTACTTATATCGGGAAGCGCAAGGATGGCTCTTTGTACTATCAAGAAGCAACCATTTCTCCTGTGTGTAATTCAGCAGGTAAAATTATTCACCATGTTGCTGTTAAACGAGATATTGGGACTTAGACAAAAATTAAGCCCAAATGTAACCCAAACTGGCTTTATAAGTAGCAAACAGGTCACGATGCAGGGTCAACCAATCGAAAAATCGATAAGACATCGCCGTTCTAAAAGCCTCTA
>JAHHHE010000188.1 GCA_019359535.1 Gloeocapsa sp. UFS-A4-WI-NPMV-4B04
TGGACACAATTGTGCTGCACACACTCTAGAACTTCTTCTCGATCTGCTTCTGGTTGCGGTCGGGAGCGCGCCATTTATGTTCAGCAACCTCAATATTTTCTTCTTTCTAGCTTACCCGCTTTTCCAGCTAACTTTGCTAGTGTAGTTTTTTTTGGATGATATTGTCAACTTGAGTCAGCGCGTTGCACCTAAGAACCTTGTCCTTCCCCTGAATCACCAAACCATTCGGTCACTTTCTGTTTCGCTGCTGCTTTAACCTCGGAGTTAATATACAAAGCGATCGTACTCAAAGCTGCTGTAACTGTCCCCAAATCATCTACATAACCTGTTACAGGAATAATGTCAGGAATTACGTCTGCTGGCAAAATAAGATAAGCCAAGGCTCCGTAAATTACGGTTTTTGCCCACAGTGGAGTTTCGGGTCGTTGGGCTGCATAGAAAAGAAGTAGGATCTTTTCAACTGCTTCTTTCCCTACTTGAGTTGCCAAGGTTGGTATTTTATCCCAAAAGCTTTGTTCTGAATAGTTTTGCGGGGAACCTTGCATATAGAATATTCTCCAGACTCTTAAGACGAAATTCTATTTCAATGCTAGCTTTTACTTTCTAGCTCTGACATATTGAATCTCTTAGATGAATCAAGCTAATAGGGTTAGCTCAAAGTTAACAATCGCAGTAATCAAATTTATTTTGAGTCCGAAGTGGTTGTGTCAATTGCGGTGCTGAATTTATTTAACTATCTTTAAGAAGATAAGCTAATTCTTGGGCTAAATATTATGGTTGTTTGACTTTTAGATTAACCTCTAATTTAACACTGACCAAGCATGGTTTTAACCGTCGCTATGCAATTATGCCTATGGCTGATGTTAATAAAATAGGAAGAAAGCTCAAACGTAAATTGAATCAACGGCATAGGCTTTTATATCTTGGTATAAACATACAATTTTAGTTACCTTAGTTTGAAAAATAATATGACAAAACCTTATTTTAAGTATTTATAAAATAAAAAAGAGGTAGCAAGAGGTGATGATGACGATTAAACGAAATGCAGTTTCTAAAATTTAGGATTAGATACTACACAATTAAATTTTATTTACGACATTGATAATTTATCATATTTAGCGGAGAGCAGAACATTTTAGCAATATATAAAACAGTCTTAAATATTTTTTGTAGTATTTAATTAAAGTAAATTAATACTATTTAGAATTCAGTTAGCCAGCAAATTTTTCAGTAGATTACATAAGTTTAATCTAAAAATAGACTTCTCTTAATGTTTTTATGAGATGTTAAAAAACTGGGAAGCAATGAAAACGGAAACGGCTTGCTTACAGGTATCTAAAATATGCTTGCATTGTTTGAGCATAAAGCAAAAATTCATTAGGAATTACCTACTTAAATGACCTTCTATTTAAGTGGATATTCAGTAAATGATTTCCGCATTCTAAATAGCGAAAGCCGTATTGAACCTAATTCAACAGTTTTATCAATTCATCGAGAACTTTAATGGCAGATTTATTTTTCTCAGAGTATGTCGAGGGTAGCAGTAACAATAAGGCACTCGAAATCTATAACGGTACTGAAACTGCAATTGACTTGGCAGCAGCAGGCTACGTTGTGCAAATGTATTTCAATGGCAGTACCACTGCTGGTTTAACAATTCCTTTAACTGGCACAGTAGCAAATGGTGAGGTTTTTGTCCTTGCCCAAAGTAGCTCTAACGCAGCTATTCTCGCTCAAGCAGATCAGACGAATGGTGCGGGATGGTTTAATGGTGACGATGCGATCGCCCTGCGTAAAGGTGGAGCAACTGGGACGATTATTGATGTAATCAGTCAAGTTGGCTTTGATCCAGGTACAGAATGGGGTAGTGGACTCATTAGTACAGCAGATAATACGCTACGACGTAAGAGCAGTGTGACTACTGGTGATATTAATTCTAATGATGCCTTCGCTCCAAGCGCTCAATGGGATGGATTTGTAACTGATACGTTTGACGGCTTAGGAACTCACACAACCACTGGTGGCGCAACTGCTGGCGTAACAATTACTCAATCGGCTGGCAGCACAGATGTAAATGAGGCAGGGGAAACGAGCGACACTTACACGATCGCTCTCAATACAGTACCAAGCGGAACCGTTAGTGTGGCGATCGCATTGGATGGAGAAACTCAAATTAGCTCTGATGGGGTTAACTTCTTTAACTCGCTCACACTGGATTTAAACAATACCAATCCGCAAACAATTACAGTTAGAGCGGTTAACGACTTTGAGGCAGAAGGTTCGCCGCATACAGGCGTAATCAGCCACACTGTCAGTAGTAATGATCCAGCCTACTCCAACGCATCAATTCCTAATGTCAGCGTTAACATTACCGATAACGATGTTGTACTCACTCCCATATACAACATTCAAGGGAGTGGCGCAGCTAGTGAGTCTGTTGGCAATACTGTTCTTACCAAAGGTGTCGTTGTTGGTGACTTCCAAGGCAGCACTAATCTAAACGGTTTCTACATCCAAGACGACACAGGAGATGCCAATTCATCAACCTCCGATGGCATCTTCGTATTTGCGCCTAACAGTGTGAATGTCGATATTGGCGATGTAGTAGAGCTAACTGGAACCGTCTCCGAATTTGGCAACCAGACTCAACTGAGTAATCTTAGCACTCTAGACATTGTGGGTTCTGGAGTAGTTACCCCCACTGCCATTGACCTACCCATAACTGCGCTAAACAACCTGGAAAGCTTTGAGGGAATGCTGGTCAACTTTCCAGAAACCCTAACTGTTACCGAGAACTTTAACCTAGCTCGTTTTGGCGAAGTCTCGCTCTCAGCTGATGGACGGTTATTTAACCCTACCAACTTCATCGATCCTACAGATATTCCCGCATCTGAAACTGAGAATGACGAGAACAACGTTGGTGCTGTAAATAATCAGCAAAATTTCAACGATCGCAATCAAATTTTGCTGGATGATGGCAGAAGTAGTCAAAACCCGACGACAATTCCCTTCCTGCAGGAAGGCAATACACTCAGAGTTGGCGACACAACTACAGACCTTACTGGTGTTCTTGGTTACGGCTTTAACAGCTACCGCGTCCAGCCAACAATTGATCCTAATTTTGCGGCAACAAACCCGCGCACAACTGCACCAGAAGATGTTGGCGGTAACGTCAAAGTTGCTAGCTTCAATGTGCTTAACTATTTCAACGGCGATGGGATGGGTGGCGGATTCCCAACTGCTCGTGGCGCAAGTTCTCCGGCTGAATTTGAGCGCCAAAGTGCCAAAATTGTTAGTGCGATCGCGGCGATTGATGCCGATATCGTAGGCTTGATTGAAATGGAGAACGATGGCGATGGTGCTAATTCTGCGATCGCTGATTTAGTCAATCGTCTTAATACCTCTGTTGGTGCAGGAACTTACGATTACATCCGCGCTCCAGGATCAGGAGTCGGGACTGATGAAATTAAAGTAGCTTTTATCTACAAACTAGACAACGTTACACCTGTTGGTCAAGCGATCAGCGACACTGACGCAATCTACAATCGTTTACCAGTAGCGCAGACATTCATCCTCAACTCCAACGGTGAGACATTTACCCCAGTAGTAAACCACTTCAAATCTAAAGGTGGAACGGGTACTGGATTAGATGCAGATCAAGGTGATGGACAAGGTGCTTTTAATGCCCAGCGTGTCCAGCAAGCAGAAGCACTTGTAGGCTTTGTGAACGAGCTTAAAACTTCATCGGGTGATAGCGATGTGCTAGTCATGGGTGACTTAAATGCCTATGGAGAGGAAGACCCCATTGACGTTTTACGTGCTGGTGGATTAGTGGATGAACTGGCTCGGTTTGTCCCAGATCCTTATTCATTCGTCTTCGATGGACAATCAGGACGCTTAGATCATGCGCTGGCAACATCTAGCCTAAATCCTCAAGTCACGGATGTTACCGAGTGGCACATCAACGCTGATGAACCCAGAATTCTTGATTACAACCTTGAGTTTAAAGGTGGGAGTCAGTCGCCAGACTTTTATACACCAACACCTTACCGTTCATCTGACCATGACCCAGTTATTGTTGGCATAAATCTGTCTAGTCCCATAACAACAACCAATGGCGGTAATGGCAACGATACGCTCAACGGTGCGTCTGGTAGAGATCAAATTAATGGGACTAACGGCGATGACAGCCTCAGTGGTGGTAATGGTAACGATATTCTCAACGGTGGTAATGGCAACGATATCCTGCTAGGGCAAGTTAGTAACGATAGTCTGATTGGCGCTAACGGTGATGACCTGCTGTACGGGGGTTTTGGTAATGACACTCTACTTGGTGGTAGCGGGATTGACCGCTTTATGGTCGCTCCTGGTGATGCCACTGACACTATCAGCGACTTTACAAATCAAGATTTGATTTGTTTACCAGAAGGTCTGAGTTTTGGACAACTGAACATTACCCAAGGCACTGGAATTAATGCAAATAACACCTCAATTGGTATCCAGAACGGTGAAATTCTCGCAATTTTAGCGGGAGTGCAAGCTAGCACAATTACATCTGCTGATTTCATGCCTTGGTAGCACCTTAATTGACTGGGGAATATTTTATATTCCCTAGTTCTGGTTCTGGCAGTTATTTAAATTGCAGTCAAGGGAGACTCAAAGACTCGACCCTGAAGTTCAAAGACTCACTGATGAGACTCAAGCACTCAATGATGAAATTCAAAGACTCACTGATAAAACTCAAGCACTCAATGATGAGATTTAAAGGCTTAATCATGAGGCTTAAATACTCGCCGACAAGGCTCAAATACTCACCCACGAAACTCAAATACTCGCCGACAAGGCTTAAACACTCACCCACAAGACTCAAATACTCACCCACGAAACTCAAACACTCGCCGACAAGGCTCAAATACTTGCCCACGAAACTCAAACATTCACTGATGAGACTCAAACACTCACTGATGAATCACTGAGATAGGCATCGCTCACCCTACAACTGTTCATCTACTCTCTCTGCTCCCCTGCTCCCCCGCTCCCCCGCTCCCCCGCTCCCCTGATAAAGAAGCTTTTATGGCAAGTATTCAAGAACCTATCCGCTTTGCAACATTCAACGCTTCACTAAACCGTAACAGCGAAGGTGAATTAATAACTGATCTGTTAACTCAAAACAACACTCAGGCACAGAATATAGCTGAAATTATCCAGCGCAGTAATCCAGATGTTGTTTTGATTAATGAGTTCGACTTCGATTCAAACAGTACAGCCGCACAGCTTTTTCAAGAAAATTACTTATCCAAAAGCAAAAACGGATCTTCCCCTGTTGACTACTCATATCGCTATGTTGCTGCTTCTAATACAGGTATTGCCTCTGGCTTTGACTTAGACAACAACGGTACTACGGTAACAAATCCCGATGAACCTGGATATGGTAACGATGCTTTTGGATTCGGCAATTTCTCAGGTCAATTTGGGATGGCGCTGTATTCCAAATATCCTATTGATACCGACAACATTCGTACTTTCCAAAACTTTCTTTGGAAAGATATGCCGGGTGCATTGCTACCTGACGACCCAAATACACCCGCAGCCAACGATTGGTACTCGCCAGCAGAACTTGAGGCATTTCGCCTTTCTTCCAAGAGTCACTGGGATGTGCCGATTAATGTTAATGGCAAGATTATTCATGCCTTAGTTAGTCATCCGACACCGCCTGTATTTGATGGCGATGAAGACCGCAATGGCAAGCGGAACCACGATGAAATTCGTTTCTGGTCAGATTACATAACTCCTGGTAAAGGCGATTATATCTACGACGATAACGGCAAAGTTGGCAATCTGACTTCTGGAGCAAGCTTTGTAATTATGGGTGATCAGAATGCCGATCCGTTTGATGGCGACAGCACCAATAACGCGATTCTGCAATTACTTGATAATCCTTTAATTAACACTAGCGCCACACCTACAAGCGCCGGAGGAATTCAACAAGCTCAACTGCAAGGTGGAGTTAACGATACTCACACAGGTAATCCAGCATTTGACACCGCCGACTTTGCCGAACCTCCTGGTAACTTGCGCGTAGATTATGTATTACCCTCAAATAACTTAGAAATTACTAATGCTGCTGTATTTTGGCCGCAGAATAGCGATCGCCTGTTCGATCTCGTAGGTACATTTGACCCAAACTTACCCGGCGGTTTTCCTAGCTCAGATCACCGCTTAGTATGGGCTGATATCTTGACTACATCCCCTACTCCCCAAACCACAGTTGTTAATGTGGACTTTTTGGGACAAGTAACTTTCCCTACAGGTTCTGTAGTTGAAGGAACTCAATTAGGAGGACTATCAGGAATTACTTATGATCCGAGTAAAGGGGTTTACTACAGTATTTCCGATGACCGCAGCCAACTTAATCCAGCGCGGTTTTACACGCTTGACATTAATCTTAGTGACGGTGAACTTAACACCGGAGATGTCACATTCGAGAACGTGACCACACTGTTAAATGCTAGCGGTCAACCATTCGCGCCTACAAGCCTCGATCCAGAAGCAATTAGGCTGACTGACGATGGTACTGTTTTTATCTCTTCTGAAGGAGATGTGGAAGCTAGTCCGCAAGTTAATCCCTTTGTTAACGAGTTTTCACTTGCAGGAGAACAACTGCGGGAATTGCCAGTTCCCCAGAAGTTTTTACCGACAACAGGCGATCGCGGTATCCGCAATAATTTAGCTTTTGAAAGCCTAGCAATTACCCCTAATCAGAAATTCTTGTATACAGCCACAGAGAATGCCTTGGCACAAGACGGTGCGATCGCTACGCCTGAAAATGGTAGTCCTTCGCGGATCTTGAAATACAACTTAGTCACGGGCAATCCAGTTGCAGAATTTCTATATATAACTGATCCAGTTGCTGCGCCTCCGATTCCTGCTGATGAATTTAGTACGAATGGATTGGTTGAATTACTAGCGCTGGATAATAGTGGCACTCTGCTTGCTTTAGAGCGGTCTTTCTCGGTTGGTGTAGGTAACAACATTAAACTGTACGAGGTGCGCTTACAAGGAGCGACTGATATTAGTGGCTTTAATAGCGTTGACGGGCTTGAAGTTGAAGCAGTAGCTCAAAAAAGGCTGCTATTGGACTTCGCTGAACTGGGAGTGCCATTAGACAATATTGAGGGTATTACTTTAGGAGAGACATTACCAGATGGACGGCAATCTCTGGTTGTTGTCAGTGATAACAATTTCAGTCCAACTCAAATTACCCAGGTTCTAGCCTTTGCGATTGATACAAATATTATTCCTGAAGTCTCTCCGACACTGGAGACACCGCAGGTTATTGACTTGGATAATCCTCCTCAAAACCAGGAACCCGGAGATGCGGACGACCCTGCTATCTACGTTCACCCCACTGATGCAGCAAAAAGTCTGGTAATTGGGACGCTGAAGGACGGCGGATTATCAGTGTATGACCTGAATGGTAAGGTGACACAAACAATTTCACCTGGCGAACCTGGTGACGTGCGCTATAACAACGTCGATCTGGTTTATAGCTTCAATCTTGGTAATCAAAGTGTCGATCTGGCGATCGCTTCTGACCGAGAAAATGACACGCTGGCTATTTTCAAGATTGATCCGACAACCCGTCAACTTACCAATGTTACTGACAATAATATTACGGCATCGATCTTTGGGGTAGGCGATGGCGAACAGACAGCTTATGGCTTGACGAGTTATACAAGTCCAGTTTCTAGTAAGTCCTACGTCTTTGTCAGCCAGCGAGAAGGCAATCAAGTTGCTCAACTAGAGTTACTAGATGACGGGACTGGTCAAGTTAATGCCCAAATAGTGCGATCGCTTACTGTCCCAATTCCAACTGGCGGTGAGCTGGAAGATGCTCAAGTCGAGGGGATGGTGGCAGATCGCGAACTTGGCTATCTGTATGTAGGTCAGGAAAAAGGAGGTATTTTTAAGTTCTCGGCTGAACCGAGTGGTGGAAATACAGGTAACTTAATTGAGGCAGTCAAGCCTGATGGCAGCAACTTAGCAGCTGATGTGGAAGGACTAACGATTTACTATGCTGCTGATGGTAAAGGCTATTTGCTTGCCTCTAGTCAAGGAGACAGCACTTATGCAGTATTCACACGCGCAGGCAATAACGATTACTTGGGCAATTTTGCGATCGGTGCATCTGGTGGAGTTGATTCTGTTGAGGAGTCTGATGGCGCTGATGTAATCAACGTACCACTTGGAACACAGTTTCCCTCTGGATTATTGGTCGTTCAAGATGGCTCAAATGATCCTGCTGTCGTAGTCAATGATGACGGCGAAATAGCAAACGTCAGCAGTAATTTTAAGTTTGTACCTTGGCAGAACGTCGCCAATGCCTTCCTCAATCCCTTAGAAATTGACACTACCAGTTTCAACCCCCGCGATCCACTATTCAACACAGTTAATGGTACAGATGATGCTGATAACTTAACTGGCAGTTTCAGAAGCGATCGCATCAACGGCTTCAAAGGTGATGACACAATTACAGGTCTTTTGAGTAATGATCGCCTCACAGGAGGGGGTGACAACGATACTTTCGTAATCAATCGTGGCGATGGTATTGATACTATTACAGACTTTGGCGGCATCGGCACTGGCAGCAGACCAACACCGGATGCGATCGCTGAAGCGGATACAATTAAATTCCAGGGTGAGGGGTTAATTGCTAAAAATATGCTCTTAACTCAGACTGAAAGCGATTTGGTAATTTCGTTTGAGAATGTTAATGATACACAGGTCATCCTCAACAATTT
The DNA here is from genome assembly GCA_019359535.1 of Gloeocapsa sp. UFS-A4-WI-NPMV-4B04. Lineage (GTDB taxonomy): Bacteria > Cyanobacteriota > Cyanobacteriia > Cyanobacteriales > Chroococcidiopsidaceae > JAHHHE01. Next base: position 8,802 of record JAHHHE010000188.1, read on the forward strand.
CAATCTCGAAAACCTAGATAACCTCAATTCAAAAGGCAACATCCTATTTAACGAACAAAACCAAATTCAAGATAGTTTTGATGTCTTCAATGCAGACTGGCAACGGCAGCAGATTTTCAACCGTGACAGCGTTACGTTCCTCAATGATTTAGATAATACTACTAAAGGCTTTAATGATTCCCAAGATGTTATCAACGGTCAAAGCGGTAATGACAAACTCAGGGGGTTAAGCGGTAATGATTTGCTGCGGGGTGATACAGGTAACGATACTCTTTTGGGTGGCAAGGGTAGCGATCGCATTTGGGGTAGAAACGATGATGATTTATTGAACGGCGGTATTGGCAATGACACTTTACAAGGTGGAGTGGGTCAAGATCAATTAATTGGCGGCAAAGGCAGCGACTTGTTTGTATTGAGTGCAAGTCAGGGAGTTGACATTATTAGTGACTTCAAAATCAGTCAAGCAGACCGTATTGGCTTGGCGGGTGGTCTAACATTTGAGCAGTTGGCGATCGCTCAGGGTATTGACAGCAATGCGAATAACACCTTAATTAGTGTCTTTGGAGAAAATCTTGCTATTATTACTGATCTTCAAGCTAGTAGCCTTAACAACAACAATTTTATCCTTAGTTGAAACAATAAGCTAGATTCAGAAAATCTGCTGTTGAAACCAGTCGTAAATAGTAAATTCAGTAGTCGCTGAAAGCTTACTTACAGATACCACTTTGGCAATTTTTTGTTTAGCAGCTGCGTACGCAGCTTTGCTCCTAAGTAAGCAGACTGCATAAAGTACCGATAACTATAGGCGTAGTAGCAAATCCATTAAGAACATATAGCTGAAAAAGTGAGTGTTGTATAGTCCGTTTTAATGGACTTGAGTTATTAGCCTTGAACTTAAGTTCAAGGCATTGCTTAATGAAGCCTTCTTACAATTAGATAGGGAAATATCACTGATGCCAACTTTATCAAACCAAAGTCCAAGGATTACTTTTTAGAAAACTCATAAGAATTTGCTTAAGGAGTTTTAACCATGAATATTTCCTCCGATCTTTGGTTTTAGAAAGAGCATTAGCTTATCCTACATTGCACTTTCAAACGTTAAACCACAGTATTAGTTTAGTGTGACACTATGGTACTTCGTAGGCAAATTTGCATCGAATAAATTTTCATTCTTGATGCTTCTAGATGTAATTTGCTAAATCTACCAGCCGATTAGTGTAGCCCCACTCATTATCATAGTAAGCCAGCACTTTGACGAAGTTCTCAGCTAAAACACTGGTTGAGGGGAGATTTACAATTGCCGAGTGGCGATCGCCAACACAATCTGATGATACTAACGGCACTTCACTTGCTTTCAGAATCTGACTCATACCATTACCAGCATAATGGCGAAAAGCATCGTTTACTTGCTCGACTGTGACCGATTTTTCTAACACTGCACTCAAGTCTGTCACTGATCCAGTAGGCGTAGGTACGCGCAAAGCCATACCATCAATACGACCTTTCAGTTCTGGTAATACCAAAGCGACAGCTGTAGCCGCTCCTGTAGTGGTAGGGACGATGTTCTGCGCCGCGCCACGACCTCGCGCCCACTCTTCAGGATGCGCCATATCTACTAAACGCTGATCGGCTGTATAGGCGTGTACTGTTGTCATCAGTGCTTTTTCAATGCCAAACTCATCATGCAGAATTTTTGCGATCGGTGTTAGACAGTTTGTGGTACATGAAGCAGCTGAAATCACATTGTCTTGCTCTGGCTTGTAGGTTTCGTGATTCACACCATATACAAACGTTGGTACTGAAGAACCCTTGGCTGGCGCACTGATAATTACTTTTTTGGCTCCGGCTTGTAAGTGGAGTCCTGCTTTTTCTGCGGTGCGGAATATGCCTGTAGACTCGATGACGACATCAATTTCCATGTCCTTCCAAGGAAGTGCGGCGGGGTCTTTCTCAGCTAATAAAGAAATCTGCTGATCACCAATTATCAACCCTTTTTCGCTATGCCCAACCTCAATTGGAAAGCGCCCATATACTGAGTCGTATTGCAGTAGGTAGGCGGCTACATCTGGCTTTAAAGCCACATCATTGATGGCGACGACTTCTATATCTGGAGCAGAATAGGCAACACGCAAGAATGCTCGTCCAATGCGTCCAAATCCGTTGATTGCTACTCGTTTCATGATTGCCTCTTTTTTAAGTGATTAGCTAACTGTTAACAGGTTACTGTCAACTACGCCGTAATCTATGACACGATTAGACAAGGATTAATTTATGGTTGGGTAATTGGTAGTTTGAGGTAAGAGCAAGTTGCAGGTGGAAGGGGGTGCGATTCTCCCGAGGAGACGCTTCGCGAACGCGCTTGAAGCAAAAACTATGATTAACATAGCGTTTGGGTAGGATGCACAGTAATAGTCTTAAGCTAGACAGCGAATGAAATCAGCGCTGATTCATTAGAATTAGACAATGTTAAAATAGTTGTAGTTGAAGCGATCGCCAACCACCGAATTATTGTTTGTTTTTACTGTTATTGTGCTAGTTGAAAAACATAACTTATACCAGACATAGCTTAGAAATAAATCATAATTAGGTAAAGAAAATGGAAGACTCAATATTTATTATTTTCCTTGCCTTTGGGTTTCTCTGGATATTAATAGGATCTGTTGGCTGGGTTGCATTTCTAAAATCTGAAGGTGAAGAAATTAAAGTTGGCAAATGGGGGCTTTTAGTTGCGCTCTCGATTATTATCCCAATAATTATTACCCTGAGTTATGGCGCATTTTCCCACTAGGTAAAATGTCTTTTCTTACCCAATAATTACTATTCAATCACATATTCGTTTTAAGCTCTAAATGTAGAATACTGTTGAATAGACCTGTGCTTACTGTATTGAAAACAATTTGACATACAGCGGTTTTCAGTCTTATAAGGCACAGTAGCAGCAGTGAGCGAACCAGTTTCGCAGATGGTTAGGAGCGATTAAATCCATCGCTATCTTGATTAGCGTCTGTACCATTTTTGATGTCGTTG
>JAHHHE010000189.1 GCA_019359535.1 Gloeocapsa sp. UFS-A4-WI-NPMV-4B04
AAGTTCTATGGCTTGGATCACCTTCTGACGGAGGTCGTAACTGTATGGTTTTGCCATTAAGTGATCGCATATCAGGATGAGGGACTACTTCCAGCTTATGCCATAACCGCCTTGGCGGTTGCTATAAGTATTAGTTTAGGTTTTTCTATATTATATTTTGGATTAGTTATTGTTGAAATTATTAATAATATAGCCGTAATTAAAAGTTTACAAAAATTAGTTGAAAAAAAATTTAGCCAAGCTGGAAATGAAGCCAAAATTGGTGATTGGCAAATAGTTAAAGATATAATTGAAGCAGCAAATTTCAAACCAGAGATTATAGAATATGTTGAAAATAAGATTAATCATTATTTAATCAAAGCAAGAGAAGATAATAAAAATATAAGTGATAAATTTATAAAACTTATAGTTTCTGTTATTGTTATAACTTTTATATTTGGGTGGAATCCTTATAATATTTTAGAACACATTATAATTCCTAAAGAACTCAAAGATTTATCAGTTTCATTAGCTTTAATTTCGGCAATAATAGCAATTATTGTTTTTATGTGGCAGCTCATTCATACGGTACAATTTAAGTTTGAAATTAGCAAATTCAAAAATTGTATTTATTTTTTAGAACAAGCACAGTTAATGATAAATTATATTAAAAATAATGATGAAGCTGTTAAAAAAGTAAAATGACATTGTAATAAACAAACCTTAGTAACACAGATTATAAATATTTAATATTAATAGCTTTGGTTAGTTTGCTCCTAACCATGAGATGTATATAGGTGGAGAAAGCGAGTTAACCCGAATCTTCGTTGACACCGAATTTTTTGCTGTACTCTAGGCACAAAGCCGTTAGTCAAGATAGTAATTTAAAACATTTAAGGAAAAAATTTAATTATCCAATACCTCAATCAATATCCCCCCTAGTTAGAAAAACACTATAGCAACCCTAAACGATTCGTAAAATCCTCTGTTCCTTCCTTGGCGCTCTTGGCGGCTTGGCGGTTCGTTTAAAAAATAATTTTCACTCCTCAAATGAGATTGCTATAGATTTTTCTAAAATATTGGCTCACCGTATTGCCTAATGCTGGTATTTCAGACATTATTACAATGCTTCTTTACCTATTTAGGACTACCAATTATGAGTGATGAGTTACCAGACTTACTACAACTCAAAACTCAAAATTCAAAACTATGTGTAGCAATTTTGGGCGCTGGTGCTTGGGGTACTACTCTGGCAAACCTAGCGGCGGCGAATGGTCATAGTGTACATTTATGGTCACGCCATTATTCTCAAAGCCTGAAAGAAGCTCTAGAGGAAGCACAGATCATTTTATCTGCTGTTTCTATGAAGGGTGTCGGAGCAGTGGTAACACAGGTACAGTCTTTATCTGTCTCTCCAGAAACAATTTTTGTTACAGCTACTAAAGGCCTAGATCCAGCCACTACATTAACACCCGCTCAAATTTGGCAAGCTGCATTCCCCGTACATCCACTAGTTGTCCTCTGCGGTCCTAATTTATCTAAAGAAATTCAACAGGGATTACCAGCTGCAACCGTCGTTGCTAGCACTAACCCAGGAGCAGCAGAAGCGGTGCAAGGAGTGTTTTCTTCAACTCGTTTCCGAGTTTATACAAATTCTGATGTTATAGGAGTAGAACTAGGCGGAACACTGAAGAATGTAATTGCGATCGCGGCTGGTGTATCTGATGGCTTGCAACTAGGAACTAACGCTAAAGCAGCTTTAGTAACTCGTGGCTTGGCAGAAATAATTCGGATCGGTAACGCCTGGGGTGCTAAGACGGAAACCTTTTATGGTTTGTCTGGCTTAGGCGATCTGCTAGCAACCTGTAACAGCTCTTTAAGTCGCAATTATCAAGTCGGCTATCAACTTGCTCAAGGAAAAACCTTAGCTCAAACTCTCGCCCACCTAGAAGGAACTGCTGAAGGAGTTAACACCACCCAAGTTTTAATTGCGTGTGCCAGTCAGCAAAAAATTTCTATTCCAATTACGGCTCAAGTCTATCGCTTACTCCAAGGTGAAATCACGCCCCGCGAAGCTCTTGAAGCTCTCATGCTGCGAGACATTAAGCCGGAGTACAACGATTAACCTCTAGATATTTGCCCCCGTCGCCGCCACCACGCCAAAAAATCTTGCCAATTTGTAACAAGCGATCGGGAAATTATCTCATCGGTGATGTAGCAGTAAATAAGCTTTGATCGCGATCACTGCTAAATTCCTGAAATTACTGAACAATCGAGCTAGGACGCTGCCAGGTTTCAACTAAAGCTCCTTGCTAATAATTTGTTTGTAGTTGAGCAGGAGTTTAATAGCTGTGAACACAGCGCTTAATCGTGGTTATTTTAAGCAAACTGAACTTGTCAGTCAAGTTAAAGAATCAGTAAAGGAACTTAAGCACTATGTTAGTTCATCGTGAATTACGGGAACAATAGCAACAAGAAGCAACTGAGTAAAGTCTATTGTCACCTGAAGCTATTGAGATAAGCCCTATGCCAGCCACATCCTTTTATGCTTATGCAACCTACGAAGACCAACAATCGCGCCAAGACTTTCAGCCAGAACCGCCTATCGGCGAGGGTGAGCTATTGATGGATGACCTGCTTGACGTGGAAACTGAGGCTAACGACTCTGCTAGCTTGCAGCACGCCAATCGTCGTACCACCGATTTAGTGCGGCTATATCTTCAGGAAATTGGTCGGGTTCACTTATTAGAGCGAGATGAAGAAGTTTCAGAAGCTCAAAAAGTTCAGCGTTACTTGCGGCTAGTGGAACTGCGCTCTGAAGCAGCAATAACTGGGGATCAAGTTATTCAGCCGTATGTTCATTTAATTGAAGTCCAAGAGCGCCTAACCGCCAGTTTGGGACACAGACCTTCTCTAGAGCGTTGGGCTGATACTGCTGGTATAGATGTCTCACAACTCAAGCCGATGTTGGCTCAGGGAAAACGCCATTGGGCTGAAATTGTCGATTTGACAGTGGCAGAACTAGAACGAGTTCAGTCTGAAGGTAATCAAGCCAAGGAACATATGATCAAGGCGAACCTTCGTCTTGTAGTCTCTGTTGCGAAAAAATATCAAAATCGCGGTCTGGAACTTTTAGATTTAGTCCAAGAAGGAACGTTGGGTTTAGAGCGGGCGGTTGACAAATTTGATCCAACTAAGGGTTACAGATTTAGTACATATGCCTACTGGTGGATTCGGCAGGGAATTACACGCGCGATCGCAACTCAAAGCCGCACGATCCGTCTACCAGTTCATATTACAGAAAAGCTGAATAAAATTAAGAAAGCGCAGCGCAAAATTGCTCAAGAAAAAGGCCGCACTCCTACTATTGATGACATCGCTTCTGAGTTAGAAATGACACCTTCTCAAGTACGGGAAGTTTTGCTACGGGTTCCTCGTTCTGTCTCATTAGAAACCAAAGTAGGTAAGGAGAAAGACACAGAGTTAGGCGACTTGTTAGAAACGGATACTATTTCTCCTGAAGAAGTGTTGATGCGAGAAGCTTTGCAACGTGACTTGCACCACCTTTTAACAGAATTAACTGATCGAGAGCGGGATGTGATTCTAATGCGGTTTGGTTTGGGGGATGGTCGCTCTTACTCTTTAGCAGAAATTGGGCGAGCTCTGGATTTATCGCGGGAACGGGTGCGTCAAATTGAATCGAAAGCCCTTCAAAAGCTAAGGCAACCAAAGCGTCGCAATCTAGTAAAAGACTATATGGAGTCCCTTACTTAGTTGGCAGCAGAAGCTAGGAGTTAGAGATTAAGGTTAGATTCTTTTATTGAAACCCTGACCTCTGCTCCCTGAATATCAGTTCAGGCTAGTTGAAACCCTGCACGCGCCCAGCTTCTCCTAACCCTTCTTAAAAGAGCCAGATTATCTGCTTAACTCAAATTATTAGCTGGCTTCAGTTAGCAATTATTCGCAATAATTAAAGCTTGTTGACAATCAAGAGTAAAAATCATTATACTTAGTAATAACCAAGCTTTCTTGAGAAGGTCGTTATGACTGTGTATACAGCTGGTTCGCTCAAGGCGGAACTCAATGATCGCGGTTGGCGTTTAACTCCCCAGCGAGAGACTATCTTACACGTTTTTCAAGAGCTTCCTGAAGGCGAACACCTTAGTGCCGAAGATCTTTACCATCAGCTAGAAAGTCAAGGAGCAGGAATTAGCCTCTCTACTATCTACCGAACTTTAAAGTTGATGGCTCGGATGGGTATTCTACGAGAACTAGAGTTGGGAGAGGGACATAAACATTACGAGATCAACCAGCCCTACCCGCATCACCATCATCATCTGATCTGTGTCCGATGCAACAAAACAATTGAATTTAAAAATGATTCAATTTTAAAAACTGGCACGAAAACTGCACAAAAAGAAGGATATTACCTACTGGACTGTCAACTGACGATTCATGCGGTTTGCCCTACCTGTCAGCGCGCACTAATGCCTATTTGACATCCTCCCCACGCATAAAGCCAGGGGTTTTACGGAGTTTTCCGATAAAGTGGACTTCTAGCAAGTAAGCTGCGGCTTAGTTAAATTTTTCTTAATAAAACAGACATATTAAACCGGCAATAATTGATCTGACATTTTTTAGGCTGGAACCCTTGAAACTTCTGGATTCCTTTTTGAGACTTACATTGCCGGGTTAATAAGTAGATCGTTGAAGGTAGCGCTTCCAAATTTTTGTGGGACGCTGTTTATTATTCATCCTCAACTTTTTGGGTATTACCTGCTTTAATCCAACCTTCATCTTCGCCGTTTTCCAAACGTATTCGCTGCCAGTTTTTATCAGCGCTCTCTCCCAACACGATAACTTGTTCATTATAAGCAGCCCCACCAACCTTTTCAGCATCCAGATTAGGTTCTGACCGCAAACTTAATCCGTCAGACCAAGTAACCCGTGCTTTGTAAGTTCCGGGTGCTAGTGGCTTTGTTGCTGGAGGATTAGTTGAATTCGCAGTGGTAGGCTGGGATGTGTGTTTAGCTGGATTTGAAGTAGGTGAACGCTGGCCTGTAACACTCGGTTTATCATTGGCAAAAATTGGTTTGGGCGGGGATGAGCTGCCTTTGAGCATAAAGTATAAAACTGTCGCCACACCGCCACCCAGGAGAATTGCGATCGCTAAAATAACCCCAAGCAATACCTTGGCTAGACCCGACCACCTCATGGCTACCACCTTTTCAAACCCTTAACATTACAACAGCACTTGATTGATTACACTATCAGTAAAATGGTTTAAATTTTCTGCTGGTGTAAATTTAATAAACCAAGCGCCTTAAACATTTTCATTAACTGATATTTTGCACTATTGACACTTTAATGTGTTAAATAGAAATTTTCGACTGTAACGTAGTTCATCGCCAAAGTATTAGAGGTTAATTCCTAACAGCTAGAATTCAGGAGAATCTCGATTATGATATTTTATGCCTATGTGCTTGTCCTGGTTTTGAGCGTTTTGTTTGTCCTTGGTACAGTCTTTCTGCCGATAACAGTTTATAGTCCAACTGACTTACTTGCAGTTCACATAGGTTGGCCTTTAGCCTTCATAATCCAGAATCAAAGGCCTTATGCTCCATCCTTTCCCTGGCAAACTCGTCTTTACTCTGTCTGGGAAAATCAAATTCAGATTTTGTGGCTACAGTTGTTTTTTAACATAGCTATCGTTTTTGGTGTAACCAGTCTAGCTATAAATTATTTGGTGATTTTAGTCAAGACAAATAAGCGTTAGAAAATCATTTACTAATAGCTTTTTAACCCAGAAAATCTACTGCAACTGACGCTGAATGCGATTACTTAAACTACTATGTTTCGAGGCGAGGCGGGCTTTACCAGCAGCAGCCCAGTCTTGGAGGAATTGAATTTGCTCTTGAGCGGTACGTGCCAAGGGGATGATTTGGCTAGCAGCTTCTAAAATGTCATCGGTAGTGAAATCACGGTTTTGGCTAAATGCAATGTGCATAGCTTCAATTAAGGTTTGCTCAATTTCTGCTCCCGAAAAATCAGGAGTTTCGTAAGCTAATCGCTCAATTTCGTAACTTTTCAAGTTATGCGGTCGCAAGCGAGATAAATGAACGTTAAAAATTGCTTGTCTTTCTTCTTGGGTAGGCAAACCCACAAAAAAGATTTCGTCAAATCGACCTTTACGGAGCATTTCTGGTGGCAAAGCCTGAATATCGTTAGCGGTGGCGACGACAAAGACAGGCGAGGTTTTTTCTGCTAACCAGGTAATGAATGTACCAAAAACGCGGCTAGTGGTTCCAGCATCACCTTTGCTGCCTAGTCCAGAAAAGGCTTTATCTATCTCATCAATCCACAGAATACAGGGAGCTAAGGCTTCAGCGACTTGAATCATTTGCCTGGTGCGGGATTCAGATTCACCTACCAAGCCACCAAATAACCGCCCAACATCAAGTCTTAGTAAGGGTAAGTGCCAGTGGTGAGCGATCGCTTTGGCGGTCAAAGATTTCCCAGTTCCCTGAATCCCCACTAACATCAAACCACGCGGATGTGGTAGACCGTATGCCCTTGCGCGTTCACTAAACGCACCGCCACGCCGCAGTAGCCAGTCTTTGAGGTTATCTAGACCGCCAATATCTGAAATTCTTTCAGTTGTGGGGTAAAAGTCTAGAATTTGCGTTTGGCGAATAGTTTGGCGCTTTTCTTCTAGTACAAGTTCCACGTCTTCTGGTAGCAGTTCGCCGTGAGTTGCGATCGCTCTTGCTAATACTCGCCGAATCCGCTCCATCGAAAGCCCTTGACAGGAACGCACCAGTTCATCCAACACCTTCGCTGTCAGTGATTGACCAGTGGCTGCTAACAGGCGTTCCACTTCAACTTTAATCTCAGTTGCTGCTGGTAACGGAAACTCTAAAACCGTAAGGACTTCGCTTAAGTCTTCAGTAATTGCCATCCGAGGCGACAATATCACTAAATTTTTAGGCTGAGACTTAAGTAACCGCGCTAGATTGCGAAGTTTGCGCGAAACTGAGACATCCTCCAAAAAGCGATGGAAGTCTCGTAAAATAAAAACTGCTGGAGCAGATGCTGGTAATTTTTCTACTAACTCCAATGCTTGGACTGGATTACGACGACCAAACCCAGCATCATTGAGATTACCCTGATAGCCATCAACAAAGTCCCAGGTATACACTGCTCGATTGCCTTGGCTTTGAGCTTCGTCTCTGATTGCTGCTTCTACCCTTTCTTCTTCATAGGTTGGCACATAAATTAAGGGATAGCGGGCGCGTAGCAAAAGTGCAAACTCATCACGGAAGCTCATGGCAGTTGTTAGGGATCAGGGATCAGGGATTAGACAGTAAGGAAAGTAGGGAAAGCAGTTTTTCAGCATCTGCCTCTTGCCTCTTGCCTAGCTTGGCAGTTGTTTTTTTAGTGCTTCTAAGGATGCCCAGCGTTTGTCATTTAGCTTTTCAAATCCGCCTGGAGTACCTGTTTGAATTCCTGCACAGTTTTCATCACATAGCTGCCGTTGGGGAATTTCTAGGCATAATTGCTCATATAGCCACTCATCAGGGTGAAAATACCCTTGTGGTGATAGTGTTTCTAGTAAATCTTCCAGCGCTACTTCTCGCTCTAGAGGCCCGTCGTCTGGCTGGCCAGCAGTTTCATCTAACCAAATTATTTCGGACGTAGCAACTGCCAAGCGATGATTGTATTGCTGCAAGCAGCGATGGCAAGTTAATGTAATAATTGTTTCTGCCTGGACCGACACTTCCAGAAAATTTCCTCGATGTGTGACTCGTATCCGACCGCGAATGAGTGTTAATGTCTCTAGATTAGGCAGAAACTCCTGAACCTGAATTACCTCTGTCTGCTCAGGTGCTTTAGTTAGATGCGGAATGTAGATTGCTTCCATAGAATTGTGAGCCATCAAGAAAACTAATGTCAGTATCTAAGAAATGCTGTGGTACTCCATTTCTTAGTCTAGCTGAAGCGCAGTTAACAAAGTTTGGGGTTTAGATTTGGCACAGCCTATAGTTAATATTGACTTTAGACCGCCGCTCACTAGCTGCCAAGGCTTATTGTTGTATTTGGCGCACTACAAGATGACGATGCGGCTCTTTTCCGCGACTGAAGGTTTCTAAATCCTGAAAATCCTTCATGAAAGTGTGGACTTGACGACGTTCAGCTGAAGACAATGATTTGATTTCAACTTCTTTACCAGAAGCGCACGCTTCTATTGCAGCTGACTGGGCTAATGCGCTGATCTCAGCTTGCCTACGCACACGATAGCCATTTAATTCAACTGTATAAGAGGCCTGTTGTTCCTCTGTCTGATGCAAGTTTAAACTTGCATTAGCTAGATACTGAATTGCATCTAGCACTGTACCTTGAGGGCCAATCAAAACCTGAATTTGTTCGGGCATCAAATTAGTTTCGTCAATCGTCAGCCAATAACTATCCGATTCGGGAAAGTCCCCATCTACAGAATTTGACTGTGACTCACTTCTAACATCAGCAGACACATTTATTAGTTGCAGCAGTGATTTTACCCACTGCTGACCCCGTTGTATTTGATCGGTCATATATTAGCCTGAAGTCTTTTTCTTAGAACGTACTGGTTCAAAGGGAAGTGCCTCGCGTCCTTTGTTGTCATCTTTTGCCTCTGCTGCTTCCACAATTTTTTGCAGGTTTTCCGGCAACGGTTCGCGGGAGACAACAAATGTTTGGATGGTCTGAAAAATATTAGCAATCAGCATATACATTAGCACTCCAGCTGGCAGAGGAAAGAACAAAAACATTCCTGAGAAAATAACAGGAGTGATTTTATTGATAGTCTGCTGTTGTGGATTACCACCAGTAGAGCCTTGACCTGACAGTGTCTGACTAAAATACGTGCTAAGTCCAAAGCCAATTACCATTGCCACAATATCCCAGTGAATTGTGCCGTCTGGATCTGTAGCCCCGACTCTTCCCAAACGGTCAATAAACAGAAATCCTTTATCAGCAGCAAGTCCTGGAATTGTTCCCTGAATTGTTACTTCTCCTGGTTGTAGTGCTTCGATATTGCCATCTGCATCTACTCGCACCCGTTCTTCACCTTTGGTGACTTTCCAGTGTGGTTCAATTTTTGTTTCTGGGTGTTCTGCTACTAGCGTTTTGAAGGATTTGCCTTCTACCGTTTGATATTCAAATTTTGTTTTCTCACCTACTCCTAAGCTGTTGCCACTAGGAATAATGGCGCTAACACGAGCATGAACACCATCGGCAATATAGATATTTTGGGGGGGAGTGGCAAAGGCTTGAGGTTGAATCCGCTCGATTTGTTCTTGAGGAAAGATTTGCAGGTTGACGCTGTAGTTTATGTCAGAAAACGGTGAACCGCGTAGCGTCGCAAATAAGGCAAATAGTACAGGCATTTGTACCAGAACAGGGAAACACCCGGCTAAGGGGTTACCAAATTCTTTATAAACACCACTCATTTCCTCCTGCAACTTTGTAGGATTATCTTTGTAGCGCTCCTGAAGTTCTTTGACCCGCTTTTGCATTAATGGTTGAGTAACCCGTGTGCGACGCATATTGCGGATCGAGCCTGCACTCAGCGGATAGAGCGTCAAGCGGATTACCAGTGTTAATGCGACGATCGCAAGTCCATAGCTAGGCACGATTCCATAGAAGAAATCCAGAATCGGCAGCATTACGTTGTTGGAAAGAAACCCGATGCCAAAATCCATTGGTGTTAAGTCAACCTGAGATACTATAAATTGAAATTGTTTGCATCTAATGTATCCGATAGTGATTTATCTTGGTTTCGGTTTACCCTACAGGTGCATTGTTTAAGCGCACGGGTAAGCCAAGGCTTACTTAAAATCAAAGCCTATTACCAATCAAACACTACCGGGCTCAGCGCTCTACAGCACTAGCTACTTGCGGGTTTTTGGCGGCTACTTTTTCATTAATGTATTCATTAATATCGCGGAATTTTGGTACTGCGCGTAGTTCCAGGCGGCTGCCATCTCGAAGCGTTAGCACCATATCGCCCCACAAGCCAATGCCACGAGGAACTTTAGCAATTTTGACAATTTCTGAGTACATGATGTCAGTGCGATCACGTCCCTGCCAACCTCCGGTTACAGTAATCCGGCGATTAGTAATTCGGTAACGTAACCACAAAGCCCGAACAATTGCCCCAACTGCTAACGGCAAGCCAATTAAGGTTAGTCCAATCAGCACATTGATGATTAGATCCCCAATATGAGGGCCGCCTTCATAATAAACTTCCTCACGAATGCCCATTAAGTACCTCAGCTTCTGCCAACAACTGCTTTAATTCTTGCAGAAATTGGTTGTAATCGCATTGTTCTTGTGCTGCTAACGGTTGAACAACAACCACTAGCCGCCACCCAGGTAATAATTCAGGTAACAACCAACGAAAAGCTGACCGGATCTGCCGCTTGATCCGGTTACGAACAGTAGCTCGTTTGCTAACTTTTGTGCTAATCGAGATTCCAATCCGAGTTGGAGTAAGCTGCGTGTTTGATTTGGTTGAGATTGCCCATTGCTCTTGCGGGTTATAAGCGTTTTCCTTTGAACGTAACGCTCTCAAAGTCAAGTGAGATCCCTGACGGCGAATCCCTTCTCGGAAGACTGCCCGAAAATCTTGCCTATTAGTCAGCCGATTTGCTTTGGACAACGCCACAGGCAGTTTAATAACAACATCAACTATGTATCCTAATCAATACTAAACAGCAAGACGATGGCGACCCTTTCTTCTGCGAGCACTAATGACATTTTGACCATCTGGGTTACGCATCCGGGCGCGAAAACCAGAAGTTCTTTTTCTTTTACGGTTTGTACCTTCCAAAGTGCGCTTCATAGCTTAATACTCTCAACTTGGATTTTAAAAAAGTCACAATCGACTATTTTATCACCAATCGACCTTAACTGATGTTTACAATCCATGTTCCTACGTAACGCAGTAGCGGCACATCACCAGGAGAAAGAACCTGGCAGTTAAAATAGAATGTTCCACCGGAAGCGGGATTTTTCACGTTAGAAAAAACTAACTCAACGCGGCTACCTGCTGGAACTGGCTCTTGGGGGTAAATTTCAACTAAGTGATTTTCTTTGTCCCAGACTACCTCTTGGAGCGGTACTTTTTTGTCTTTGATCCGCACCTCAATTTCGTCCTTGTCAAATTTGCCTTTGTAGTAATCTGGATAGGAAATGGCAAATTGGGAAACTGCCAATTTCAGATTTTTGGCTGGAATGCGTAGTCTATAGCGATCCCATCCATTAGATTGACCACCGAAATCTAATCGAAAGGGCAGCTGATTTTCGCGCTTGACACCGCTAAATATCGTGAATCCAGGTAGGCTCTGCGCCGAAGTGATAATTGGCAGCCCAGTAAGTAACAAGCTGGTAGCAGCTATCGCAGAAAGTAAGCGTCGCATAGAGGCTCCTATGGAAAAAGTTAATTTAGTGCTTAAACAAATAGTAGTCAGTGTTTGTTACTAAACTTTACTACCGACTTAATCAAGTTGGACGTTTAAAGTAGAAAAAAGTGCCGTCTGCGATGTTGTGATCTTGTTAGACTAACGCGATGTGCAACTAAAACTAGGCTGCCACAAGCTGCTCAAACTGCAAAGGGTTAGGACTGAAGCGATTGAGCCAGCGACAGACAGTATGAGCTAATAGCTTACGATTGATGCGACTAGTACAGGTGGGCGGAAGTTGAACTACCATTAGAGTATTACCCCTGAATGGAGAAAAGAAGCTTGCCTCGATTAGCCCCAAAGCCTCTGAGCTTAGAGGAATCAGAACGAGACCAACTGCAACA
>JAHHHE010000190.1 GCA_019359535.1 Gloeocapsa sp. UFS-A4-WI-NPMV-4B04
AGCAGTGGTACTCAGTTTAAGAACATTAGTCCTAACGCCGACTCGCTGGAGTCAATTCTGGAATAAGCTCAATCAATATGGCTTTCCTATTGCTCTTTAATTATATCATACTGAGGTCGCACCCGTGGCTGTTTGTGGCTTGCGTCAAGTTAATTTGACAATACCCCCAGAGCAGAAAATTGGATCGAGAAGGAGAAATCAGCATGACCATTCCAATGACACCCACCATTACCGCCTTTGAACGGTCGCCAGATGGTGGCAAGGGACTGGCGCGTGATATGCGCGTTCGCTGGGCGCTCGAAGAAGTGGGTCAACCCTACAACGTTCGTCTTGTTTCGTTCAGTCAGATGAAGCAACCCGCGCACCGTGCGCTTCATCCTTTTGGGCAAATTCCAACCTATAAAGAAGGTGATCTCACCCTGTTCGAGTCGGGAGCGATCGTGTTCCATATTGCGGAGCGCCATACAGGGCTGTTGCCAGACGATGCGAGTAGTCGAGCGCGAGCGATCACATGGATGTTTGCCGCACTTAACACGATGGAGCCGCCAATTGTTGAGCGGGAAATCGCCACATACTTAGAGCGTGATGAGTCCTGGTACGAGCAGCGCCTGCGTGTCGTCGAAGGTCGTATTCGTAATCGGCTGGGAGAACTCTCCAGTTACCTTGGAGATGCCGAGTGGCTCGATGGCGCATTCAGCGCAGGCGACCTGATGATGGTGGAAGTGCTGCTCAGGTTGAAAGACTCAGGTATGCTGGACGACTATCCGAATCTCTCTAGCTATGTCGTCCGTGGCGAAGCGCGGCCCGCCTTCAAGCGTGCTTTCGCTGCTCAATTAGCGGTTTTCACTGGCAAACAACCGACTGGCTGACTAGGGTAATGTTCTAGACTTGTTGTTTGGCGTTAAATGGCTAAACCAAATTCATGACGGTTGATGAATAGCCCAATCACAATATCGTGCATCTCAATGGATTTAGAGAAGCAAATGGTCTTGCGAGCCAGTCGTTTAATCCGCGTGCGAAGTGTCAAATGCTTACGCTCAATACGTTGAGTATTTACTTTGCCAACAGTATGAATATCAGGGTCGAGATGGCGTTTATAAGCACCCCAACCATCACTATAGAAATGTTGAATCCCAAACGGAGCTAAAAGGGTTTTAAGTTTAAGAAACGCTTCATCATCATGCGGTGCTAACACATATGCCAACACTTCTCTGGTTTCATGGTCAATAGCATGCCACAACCATCGTTGTTGGGATTTCGATTGCACAAAACTCCACATCTCGTCTAACTCAGAAGCTGAGTCTTCAACTCGGGATAGCTCCACAACAGCGTTTTGAGTATCCATTTGAACCAGACGAGCTTGATTGACTGCTGTCAAAGATGATCTTTTTTTTTAATTCCCCAATTACCGTGGTCGGACTAATTTTCAGCACTCTAGCAGGATCACGAATGCCACTGCCGTTGATTGCCATGTCGCCAATCTGTTGCTTAACTTCGGGCAAATAGCCTCGGTAGCAATAGTCTTGAATAAAGGTGCAGCGACTACACTCCCGATTTTGGCATCGATATCGCTGCTTGCCATCAGGCGCTTTGCCGTATTTGATCACGCTGGTACTATTGCAACTTGGGCAGGGGATGGCTTCCAGAATCATCGCTGTTTTTGCAGGATAAGTTACTCCTCTCTCACAATAGAACTCAATTTCAAAAACAACAAGTTTAGAACATTACCCTATTTGTCCATTCAACGTCTTTGTGGACAATTGTTCGCCGCTCACTGTTGGCTTGACTAATCGAGGAGCGCAGTTCTAAGGGTCGGTATGAGATTTCTAAATCATGGAGTGGACGATTTACATCTTTGGGACTGAGGGCAAACAGCGATCGCATCCGGTCGTTGGCTAATACTAAAATACCCTTGACATCAACTACCATTTGAGCAAGTGGGCTGACATCGAAGGCAGTATCTTGCAGCCGTACATGAGTGGATAGATAGTTAGATTCGTCGTCGTCATTATTGTTCATAGATAATAAGCGATCACGCATACTGACGTTCGCCACTTTTGTAAAAATGCGTCGATTCAAGTCTATTGGTGTAAAAGATTTGCTGTGACTGAGTCTGGCTGAGGATATCTAGCAGTTGGCTAAATTCCTGGGAGCCTAAATGCTACACTACAGTAATAGCTGCCGGAAAGTCTGCTGGTAAGGCACACAAAACCTCGCTTAAAGCATTTACTCCAGCGTCATCAGATGTGCCAATCGCCACTATTTTCAAGTCGGTAATATTAGCAAACTGCTGAAGAAACAAGGCTTCGTGCCACGGGTGATTGTCACCGATAAGTTAAAGAGCTATGAAGCGGCGAAGAAAAAAGTGATGCAGAACGTGGAGCATCGAGCGCATAAGGGATTGAACAACCTGTGCGAAAACTCCCATCAACCCACAAGAGTGCGAGAGCGACGCATGCGAAAATTCAAATCCCCTGGGCAAGCCCAACGATTTCTCTCCGCTAGTGGACCAATTCGAGGACACTTCCACCCGAAACAACACCAACTGAGCGCGCACCACTATCGTGAACAACTGCGCCAACGATTTGAGGATTGGCGAGAAGTCGCTTGTCTGAAACCTGCTGCTTAAAATCAGCCAAGTTGGCTGCTTAGGAATCATCGTGCCGATTCTCGGATTTATCTCATTAAGTTGACAATACCCGCAGGAGTTAGTCACAAGTACTGAAGGAAAGACTGACTGCAAAGAATGGGATACTGATGGTTGGTCAGGATATGGGCGAGTCCTGCCAGAGGAAGTTGACCACTATATTAGCAAGGCCTTGACACAACGCTTAGAGCGAAACTTTCGGCATTGTGCGTCAACAGACAGGACGTTGGCATCGACGACAAAACAAATTCGGCAAGGTTTGGCAGCAGACCGAGGTAACTCTCAGGCTCGTTATTGGCTACTTCAACTGGATCTGGCGGCATTCATGCTTGGAAACTACAGCCGCACAGCGAGCAGAGTTAAGCGAACATTCTTGGACTTGGAATGACACATCGTTACCTATCCCACTCTTCTGTAGGGCATGGCCCTCTCTCTCTTAATAAATTCATAACTTTACCTTTTAGTCCTCTCAACTTTAATAGCTTTAAACAACCAATCTTTTCAACTTTATTGTTGACTAAAGAGAAGTTGTTATCCCTGAAATTAATGGCTTCGCTCTCTTTCCTCAAGTTGTTTGCTCTGCAAGTAACCTTCAGCTTAATTTTGAACAACTTTAAGCTTTTCACACCCTTTGTGTATCTTCTTTCTAAAAATTAGATGCGTTTGCCCTGGAGGGGAAAACTTGAGGGGGCGACAAGTACGATAAAAGCTAATCAGGAAAAGGGATTCAACTCTCAGATCTCTTTTTAAAAATAGACAGAAAAAGAATGCTTATTGACAATGAGATGTTTAAAGGGAAGATAGCAATCGTTGGCGACCAGATTAATGGTAAAAAAGAACGGTCTCGTAGATTGAACAAGACCGTAAATTCAAATGCTGCCGACATTTTATCAAACATTACTGCAAAAACATCTTACACACGCGCAACTAATAACTCTAAAAATGCTGGTGTGGTTGCTACAGGATCAAAAGCAAGTGAGGATAGAAAGATTAGCCGCTGCCTTACCTTTGCCCATACAACAGAATAGTCGGCGGCGACATTTACAAAGATTCTTAACTTTGAATACTTTGAGTGTAGTGCTGCTATGGTTTCCGATAATTGAAGAAATACTGACTCGCCAAACTAAACCAGGGTCAAGGCTAATTATTGCATTAGACCTCCTGCATGAATGGGAAAGAGGTGTGCCAGTTACCAGATCGTATGTTGCACAAACTGGTCATTGCATGGCAGAAATAGAGATAGGGAGGATCTGCTATGGCTTACATCGACTTACAGCATCTTTCGGCTCCAGAGTTTAAACGCTTGTGCGGGGTCAGTCGAAAAACCTTTACTGAAATGGTCGAGGTGTTGCGCTCTAACTTGGAACGTCAGGGGCAGCGTGGAGGGCAGAATAAACTGAGCGTCGAAGACCAACTGTTGGTGACGTTGGAGTATTGGAGGGTATTGTCAACTTAACTGTCTAACTGCTTGTTTATTGAGAAAATAACTGATTTGCAGAGGCTAGAATACTGATTACTTCGTGACTCCAGAGCCAGTTATTCTCAATAAACAGGGCTAATTCGAGTTAAGTTGACAATACCATTCTATGCCCAAAAGATGGAGTTAGTCACGAGGCATTGGTCGGGTAAGCATGGACGGAAGGAGATCGTCACATTCCCGTAGACTATCGATTTTACGAGAAGCTTGTCGACGGTGCAACAAAAAATAACCATGTACGCTCGATGCTAGAAACGGCGAGGGAAGATGGGTTCGCTCCTCAGTGTGTAGTTTTTGATGAACAAATTCTCAGAAAGTCTTTGGTATATGCAGTTTCTGCATCTAGGTTCAAACTACTTGACATTTCGAGTTAATAGATATATATCTATATATATGTATTTTGGTTGCGTCTAGTTGCAATCAAAGGAGAAGCTAGTGGACGTAAACCAGTTTCATCGTATTGCCAAAGCGCTTGCTGACCCGCGCAGATTTGACATTTTAACAGCAATCTCATCAGCGGATGAGTTGTGTTGCGGAAAAATAGTAGAACAGTTTTCAGTATCTCAAGCAACCATTTCTCACCACCTTAAGGAGCTGGTTAATGCTGGACTGGCTCAATCTCGTCGAGATGGGCAATATTGTTATTACAAACTATCTCCGGAAATACTTTCAGACTACATTGCCCAGTTAGAGCAGCTTATTTTAGTTAGTAGTCAATTGCAAAAATAATATCTCAAAGCTTGAGATCATAATCTAAAGATGTTCAAGTTTAGATATTGGATGCGCTGTAATTAGATAGATGATATTGCACTAAGGTTGATTATTTAAGAAAAAAGCATACTACCAGACAATAGTATTTGAGATTAGCAAAGAAATTTTAAATATTATCTCCCATATTTTGAAGCAGTCTAAGCCTGTGCCTGAAGAAAACTACAACACAACTACATAAGTTATGGAATAAGTTATGCAATCATTTGAATCCCAAACTCCTGTTTTAGACAATCAACAAGAAACCTCAGTAAAGCCAACTCGCGCCCAGAGACCCTGGGTTTGGGTGTTGTTATCTCTGCTGCTATTAAGCGGAGGCATTGGGCTATGGCGTTTGCTGACTTCTGGTAATGAACCGCCCTCATCCGTAGCGGCTCAAGGATTACCCCCACGTCCTGTAGAGGCAATAGCGATTACTCAAGGCGAGGCGGTAAGACGCATTACGCTATTAGGTCAGGTTGAAGCTAGTGAAACAGCAACCGTACGTACCCAGACGGATGGCTTAGTACAGCGGGTTTTAGTTCAATCTGGCGATCGCGTCACCCCCGGAACAACTATTGCAATCTTAGATGATGCAGATCAGCGGTTGGCAGTAGCAGAAGCTCAAGCTCGGCTGGCACAAGAACGCAGTGAACTGGCGCGTTTAGAAGTTGGTACTCGTCGCGAAATTGTTGCCCAACGTCAGGCAGAATTACGTTCAGCCCAAGCGAGGGAACGGGAGGCACAAGACAACCTCAGACGCAACTCGGAGTTGGTGGCGGCGGGGGCTTTGTCTAGAAGAACGCTAGTAGAAGCAAGAGCCGCGGCTGATGCTGCACGTGGCGAGAGCTTGCAAACAACAGCTGCTTTGGCAGAAGTAACCGCTGGTCCCACTCGTGAAGAAATTGATGCCCAAAGGGCAAGTGTAGCAGCTGCTAACGCTGCCGTGAATCAAGCTCGACTTTCACTACAGCGTACCCGAATTACTGCCCTGTCTAATGGAGTAGTACAGACGCGGGATGTTAGTACAGGCGACCTTGTGGAAAGCAATGATCCAATAGTGACTTTAGTTAATGGTCGTGAGCTAGATGTGTTTCTAGAATTACCAGAGGAACTCGGCGGCAGCATCGCACCAGGTCTACCGGTGACGCTGGCTACCCGCTCCCTACCCAATTGGCGGGGTCGCGCTACCCTTACTGGGGTGGTTCCTTCTGCTAATGCTGCTTCCCGACGGCAGCTGGTGCGGGTACGCCTAGAAAATCCACCCCAAGAATTATTACCAGGAATGGCGATTCAGGGCGAACTCCAACTACAAACCAATTCTCCTAGCTTTGTAGTACCGCGCGATGCGCTGACTCGGCGCGGTGAACAGTGGCTGATTTACAGTGTCGTTGAAGGCAAGGCAAAGCAGTTTGAAGTGGAACTCATTGCTGATATGGGCGAAAAGATGGCAATTTCTAACGGACAGCTAAAAGTAGGACAGCCTGTGGTTGTGCGCGGTAGTGATGGTCTGTCTGACGGAGCAACTGTTCAAGTTACTGAGCCAGATACTAATACTCAGACAAGCAACTAGAAATAGGTACTTAATCATGAATTTTATTAGAACTGCCGTTCGCTGGCGGCATGGCACATTTGTTTTATTTTGTCTGTTAGCGATGTTTGGGATACTGGCACTCTTCAGCCTGCCTTTGGAGTTGCAACCAGGTGGGGATCGCCCAGAAATTACAATTACTACTCCCTATATCGGGGCTGGACCAGCAGAAGTTGAGGATCTGATTACCCGCCCGATTGAAGAAGTGCTGGAGGAAGTTGAAGGGGTAGAGGAAATTACAAGCAATAGCCGCGCGGGTTTGAGCAGCATCACGATGGAGTTTAACTGGGGTACAGATGTCGATGCTCGTCTAGTGGATGTGCTTAACAAGTTGCAGCAGGTGGAGGCTTTACCGGAAGAAGCGGGTGAATCTGATGTCCAAGTAGCTAGCGGTAGCAACGACCCAATGATGTGGATCGTAATGAAGCCGAAACCAGGCTATACGCCGGACTCTGACCGTTATCGAGACTTGATTGATGAGGTAATTGAGCCGGAATTGCGACGCGTAGAAGGCACTGGTCGATTCTTCATTGCTGGTGGTCAGGAACGGGAAGTGGAGGTGCTTGTTGATCCTAAAGCCCTCTCAGATCGCAACCTCAGCCTTAACGATGTCACTACTGCTTTAAGCAACAATAATCGTGATATTCGGGGCGGTCCTCTAGTGTTAGGAAGACGCGAGTATCGGGTGCGTACAGTCAGCCGTTCTCAAAAAGTTGAGGAACTAGAAGGGTTTGTCTTGCGCCGAGATGATGCTGGCACAGTTTATGTCCGCGATGTTGCTCAGGCACAGATAGGTCGTAAGTTTCAAGATAGTGTTTTCCTGCTAAATGGCAATCCCTCAGCGGCAATTGGCGTTATCCGGCGTGTGGGGGCAAATGTACCCGCCGTATCCCAAGGGGTACGGGAAACTCTAGCAAGGCTACAAAAACAGTTCGATCAAGAAGGGCAGGGGATTTACTTTGAGATTCCCTACGACGAGAGCAGCTATATTGACCAGTCAGTATCTACTGTGCAGTGGGATCTGATTACTGGGGGAGGGCTAGCAATCATCGTGTTGCTGCTATTTTTAGGTTCGCTGCGGACGGTACTTGTGATCGCAATCAGCATCCCCACCTCAATGATCGTCGTGTTTGTCGTGTCGTCATTATTGGGGCGATCACTTAACATTATTAGTTTGGCAGCGTTGGGTTTTGCTGCGGGTATGGTTGTGGACAATGCGATTGTGGTGATTGAAAACATCTTTACCCATATGCAGCAGGGTAAAACTAGACTGCAAGCAGCAATTGACGGCACCCAAGAAGTTGCAGGTGGCATATTAGCCGCTACTCTGGCAAACGTTGCCGTATTTGCACCACTTGTGTTGGTTGAGGGTGAAGTGGCACAGTTGTTTGCAGATATGGCAATTACAATTACAGCTGCTGCGGTGTTGTCGATGTTTGCCTCACTGACACTCGTGCCGATGCTTTCCGGGCTGTTTCTCAATCAGGCAGAGGCACAGCAGATGCTCCAAGGCGGAGACTACAGCGATCGTAACTGGTTTGAAAAAGCGATCGCGCGGACATCGGCAGCTTTTCGGCAGTTGCAGAGCAAGCTTGAAAGATTTTTGTTGGCAACGGTAGGCTGGTCACTCGGTCCCCGACGAGTTAAACGCAGACTAGCACTACTATCGATTCCCGTCGTGCTCCTGGTTGCTAGTATCTTTTTGCTACCCCCTGCGGACTATCTGCCGGAGGGAAACCGAAATTTGATTCTGTGGTTAACAGAGCCTTTCCCCGGAACCAGTGTTCCAGAAGCGGTAAAACTTTCTGCGCCAGCGAGGAACTTCCTCAAACAGCAACCTGAAGTTGGTGATACATTTTTTGTTAATTTCCCTCAATTTCGGGCAATTGGAGTCACTTTAAAGCCGGAATCAGCTACTAGCACTGGTCTGGCAGGTATGGTTGAAAGATTAACTGGCAAAAGTTTTGGCTATCCAGGCTACCGCTTCATGTTCCCGATTCGGCGCTCAATATTTAACGATCCTGGTAAAGAGTTTGAAGTGCAGCTGATTGGTCCAGATCTCAATCAACTGGCTAAATTAGAACAGCAGATCACCCAGCAAATTAAGGGGCTACCTGGAGTCGTGAATGTGCGCTCCGACTTTGTCACTGGCGCTCCTGAACTGCAAGTCATTCCTAATCGGGAGCGGCTAGCGGAAGTGGGACTTTCAGAATCAGAAGTAGGAGCAATGGTGGAAGCGGCTTTGGGTGGGCGCTTTGCTTCGGAATTTGTCGATGGCAAAGAGGAACTAGATGTTACAGTGCAGTTGCAAAATGTTTTTGTCGAAACACCGGAGCAGTTGCGTCAGTTGTCGCTGTATAGCAGTGGGCAGCAATCGGCAGCAGGAACTGATACTCAAGGTCAGCAAGTTCAGCTTGCAGATGTCGCAGAAGTACGGGAGACGACGGGTCCAGATGTCATTAACCATGTGGATCTAGAACGCTCAACTACCCTAACTGTCAGTTTGGCTCCTGATGCACCGTTGGGACAGCTAGTAGAGCAGGCTGAAAATCAGATTTTGACTCCAAGAAGAGCTAATTTGCCGCCTGGGTTTCGCTTAGAACTTGCTGGTTCAGCCGATCGGCTATCAGAAACAGTGGGGCAGCTAGTATCAGCATTTGTATTTTCTGTTGTAATTATTTATCTGTTGTTAGTGGCGCTGTACCGCTCGTTCTTTTACCCGCTAGTAATTATGGCAACGGTGCCAATCGGAATGACTGGGGCGCTGTTAAGTTTAGTGATTGTTAATTGGATTCCAGGCGTGATTGTGCCACTAGATATGATC
Organism: Gloeocapsa sp. UFS-A4-WI-NPMV-4B04; assembly: GCA_019359535.1. Taxonomy (GTDB): domain Bacteria; phylum Cyanobacteriota; class Cyanobacteriia; order Cyanobacteriales; family Chroococcidiopsidaceae; genus JAHHHE01. The sequence continues at coordinate 9,287 of JAHHHE010000190.1, forward strand.
ACAGGATTGGGATTTTTAATTCTTACCGGAGTAGTGGTAAATAACGCGATTCTGATTGTGGAACGGGCGCTTCAACTTCAAGAAGAGGGGCAGGAGTACAACGACTCGCTCTACAATGCCACGCGTGATCGCTTACGACCAATTTTTATGTCCGCAGGCACGAGTGTATTGGGTATATTACCACTAGCTGCTTTTCCAGGGCAGGGTTCTGAGTTATATCAGGGTCTGGGTATTGCCCTTACTGGCGGTTTAGCTTTCTCTACGATCCTCACACCAACTGTGGTTCCAGCTTTAATGGCACTGCTACATGACTTTGATCGTCGTCAGAAACGACCTCCAAGTAAACAAGAAGCTATTGAGCTAGTTGCAAGGTAATAGTTGTGTTGCAAAAAATCGATACTAAGCTGGTGGCACTACAGTTGGAGATATATTATTAGGGAGATTGGGAACGTTTACGGTAATGGTGGTAGCGAGCGATAGCTTGATGATGTCTGCGCCAAGAAGACCAATGGACGAGAAATTCGGGTTGTGTCGCAAAAAAGATTTGAGGACAGGGAATCCATCTCATTCCCAGTTTCTTATTGTGCAATTCCAAAAAGTTGAGACACCAATTCTATTGATGCTCGGACATCGCCTTTTTCAACACCTTAAACTTGCCCCTTGCGAATCATGTTCATTGCCTCAAAACCTTTCAAGGTTTGTCGTGCTGTGTTGAACGAACCAAATCCCAATCCAGGTTTTGTCAATCGCTTGATGAAGCGGTGATCCTGCTCGACAAGGTTGTTCAAGCACTTAACTTGCCGCAGTTCTGTAGTTGCAGGAAGCTGTGACTCAGCTTTGAGGTCGTCAATAGCAGGCGGATATGCGGCATTCTTATCCACGTTAATTACTCTTGGCATCTGAGTGTGAGTAGCCTTGAGAGTTTTCCTAAAGAACCGCTCTGCTGAGAAGCGCGTCACGTTTAGCGCTTAGCAGAAAGTCCATTGTTTTCCCCTTGAGGGGGCGACAAGGTAGCTAAAGTGGTTGCTGTATAAGTGCCATAGCTCTCAAACCTTTACGATAAAATGTCTGCTTATTGCGAATCGAATCCATGAGTTCCTCAACCCATACCTGACACTCATGAAAAGCAAATATCCAATTTTGTCCATATAAACCTATCCAAAAGCTACTATGCCTTTTGCGTGTTCTACCTTTTTCTTGAGGACGACAAATATAAGTTTGTTGTCTTTGTAGAAGAGTTCTTTGCCCTTGCAACCATGCAGAAGTCAAAGATATAGCAATTAATAAAATTAAACGCATTAACCTATCAGGTGAAGCGTTAGAACCCTCCAAATTGTAACCACCAGTTTTACAATCACGAAACATTGCTTCTATCCCAAAACGTTGGCGATAGATATGAACCGCAGTTTTCATATCTGGCAAATTAGTTAGTAAATACCAAGCTTCGCTCTCTTGTTTACCGCGATATTTTCGTTTCCAATAGACTGCTAAATTGAAGCGACCAAACCCTTTTCTTTGAGTAATGTTAATATTGGTATAGAAAATGCCTATTCCGGGACGAATAGGAATGCTATTCAATAGTTGAAATTTTTGTCTTTTTTGGCGAAACGTAGTGGACTGTTTCTGACGGAATACAAAGCTGATATTCTTTGTGTGCAGCCAATTTGCTAGTTCCACGCTCTGGAACTCTCTATCCCCAATAACTACTAACTTATACTTCTTTAATAACCGAATTACAGGGCGTAATACTTTTTGTTGCTCTGCTAAATTACTACTTCCGTTTTTCTCCAATAAGCACCAATATATCGGCAATGCTCTTTTTTTGTAAATCACACTAATCATTAATATATTGTTTTCTTTCCACTGCGTTCTATCTAATAGACCTCCTACATGAATCATTAAGTATGTGCCAGTTCGTAGTTTAGTAACCCGGCCATTAGGTTTAAGCGCAAGCCAAACCGTCTTCTTCGATTACGATAGCGCCCTGAAAAAATGCGAAAAATCTTGAAGCGACGAATCATATGCTCCACTCGAACGCGCAGTCGTGCCAAGGCTCGATTGTGCTGCTTGTCTACCTTGGGCAAGGGTTGGTTGCGCGGTTTCTTGGTTGGAGTACAAGCTCCAGTATGGCGTTTGGCAAACCCGGGAAGAGCCCCGATCTGCTAAACACAATTGCGAGGATACAAACGGCAAACGACTGCGCTTAAGCAAGTTAAAGTCGTGGGTTTTGCCCATGTCAATCGCTGTACAGATAATTTGTCCTGTGTCAAACTCCACCAATAGTTGCGCTTTCAGTGTGTGGCATTTCTGCTTGCCGCTGTAGTAGCGTTTCTGTTTTTTTCTACATTAGCAAAGCTAGCTGGAAAAGAGTGTAAGCTAGGACTTACGCAAGAGCGATTTTGAGAGATGGATTCTTGAGTTGTTGACAAAGGTAATCCTCCAGCAACCTGTGCTTGAGTTGGTAAACCGTTTGAGTTGTTTGAGTTGCTAAACGCTTAAGATTG
>JAHHHE010000191.1 GCA_019359535.1 Gloeocapsa sp. UFS-A4-WI-NPMV-4B04
GAAAGAGCTTTCGCCTTTTTCAATGGCGCTGACTATCTTCTCTCGTAAGTCTCCGGAATATGGCTTCATTGCTATCCCATTTATCTGACATTTTACTGTGTTTTATACGAACGCAAACCGCTGTATGTGTGGACATGATGGTAGACGTGGATATTTACAGCACCTTATCGTTGCTATTGACTATCGAAATAAAGGTATTGGAGCTACTTTGATCCAGAAGTGTCTTAGCAAGCTTGAAGAAATTGGTATTTTTAAAACTCACATTGATGTTTTAGTTGATAACAATATCGCGAATCAATATTGGTCAAACCGAGGATGGGTTAAGAGAACAGATATTTTTGGATATTCTTTTAAAAACCTTAATGATGGAAACATCTAAAAAAATATATAACAAAAAATATTTGCTAATCGGTTTTTAAAGGCATAAGATTAAGTGCGATCGCCTCCTTTTTTCATTTGCAATTAATTTCCTCATTTTACAAAACTAATATCTCAAATTAAAACTTTTTTCATAACACAACTTATATCAAATACTTCAACTTTCTCAAATCCTACTTTTTGGTATAAATGCAAAGCATTAGCATTCTTTAAACCGCAACTTAAGGAAATTTGTTGATAACTATCCGATTTTGCTTGTTCAAGTAGATGCAACATTAATGCCTGCCCTAATCCTTTATTTCTATATTCTGGAAGGATAGCGATCGCTATCTCAGGGGTTTCGCTATCTACATATCCATATCCTTGATCATCTTCTTTAAAAAGACGATACCAAGCTGCCCCAATAGATGATTGATTATCTGTACTAATAGCAACAAATCCTTTATCTCCTATACGCCCCCAATTTTGAACATATTTGGCTAATTCAGGTGTGTTCAAAATATCTCTAGAAGGTAAATTTTTTCCTTCACGCAGACAACGCACACAACGAATTTCATACAACATATCCCAAAGAAAAGGGACATCAATTTTACTAATGAGTTGAATTTTATAATGTTCCATTTATCTCACCTTCTACCTATGAAAAAGGTGGGCATTACCCACCTTACATTTATCCCTTCACGCAGACAACTTGTTTTAGCGTTGCCACAACTTCAACCAAATCCGCTTGATTAGCCATGACTTGATCTATCGGCTTATATGCACCAGGAATTTCATCTAAAACTCCGCCATCTTTACGGCATTCTACGCCTTTGGTTTGCTCAATTAAATCATCTAAGGTGAAGTTAAGTTTTGCCTTATTGCGAGACATCAAACGCCCAGCACCATGCGAACAAGAGCAATAACTTTCAGCATTACCTTTACCCTTAACAATGAAAGATTTTGCTCCCATCGAACCAGGAATAATGCCGTAGTCTTCAACCCGCGCTCTTACAGCACCCTTACGAGTGACATACACATCAGAACCAAAATGTACTTCTTTTTCGGCGTAATTGTGATGACAATTCACCTCTAATAAAGGCTTAATCGGCTTTTCACCAGCAAGATGCTTTTCAACAATCCGCTTGAAACGAGCCATCATCACATCACGGTTAAAACGCGCGTAGTCTTGCGCCCACTGTAAATCGTGCCAGTAGGCAGCAAATTGGGGCGTACCAGCTACAAAGTAAGCTAAGTCTGGATCTGGTAGACGAGCATCAGCTAACTTTGCTAATTCTTTAGCAGTCCCAATATGGCACTGAGCCAGCATATTACCAATGTGACGCGAACCAGAGTGCAGCATTAGCCAGACTTGATTCTCAGTGTCGAGGCAAACTTCTAAAAAGTGATTACCCGAACCGAGAGAACCCATCTGATTCATTGCCTTACCTTGGAGGCGTTGTACTCCTGAATGTAAGTTTTTAAAGTTACTCCACTGCTGCCAGTTAGTAACAGCTTTTTCAACTTCTTTGTTTTGATTAAAGCCAGTGGGGATAGCGGCTTCAATGTCAAGACGAATCTGCTTTAGCTTACCTTCTAGTTGAGCGGCTGTGAATGGAGTTTTAATTGCGCTCATGCCACAGTTATGTACAAAAACACCTGCTTTTAATGCAAAGTTGTTGTATTCAGGCACAGTCAAACAATAAACATCCTCTTGATAGTCAAGAGCCACAACTTGTAATACTTTATGATTGCATTTGTGTTCATTTTTTTTGTGGTTATGTAACCCTATTAGACTCTTAATTTCAGCACCACAAATATCACAGGTATAGTACCTGTTAGCAATTTCCTTAGTTTTTGCTCTGCCTTTTTCACTTTGGTTATAAGCAATTAAATATTGCTTCCCCCGCTTACCATTATTTGCAACAGCTTGTTTAAAATGTTCAGGCTGCTCTTGCATATAGCGAAGAATATTTAGGGTTCCACGTTCTGCATAATATTTGTATCCTTCTGGTGTTTGTGCTTTTTGGGCGATCGCGTTTAATCGCTGAAGCTCAAATTCTGGAGACTGAAAATACTGATTGCGTTCTACCAGTGAGCGATGATAAGCCGAATACTCTCTATCACCCATAAACTCTAGGTTGTCAGGACGATTATCTGACTCTTCAAAGTTCTTATGATGAATCACAGTTCTTTGATTTTTGAATGCAGGAACTTTGCCTAGTAAGCCTGAGCGAGCTACTAACCAATGAGCTTTCTGCCATCTACCAGAGTAAGGCTGAACAATCAATGTATAACCGTCTTTATCAATTTTGGAATAAAAGGGCATTAAAGAAGTCTCTGGTTGGAGATTCTGTGCTTCTTCATAAGTTCCATCTCTAAGTAGAAACTTGTGATCTGGAGTGCAGACAATCTCTTCCCCATTGTCCAAAAATACCTTAATTAAGTTCGCCTTTTTTCTAGTTAATTTAGCTGTCGCCTTAGCTGCAACAATCTTGCTTGTAGAATCACAAGCATAAACTATAAATTCTTCACTTCGATTAGCAAGATCGCTAATTTTGTAGGATTTTCCATCTACTAATGGAATTAATGTATCTCCTGCAAAACAACCCACATCCACGCCGACAGCAGCTGGCATAATTGCTTCTTTAGTAGCAATTACAGAACCCACTAAGGCTCCTTTACCCAAGTGAACATCTGGCATTAGTGCTACGTGCTTAAACACAAATGGCAGAGACGCAACGTTTTTAGCCATCTTGGTTTCTTGGGAACCAAGCGGATGATTCGCCCAAGAAAGGACGGGAGATGGTGTTGATATTTGTAGTTGTTCGTATGGCATAATTTTCTACTTTGTAATAACCGTAATCAGAAAAACATTTTATGCTACAACTGTACTACAAAAAAATACAAAAAGCAATGTTGCTTAGTAATGTTGTCAAAAGACTATCTAGGTCTGATTTGGGTGCTATGTATTAAACTCTGTAAAGAAGGGGACATCAAATACAGGTAGTCCCAATAGTGCGATCGCATGAGCGTTATTCACTGCAATTAAATCAACGATTAGGTAGACTTATGGCACGTCAAGACACACTTTGGGAACGCTTCTTATCACCCGTGATTCGCCTGTTCATTGATGAGGAAGAATTGCGGCGTTATTCCAAAAGCATTGATTGGCAGAAAGAAAGCGATCGCTTCCGCCGAACAGATGTCACAATTCCCTCGTATTACAGTAGCCAGAATTTTCATGGAATTGAGGGCGGATACCTCACTACAGGTGCAGCAGTTTCCTACGATCCGATTACTCAGTACGTTCTGCCACCGAATGAGACAATGGTACGCCAAGCCTTGATTGACTCTATCCAAGTTAAGCCGAGGCGAATTTTAGACTTAGGCTGCGGTACTGGTTCTACTACATTAATGTTGAAGCAGGCTTTTCCTCAAGCTCAAGTAATTGGTTTGGATTTATCGCCTTATATGCTAGTAAGGGCTGAAGACAAAGCAAAAACAGCTAATTTAGACATTCAGTGGCATCATGGTGATGCTGAAAAAACAGGGTTTCCTGATCAATCTTTTGACCTTGTGACAGCTTCCTTGTTATTTCACGAAACACCACCAGCTGTATCTGAAGCAATCTTGCGCGAAAGCTTCCGCCTATTGACGACTGGAGGAGAAGTCTTGATTCTGGATGGCAATCAGAAAACATTGCGACATCTAGAGTTTCTCAATAATCTTTTTGAAGAGCCTTATATTCGTGACTATGCTGCTGGAAGTGTGGATGCCTGGATGGGTAAAGCAGGGTTTGAAGCAGTGCAGACACAAGATTTTTGGTTAATCCAGCAAGTAAGTCGCGGTGTGAAACCGATCAAAGAGGGGTTAGGGGTTAGGGATCAGGGGTTAGGGGAAGCTTTTTTTGATGAATCTTGGGTTCCAGCACCTAGTTATTAGGGCGATGGATAGGCATGATCAAGAGGGATCAGGGTAAGCTTTTTTTGATGAATCCTGGGTTCCAGCACCTAGTTATTAGGGCGACGGATAGGCATGACTTTGAAGGCAGTTTTATTTGATTTTAACGGCGTAATTATTAATGATGAGCTCATCCATGAGCAGCTAATTGAGCAAATTTTGATTGAAGAGAATTTACGCCCGAAACCAGGGGAGTTTCAGAAATTTTGTTTAGGAAGAAGCGATCGCGTATGTCTTACTGATTTATTAAATCACCGAGGTCGAGTCGTTACTGAAACGTATCTACAGCAATTGATTCAACGTAAGGCTAAAGCTTATCAGCAGCACTTAGAGAAACTGGAGAAATTGCCACTGTATCCAGGCTTAGAAGATTTTATTTTTAAACTGCGTTCGCGAAGCGTCTTTGAAGGAGATTCGCTAAAAATAGCTGTTGTCAGTGGGGCAATCCGTTCTGAAGTTGAACTGGTATTAAATAGTGCAAATATAGCTAAATACTTCTCAGTAATTGTTGCTGGAGATGAAATCACAAGTAGTAAACCAGAACCCGACGGTTATCTTTTGGCAGTGGAACGCTTGAATCAGCAGTATTCAGGCTTAAACCTCCAGCCGTGCGAATGTCTAGCAATTGAAGACACTCTAGCTGGAATTCAAGCGGCAAAACGAGCAGGAATTGGAGTTGTGGGAGTAGCGAATACTTATCCGTTTCATATGCTGCAACGGCAGGCTAACTGGACAGTAGACTATCTTTGTGACTTAGAGATAGAGCGAGTACAGCAGGTCTATTCCCAACAGGAAACTAAACAAATTGCATGAGACTATATATCGTGGCATAGGTTGTTTTTAATAGCTTTCCAGCTTTTCTCCAGTGAGATTCTATTAAGTTTTCACATGAGCAGGCAAAACACCAAAGGCGATTAACCGCATCGGCAGGTCACGTAAAATTGGTATACGGAACAAAGCTGGAGGCTTGAAAAGCTGATCTGAGTTGAGAACACGGGCGAGTATCTGCTGCTGGACTAAAGACTGAAAAGCCTGGATAATTCGTGTCGGTATTTCGCGTTGACGTTGGACTTTGGCTAAATCGCGTACTTGGACATTGCCAGCTTGAAGCGGTTTACTAAGTACATTTGCGGCTACAACAGCATCTTGAATTGCGTAGTTAATCCCAACGCCACCAACTGGGGACATTACGTGGGCGGCATCACCAATTAGTAGTAGTCCAGGAAGATACCAGCGCTTGAGACAGTTGGACTCGACAGAGAGAAAGGCGATTTGTGACCAATCTTTAAGGTGTTCTAGGCGATCGCTCAATTCTGGCGCAATTTCAGCAATAGACTGTCGTAGCACCTCCAAGCCAGCAGTACGAATTTGCTGGTAGCCACCCTTGGGAATGACGTAAGCAATTTGCCAGGAATCAGACCGCCCAAGCATTACCAAAATATGACCCCGACCGATGCGCCCCATCCCAACTTCAGGATCTTCTGGCTTTCGGGGTAGGCGGAACCACAGAACATCCATTGGTGGTGAGGTTTGAATTGCCTCAAATCCAGTCAGTTGCCGAATGCGGGAGTGACGACCGTCTGCACCAACTGTAAGCATTGCCCGTACTTCGTGCCAGCCTCCATGTCCCCGATAGCGGACACCCCGAATTACTCCATCTTCCTCAATTAACTCTTGCACATTCGCTCCTAGCACCAGTTGAAAGTTCGGATAACGTTTAGCTTCTGCGGTAATGAACTCCAAAAAGCGTACTTGAGGCAGCATCATGATATACGGATATTTTGTTTTCAGCCGACTGAATTCAGCAAAAGTGACAGACTCCTCGTTGGTCTTGAGCGTAAGCTGACGCATTTTAGCGTGGGGCAGTTTTAGTAAGGAGTCAGCTAGTCCCAGTTCATCCATGATTTCCATTACTGAAGGATGAATCGTGTCACCCCGGAAGTCGCGGTCAAAGTCTTTGTGTGTTTCGAGTAGCATGACAGGGATGCCAAGACGTGCTAAAAGGAGCGCTAAAACAGCGCCCGCAGGTCCACCACCAACGATGCAGCACTGTGTCTGCTGTACATCCTGAATCTGATGCTCTGAGGCTGGCAGCTCAGTTTCAAAGTTAGTTGGACTTATTTCCGTAGACATAATAGTCCTCCTTACAGCCTCAAACCAAAAAATTAATTTGCTTTTTACTCGTCAGGCTGTTTTCTTAATTTTACTTGTATTTAAATTAAATGTATGGTATGTGGTTCACATAATACAAAGTTAATGGCGGAATTGAGAAGTAATGTAATTCTTCGTGGTCGTCAAAGTACGATAAAGTCAGACAACTGTATTTTGTATTGCTGACTTGTCTGAGTCGGTAATTTTGAATCATTCCAGCTATTTGAAATTATTGTGGCGCAGGTTGTTTTAGAGAACATTTACAAAAGCTTTCCCGCTCGTCAAGGTGGAGCTATTGTCCCAGTGGCACAGCCCCAGCTTACGCAACAGAAAACTGACCTAGATACCCATCCTTCAGACAGCGTTAATGTCTTACGCCGCATTAACCTAACGGTAGAAGATGGGGAATTTATGGTGTTGGTGGGGCCTTCGGGTTGCGGCAAAAGTACGCTATTGCGGTTAATTGCGGGCTTGGAAGAAATGACTGGGGGCAATATCTGGGTAGGTGACGCTCTTGTTAATGATTTACCTCCCAAGCAACGAGACATCGCAATGGTGTTCCAAAACTATGCGCTTTATCCTCACATGACGGTTTATGACAACCTGGCGTTTGGATTGCGGAGAACGCAGAAGAAGGGGTCAGGGATTAGGGGTCAGGGGTCAGAATCTTTGCCCAATTGGGCGGAGAATGCTTTGGTGGGAATGACGCGATCGCTACCTAAAAATCTGCGATACATGACCCAGCGAGAAAGAACAGTTGACCAGCAAGTGCGGAATGTGGCAGCGTTGTTGCAAATTGAAGCTCTTTTAAAACGGCTACCAAAACAATTGTCTGGGGGACAAAAACAGCGTGTTGCTTTGGGACGGGCGATCGCGCGTAATCCGCAAGTCTTTTTGATGGATGAACCGCTTTCTAACTTAGATGCCAAACTACGAGCCGAAACCCGCGCCCAAATTGTTAAACTCCAACGTCAGTTAGAGACAACAACAATCTACGTTACCCACGATCAAACTGAAGCAATGACAATGGGCGATCGCATTGCCGTGATGAATCAAGGTAAGCTTCAGCAAGTCGCTCACCCATTGGAACTTTACAACCGTCCAGCTACCCGCTTCGTGGCAGAATTTATTGGTTCACCGCCAATGAATTTTTTGACAGTCCAGTTTCACGCGCCTTTATTAATTACTCATCCCCAGTTCCGCCTCACTCTGCCAGATATTTGGGCAACTGCTTTGCAAAAATACGATCAGCAGTCTCTAGTTTTGGGTATCCGTCCAGAACACTTGAGTTTAAGTGTTGCTGCTACCAAAAATCTCTCCGTTCAAGTAGAACTTGTAGAAGCTTTGGGAAATGAAACTTATCTTGCGGTGAGTCTAGCCGGGTTGAATACCGCCGTAACTACTGCAATGCAAGTCCGAATTGCTCCTGACCGTATTGTCTCCCTTGGTGAACAATTGTGGCTCTCCTTAGCACCCGACAAAATTCATTTCTTTGATCCTGAGACTGGTTTGGCGATTTGGCCGCAGTAATCAGCGCGATTACTTTTTACCCCTACAACAGATATTTGCACCGCCTTCTCTTCCTTAAGGTAGAGATACTTTGGGCTACTTCACGTTACATTTATTTACATAAGCGTTACATTAATTAAAACTAGATTAGCTGGAGCTATGGCAATGCAAAATACAACTAAAGTCACACCCCCCGTAATGGATGACCGTAACGCATGGCGCTGGGGTTTTACACCTCAAGCAGAACTTTGGAATGGTCGTTTAGCAGCGATTGGCTTTTTAGCGGCTGCTTTAATTGAAATTTTTTCTGGTCAAGGCTTTCTCCACTTCTGGGGCGTTCTTTAGAATTACAGCGCTCAAAGTTAGATTTGCATAGCATAATTCCCCAATCTGGGAGGTTCTTTGTGAACTCCCAGTTTTTTTATGCACATATTTACAACCCAAAAGTTACACCCTTAGTAGCCGAGTTTAGCAAATATTTGTTATATTAATTTACATAAGGCGAAAAAAGAGTTACATATTAAAAATTTGGAGTAGCAACTATGCAGGATACAACAAAAGTTTCAACAGTTACAACCCCGATCATGGATGACCGTAATGCTTGGCGTTGGGGCTTCACACCTCAAGCCGAAATTTGGAACGGTCGCTTGGCGATGCTAGGCTTTGTATCTGCTGCTTTAATTGAAATCTTTTCAGGTCAAGGCTTCCTTCACTTCTGGGGCATTCTGTAGTTTGAAGAATACATACTGTCAGATTGCCAGCATTGACGTTCTCCCCCGTTAAACTTTTAAAGTTAGCGGGGGATTTAATATGTTTATATAATGTTATTAATGGTGCATCCAAGTCATGCTATCAGACATCAGAGGCATCAAAAGGTTAATTGAATTCGCATTTCCGCAGTGGTCAAAAGGTCAGCAAGATATTCTATTATTTGATGAATGTTTTGCCGCCCAAGAAATTGCCTTTATGCTTGGCGGCGAGTGGGATGGATGCAATGGAGTTATCTTACCTAAATGTGACGAGGTAGCTGTTAACACTGCTGCCAATTTAATGGCAGCTAAATGGTGCTACGGTGGGGCTGCTGTTACTTTTTTATCTAGATTGCCTGTTAGTGAACTTCTGCGTCGTTATGCAGCAAAAGACAGAAATTTCGTTAATGCTAACTTGAGATGTGCAATGCTATCTTCATGCTCACTGACTGAAATTAATTTGAGCTGGGCAAAATTGAATTTGGCTAACTTAATTGAAGCAAACTTAAGTAAAGCAGACTTAACGGCGGCAGATTTGAGTGAAGCTGACCTAAGCGGGGCTAAACTAAATCAAACGTCTCTGGTTAGGACAAATTTAACTAAAGCAAATTTATCGCAAGCAGATTTAAGAGATGCAGACTTGAGTAAGGCAAGCTTAAGTGGCGCAAACTTAAGTGCAGCAGACTTAAACGGAGCTAATTTAGCGTTTGCAGACTTAAGCGGAACAGACCTAAGTGGGGCAAACTTGAAAGGTGCAAAGCTGACTAACGCTGACTTGACTAGAGCAATTACCTCAGAGGAAACGATTTATAATTAGTTGATCAGTCCCTTCGGGACAGTGAGTAGTGAGTAGTGAAAAACTGTCCCGAAGATAATGGTTTCAAGCACCATTATTTAGTTATGGAACAGAAAAAAGAATTGTGTAGAGAAGGCGCAGCCCGACGGACAAAGCGTCCTTGTTTCAATTCCCTAGATTGGCGTTTTTTAAGCAATTGATACTGTTGGCGAAGTCAAAATTAGAGGGCAAGCGCCTGGGTAACACCTTAAAATTGGCACAATCTATACAATAGTTAGGAGAGCCAGGGACATGTCGCTGCAACCTCAACCCATTGGTGCTGTACCAGAGGAAACGAGTCGTGTCGCTCGTGCGGCTTTCCCTAAGGGAAACCAGTATCTGACGCTGCGGGATGAAATTGGAACACTTTACAGCGACTTTGACTTTGTAGCAATGTATCCGACTTACGGGCAACCAACAGTCAGTCCTTGGCGACTGGCTTTAATTTGCGTGATGCAGTTCATTGAGGACTTGACAGACAGACAGGCGGCTGAAGCGGTTCGCAGTAGAATCGATTGGAAGTATGTGCTGGGGTTGGAACTCACTGACCCGGGTTTTGACTTTTCGGTGCTGTGTGAATTTCGCGCTCGGTTAGTAGCGGGTGGTGCCGAGCAACAACTGCTAGACACCCTACTACAACAATTTCATTGAGCGTGGATGGCTCAAACAACGAGGTAAACAGCGTACTGACTCCACCCATATCCTGGCTGCCACCCGCACCTTAAATCGGCTCGAAGGCGTTGGTGGAACCTTGCGTGCGGCGCTTAACACACTGGCAACCGTTGCTCCAGACTGGCTACGCTCTTGGGTGCCGAGTGAGTGGTTCGACCGTTATGGGCGTGCAGTAGACGAGTACCGTTTACCTAAAGGCATTGCAGCTCGTCAGGAATATGCTGAGACTATCGGCAGTGACGGAATGCAATTACTGATAGCGGTGTACGCTGAAACTGCATCTCAATGGCTTAGGCAAGTGCCAGTCATCGAAATCCTGCGGCAGACTTGGGTCCATCAATATTATGTGGAGAATGATCAGGTGCGCTGGCGCGCTGCTACTGATTTGCCTCCCGCTGGCAGTCGCTTTGACTCTCCCTACGACCCGGATGCTCGTTATGGCAACAAACGTAGTACAACGTGGACAGGCTATAAGGTGCACATAACTGAAACTTGTGATCTAGACCAGGTTCATCTTATTAGTAATGTAGAGACGACCCACGCCCACATTTGTGATGTGACTCAAACAGAACCGATTCATGCAGCACTTGCCAGTAAAGCGTTATTGCCCTCTGAACACATCGTAGATGCTGGCTATGTCGATAGCAATCTACTAGTGACAAGCCACAAGAAACATGGGGTAGAGGTTGTTGGGCCAGTGCGCCCCAATGTTAGTTGGCAAGCTCGGATATCTGGTAGCTACGATATCAGCCAGTTTGCGGTCAATTGGAAAACAAAAAGAGTCACCTGTCCGCAACGAAAAAAGAGTAAGAGTTGGACTCCGACTGAGGATGCTTGGGGCAATCCAGTGGTCTATGTGAAGTTCTCTCGCACAGCCTGTCGTCTCTGTCCTGTGCGAACGCTTTGTACCCGCTCAAAAAGCGAACCTCGGTCACTAACATTGCGTCCAAAAGCTGAACACCTTGCCCTTCAGTTTATCCGACAACAGCAACAGACAGAAGAATGGATTGAACGCTACAACATCCGTGCTGGAGTTGAAGGGACTCTATCGCAAGGGATTCGCGCTTTTGGTCTGCGGCAAGCGCGTTATTTCGGTTTGCCAAAAGTCCGATTGCAGCACATCATGACGGCGGTGGCAATTAATGTAGTTCGCATGGTTGCCTGGTTGCGTGGTGTTCCATGCCAAGACCAGAACTTCACGATTTGCCACACTAGCTCCAGCTTAAAGCAAGAATAACTCACTCCTTATACCAATAGCATCTGGTTTCTTCCTCCCAAGTAATACACGGTTGACTGCACTTACTAGGTGCTATAACATTGCGGTGTAATACATGGCAAGCTGCTATGAGACGAGATGTCCAGGGGAAGTTTGCGCTGAAAAATGACGACTACCGCTCAGTCCGCTCTTTAAGGCTGACCGACTCCACTTGGGAAGCACTAGGTGCTGCTGCTGAATCATTGGGCATTACCAAGGCAGACTTACTTGAACAGATATTCAGGAGTAATGACTGCTCTTCACCAAGTAATACACGGATATCTG
>JAHHHE010000192.1 GCA_019359535.1 Gloeocapsa sp. UFS-A4-WI-NPMV-4B04
CCATCTTTCATAGCATGGAGGCATGGCGGCAGGGGTGGTTTCTTTCATGAGCTTCTTTCAACGTGAAAGCTATGCTATCTAAGTATTATAGTCTTTTTTGCTCTCCTGCTTTGTTTAAGTCCCGTTAGCGATCGCAACACAACCAAAATAACTAGACACTATTGTTTTTAGAGAACATTTATTGCTTGTATTGGTTATTGTCAACATTTCTTTACAAGTACATTCTTACAGGTTGCGTTTTTACAGAAAGCACTAAGGTGAATTTTCAGACTGAGGGCTAGTTGACGATTTTGGTGGCAATCAAAGAACTAAAAGAGAAAATGAAAGAGCTATATCTAAAGTAAGTAATATTCTTCGTTTTCTCGACTAGAGAAACTCCTGAAATTAATATTTAGACTTGAATAAGTAAAAATTACCCTGACTGATTCCAATGGTGTTAGTCAAATCTTCATGCAATTCTTCATTGTTTCTAAACCAAGTCTGTAATTTTAAAAGCCAGTATAAAGGGGTCGCTGTATCTGAAATGGAAGAAATATGAAAAAGTTTGCAGTTATCATAGGTTTGCGGAGTTCTAGAAATGTTATTGATGGTCCAGGTTGGACAGATGTTGATGTTGATAGCTACTACGACACTAACGGAAAGCACGTGCCGCCTCAATACCGTCGCTCTATATCAGAAGAAAACGCTAACACCGTTACGTCAAAGTGATTATCTGTTCCTACGTTTAAGCATCAGATAGTTTTACCCTATATCTACCTTAAATTATGTAGGAGGCAATACTCTTTTTATTTAACTCAAGCAAGTATTTATGTGTTCTTCAGCTTAACCCTCTTTAGTCACTCTGGCATAAGTAGGATAGTAGTATGTTTCTAAAAATCTTGCTATTGCTATAGTAGATCCTAGAGTTATTATTAGGAGTTTTGCCTTTGCTGATAACTATTGTGACACTTATCAATACCTTTGCCCAGAGGTGAGAAGTAATGACCGCTTTTAAATTATTGCATCTAGGAATGATATCAGGAATTAACTTAAACTTCTACCTGCGATTGCTAGATATATCAAGTTATTAAACAAGCAAATTTCACCTAATTTTGTAACAAAATTAGCTTTTAATATAGCCGAATCAAAAATCACAAAAACAATTTTTGATTCGGCTATATTTAATTAGCACAATTATTATAGTGATTTGAGCAAATAAAACGTTGGTCAAATAATTTTTTAGTGCCTAATTAATAGAAGGGTTACATTTTCATGGACTCGAAAAAACTGAACTCAATTAGCATCAACACTAATCAAATATGGTTAGAAAGTAAGTAGAGCATTCTTAATTAACTAAAGTTAAAAGTTGGAAAAATCGCCTCAATAGTTTATACTTAAATTCTTCAGTTTTTCATTTAATTTTTACACAAGGCTTAGTTAAAGATAGTGTAACCTTATCAATTAAACACTGGCTTTTCTATTTTAATTGCTAGTATAAATTATTTTTTAGGCTCGTTAACTTCTATTATCCAACGGACAGATTACTACTTTTCTTCTGCCTAAAGTAATGAAAGAGAGATAGTGACTAAATCTATTGTAAAAAGGGCAGGAAAGCCTGCCCAGTTACTTCAAATTAAATGTCAACAGCCTATCAGTAGGATTACTGTATATGCTATAAATTACTGGCTGCGTTATCTAGGCTCTTAAAAGAGAAATCCGACCAGCAGCGCCATCGTTAATCAGTTCAGCTACATACAAATTGCCGATATTCTTTCTGGTGTCCTCAATCAAATCCAGAGGGTCTGAAAGTCCAGAGACAACCTGGGTAACTTTACCTCTAGGAATGTTACCGTTGAGGTCTGTTTCCAGGGCTAGGATGTCATTTCCACCACTATATTCCACGACTAGCAGCTTGTTCTTCAAAGCACCACCGGATGTATTACTCTTATATTCGATGATTCCATTGGGCGAACGGTTGCGACCGAAGTCATAAGCAAAGCCACGATAATTGGGATCTGGTTGAGTGCCGACGGCGTATCCTGGATACACTGTACCTGTATTTGGGTCTGTCACCCTTGCTACTTCTGCGGGATCAACGCCGCTAGTAGGATTACCACCGTTCATAATGTACTCTTGACGCAAGGGGTTGGGATGACCATAGTAACCACCCTGCTCAACTTTGAAAAGGTAATCGTTTTGAGTACCTACACCCTTTAGTGCCTCATTTACTGTCGTCATCGGATCGTCAGGGGTATTACCACCAGCAGCGCTGCCATTTGTGGGAACGTAGAGCTTACCATTACTGTGCCAAACTAAATCGTAGGGATTACGAGTACCTGTTGCATAAATTTTGACAGGGGCATTAGGCTCATAAGGATTGTAGTTATCCTGCGGGTTTGCATGGTTCTCTGTTTGGACATTGATGCCTCCTGTCGGAATCGTCGTCCGATTGGGGTCGATTTCTAATACTGCTCCGGTTAACAATCGCTCAGGCCTATTGCCCCAAGCATTATCAGGCGCACCCATAGCACTGTTACTACCTTGAGTCATGTAAAGCTTACCGTTGGGACCAAAGGCAAGGCTATTACTTAAATGGTCTTTGGCAGAGCGAGGCAAACCAACGACGTAATCTTGAATATTAGCGTCAAAAGCTGTAGTAACTGGGTTTAATGTCAGCTTTGATATTTTACCTGTAAAATCTGTGGCTGGCTGTGGGAAAAGCGGGTCATTATGGGAGATCCATAACTCATTCGCATCGTTAGGATTGAAAGTCAGCCCAATAATGGCACGACCACCACCAAGATTAAAGGTGTCTAGGTTTGTTAGGTTGCCTGTATTAGCTTCAATATTCCAGCGAAGGATTTTGCCATCTAAAGTAGAGGCGTAAAGGTTGTTACCATCGGGACTTATGGTTAAGCTGGACATTGGATCGCCAGGGGCAGTAGTGCTACCATAGACTACGCTTTTAGTGAAGCTTACGGGAGCAAGAGGGGTAGTGACGTTAGTTCCTGTGTTGAATGTCCTGCTGTAAGGAGTAAAGGTAGAACCAGATTCATCCCTGACACCTGTTGTAACTTTAAAAGTGTAGTTGGTATTTGGATCTAAGTTTGCACTTGGCTGGTAGACAATAGCATCATTGCCTCCACTGGTATTAATCAATCCAGGTATTAGAGCGTTATCCTTAGTACGATATAGCTGGACGCTGGTAGTATTAAGTGTTGCCGGATCTACACCAATGCCTGAACCTACCAAAGAGACATCAACATTGATAGCGGCATCAAGATATACGCCCGTTGGATCACTAGCAATTGAAGTAGCTGAGACTGTTGGGTGCTTGCCTGGGGTGATATTGACGATATCAACGTAATTGATCTTGGTATTAATGCCTCGATTAGTACCTGTGCCTGGATCGATAGTAAGCCTACCATCAATAACGTTTACCTTGACAGTAGCTAGCTGATACTCTTGCCTAGCGGTAGCTTGGAAGCGGTTAATAGCGGTGACACCTTCTACCCTAATGCTGTGCTTGCTGTCATAAATACCTTTGCTATTAGGCGTATCACCGACGCTAACAGTCACGCTGTAAGTACCGTTTGGTACAGCATACTCCCAAGCAGCAGCTGGAGTATTAGGGAACTGCATATGCAGCACACTATCAAGTCGTTGGTCAACATTAGCACGGTTGCGATCGCGTGCATAAGCGGCAATATTCAGTGGTGTATGCGTAGAGCTACTTAGGCTCGATTGAGTTACCCAACCAAAGCCGCGTGTAGCATTATAGGCATTGCCATTATCTGCAATATACCCAGATGGTACAGCACCACTTGGCTGAAAATTAATCTTTGCATCTTGAGCAATCCCAAAACTGTCAAAGGTAATAGGGACATCTGGTGCATTACCGCTAAATGCCAAAATCCCAGCCCTGGCGCTGGTTGCATCTGTAAAAAAGTTAGCGGGTTGACTAGGTGTAAAAGTCTGATTAAATGTTAGCCGCGCTCCCCTGTCGGAGTTAACTCGGTACGCTGCTGTAATTTTGTTAGTAATTGGATCGCCTGTTAGGAATAGGTCAAGAGTATTAATTGTCGTCCAGTTTAAACCTGTAACGACATCTACATTGGAACCTACCCCGTTTTGTTCTCGATAAAGCTGTATTTTTAAACCATTAGTGCCAGTGTTGATAACGACTAGCTTCGCATAATTATCTTGGTTAGAACCGAAGAAAAGACCCCCTTGTTGAACTGAAGTAGTTAGATTCGTTGGTGAACCTTTTAACCTTGTACTAATTGTAAAAGTTTGAGTAGCATCAATTCCAACTTGAAGTGCATTTTTGAGTGTATTAGTAGCTCCTGCATTGCTTCCCTGTGTAGCTGTAAGAGTCAGAGTACCAGCCGTTGGATCGAGATTAATGCGGCTTTGATCATATTGATTGCCACTATTATTAGTCTGCACTGAGGTAAACCCTGTGCCTGCAAGATTGTTGTCTTCAACTGTGCCGGAAATTGGTGAAGAAAAATCTAGATTTAGCATTACATATCCTCAATTTTTTGCATAACTAAAATTGCCAATAGCGGCTGTTGCAGCTTGGCTTAAATAAGATTTATACCGAATACATGGCTATGTTTCCGGCTGCTAGCGAGAAAAAATATTTAGTGTTTTATTGTCTGAATTTTTATTGTTAATCATTCTGTTACCAACTCAATGCTTGACAATCTCTTCTTTACATAATCTTTAATAAACATTCAGTATTTCTACATATTCAATTTACATAATCGAAATTGCCAAAAGCAGGTAAAGCAGCTTTGCTGGAATAGTTATATTTACGAGCTTGTAGAAGAGAAGGATAATTTAGGATCTCATTGCCTGAATGCTTATCTCGCTCATCAGCAAGCCTAATAATTTTTTGTTCATCTACTTTATAACCATACTTCAGTATTATTGCACATTAATTAAGTAAAATTGTAACATTAAAATAGAGAAATTACGTAAGTAGCAGTAAGCCTTATAATACAAGACCAGTATAAAGTAGCAAAGTTCCCCATGCTACTTGATAACAAAGATAGACACAGGGAATTTCTAGCACCGCTTACCTGAGGCGTAAACCCTAATAGCGAAAGTCCTCTAAAAGAGGACTAGGAAGGCTTTTGAGTAAATGAACACTGTTAACCCAGAAGTTGAATTCCAAGCTGGATTGGTAAGGCACTTCCTTGAAGGCAAGATGTAAGGATGAGGATTATCATCAGGACGATCGCTAATTCGATCAAAATTGACTTGATGTATCAATTACTGAGCTACAAGGAAATCTCACGCTCTTGGAAATAGCGGAATAATGCGTTTTCCAATGGTGGTAGGAGTACGCCCCGCTCACTGGTAAGGACGCTGTAGGTTGGGCGCGGTGCTGCTAAACCAAGAGATTGGGTAGAAACAGCGTGAATACGAGTAGTGTCAAGGTGAACTTGCTTGGCGGCGAAGTGGGCTAAATCAGCCCAAGCGATCGCACCTGGATTTGCAAGATGCCACAAACCGTACTCGCCGTCAATTAACAAATCAAGGCTAGCATGGACAAGATCCGGAACGTATGTCGGCGAAACAACCGAATCTTGTGCAGCAACGAAAGTATGTCCAGCAGCTAATGTGCGTAACGCTACTGATATGAAGTTGTACTCGTCCCAGGGCCCAAAAAAAGCGCTAGTACGGATGACAAGTGATGTCGGACAAGCTTCTAATACTTTTACTTCTGCCTCAGCCTTGCTTTGCCCATATACATTTAGGGGTGCAACGCGATCGCTCTCTATATATGGTGACTGTATTACGCCATCAAATACCAGATCTGATGAAAAAGTTAGTAGCGCTACTCCTAACTTTTGGCAGCTGTGAGCTAAAATTGCTGCACCATCGGTATTTATACGCCGACAGGTATCAGGTTCACGCTCTGCATCATCTACACGCACATAACCAGCAGTATTCACAACTGCCCAAGGGTTTAGCTCAGTAAGGGCGGTATCAACTGATGCCGAGTCAGTAATATTCATCTCCTGACGTGATAGCAGGCGATACGGAATACCCCGAACTTCGCACAGGCGAGCAAAAGCTTTCCCAAGTGTCCCTGTTGCTCCGGTAATTGCGATCGGGCGCACGGACTTTTGGGTAGAATCAAGGCTCAATGTTGACATTGCCTCTACAGAACAAGATACTGGGGGATACAGTAGCCTTTCAGGTCTACGCCACCATCCTGGGAGAGCGAGAAGCGGGTGATCGTATATCTCCTTGCGCCCTAGATGTTGCAGCATTCGGGCAAGGGCGGTAGGGCGAGGATGGGGTGAACGCAAATCAAATACACCAGGCTCGTAATAACCTTGGTGTACAGTTAATAAACTATTCCAGTCGTAGGCCCCAAGCAAAGACCAAGCAGTTACAGCGCGTACATCTACGCCTTCAGTTCTGAGATTCTGTGCCGCATCCCATACTTCTTTCAACCACCGCAGTTGCTCTTCGCGGGTGCAACCAAGGTGTACTTCGGTAACAGCGAGTGGTAGTTTATAGCGTTCCCAAGCTTCTTTTAATAGTAAATATGGCCCGGGCGGTCCTTCAGCACAAACACGCACTGCCTCCACATCTGCGTACTTGTGCCGTCTATTGCCGCCATGTGCGGTAACTGGGTAGTTTTCTAGGCGCTCATCTAAAAAGCGATCGCTTGTCAGATAGTGGTTAATCCCGATTACATCCGGTGGACAAGGGTTGTTTGAAAACTCAAGTTCGCTTTCACTAATGCCCAACTTCAGCAAGTATTCCCACATGAAGTGGTGACGGTTAACACGACCGCATAGTAAATCGAGACTCAACCACCGACGCTCATTTTCAAACTGAGCTTGGTAAGCTAAAAGTGGTGTGCTGAAAGTTTTACTCAAATCCTCAGTTTGGATAAGTTGCGCCTTCGGGTTTACCTTGCGGATTGCAGCCATTGAAAGCGCAACAGCACGGCACTGTGTCAACAATGCCCGCATAAATGTCAAATCATCACGACCATGAGGATACCAGTGACCATATAGCCCACTAAATCGCGCTGTAGTTAGTGGTTCGTTGACAGGCGTATAATGTTCTACCCAAGGATAGCGATCGGCAAACGCTTGGGCAAACTCGGCAAGCCCTGGAGCGAAAGCCGGATCGATCAAACTGGTGTGGTGAGGGCCACTACCGTGATGAACTAAACCAACAATTGGGCGAATGCCCAGTTCTTGCATTCGTCCTAAACGCTCGTCTGCCCATGACCAGTCTGCTTGCTTTGGCCCGTTGGGCGCAGTGCGCTCCCACAAGATGGGATAGCGCATTGCACTTATACCGAGTTCTGCAAAAAGATTCAAGTCATCCAAGCGCGTTGCGTGACCGTTTTGTTCTAGCTGATCGAAATACTGATCACCTACACGGTTAACTGTACACTCGACTCCAGCCCATAGTTCAAGTGGCGGTGACTGCAAGGGCATGGCCGTTTTCCTCATAGTTGGATTTACTGCGTGTTGCCAGCTTGTTATAGATTGTCAGAGCTTGAGCCACGACTTGATCCATGTTGTAATATTTGTAAGTTGCCAAGCGTCCGACAAAATGAACGTCCTTAGTCGCGTCAGCGAGTGCCTTGTACTGCTTGTAAATTTCGGCATTTTCTGGGCGTGGTACAGGATAGTAAGGATCTCCTTCGGCACGTGGATACTCGTAGACAATGCTAGTTTTGTTGTGTTCTTGTCCAGTTAGGTACTTAAATTCAGTAACGCGGGTGTACAGGTGGTCGTTGGGATAGTTGACTACTGCTACAGGCTGGTATAAAGGCGTGTTAATTGTCTCATGCTTAAATTCCAAAGAGCGGTAAGGTAGCTTTCCATAGCGATAATCAAAGAATTGATCGACTGGACCTGTGTAGATCATCTCGCCATAGGGGATGACATTGATAATTTCTCGATAATCGGTATTCAGCATGATCTTGATGTTCGGATGAGACAACATACTCTCGAACATCCGGGTATAGCCGTGTAGCGGCATTGCCTGATAACTATCGGTAAAATAGCGATCATCGCGGTTTGTACGGGTAGGTACACGCGCAGTAACTGATTTGTCAAGTTCCGCAGGATCAATACCCCATTGTTTACGGGTGTAGTTCCTAAAAAACTTTTCATAAAGTTCTCTGCCAACTTTGCTGACAACTACGTCTTCTGAAGTGCGAATGTAGTCTTTGGGTTCAGCTACCGATGCAAAAAACTCTTCAACTTGGAACGATGTTAGTTTCAATCCATACAGCTTGTTAACTGTATCAAGGTTGATTGGGATGGGAACAAGTTGACCATCTACACTAGCAAGTACGCGGTGTTCATAAGAACGCCATTCTGTAAAGTTCGACAGGTACTCAAATACATCGCGGGAGTTGGTGTGAAAGATGTGTGGTCCGTACTTATGGACGAGAATGCCTGCTTCGTTGTAGTGATCGTAAGCATTCCCAGCAATATGCGATCGCGTGTCAATAATCAGAATTTTCTTTCCATCACTCGCCAGCCTTTCAGCGAGGACGCTACCAGCAAACCCCGCACCAACAATTAGGTAATCGAACATTAAATTTTACGCCTTTTTAATTGCTACTAACAAAGGAAAAATTTTAGAGTTGAGAATTCAGGAGTCAAGTGGACATAACCCGCCGTGAGTAGTGTAATTTTTGCCGCTTTTTTTTCTACTCACTGGCTCAAAGGGGCATTATTACAAATCTGCAAAATTTTAATTTGCAAGTTTTTTCACTTCTGAATTATGGATTTTCGCTGTCCGATCTTTTCTTGGATTTATCACGGACTCCACCAGTTGAATCATGCCTCCCCAGGTGCTATCCCATGAAGTCTGCGCTAGAAATGTATCTACCTTTGTCCTCCAAGATGGATCAGAATTTTGATGCAACGCTGCTTCAATTGCTGTAATAAACTGGGCAACTGTGTCTGCAATGTACACCATGTCCATTTGTCCATAAGGATTGACTACATCCCGAATTGATGTAGATACGACAGGCTTACCTGCGGCAAGATACTCTGGGGTTTTAGTAGGGCTAATAAAGCGCGTTGACTCGTTGCGTGCAAACGGCAGCAACGCCACGTCCCACCCAGCGATATAATCCGGTAGTTCTTGATAATTTTTGCCCCCAAGGTAATGAATGTTTTTGTGACATGGCAGAATTGCTGGATCTATTTTGACTACTGGCCCGATAATCACTAAATGCCAGTTTGGTTTCGCCTCAGCAATGCCAGCGATTAATTCGAGATCCATGCGTTCGTCTATCACGCCAAAGAACCCCAAGCGTGGGTGAGGAATATCTGCTTGATCTAGGGGATCTGCCTTAAAATTTCTTGCCTGTGCGAAGTGCGCTTTATCAATGCTACTGGGAAATGCGTAGACGTTTGGGTGCTGATTGCGCTTGACTTCATAAAGACTTTGCCCGCCTGTAAACACTAATTCTGCACGCTTGAAAAGTTCAGCTTCACAAGCTTTCAGGCTAGGTGGCGCTCCTGCAAACAAGGATAACTCATCCATGCAGTCATATACAGTTACCAGAGGCTCTAAGTGCCGCGTAAATGCCATAGCCATCGGTGTATAGTACCAAAGGATATAGTTGTGAATTTGGACTTCAGCAAATAGCTGATCAATCAAGCGCTGTTGAATGCTATTTATTGCTGCCTCAGTCAAATTTTCTGGTAGGTGTGGAACTACAACCCAAACTCCACTTTCATGCTGAATAATATCAAGTTTTCCATCTTGAGCGGCATCAAAAATTGGCTCTTCAATAACAAATACACGCCGCTTTTTTGCACAACGAGTGAGCAAATGTTGAGGTCTTTGGTAAACGAAATTCCAACGTAAATGAGATAAGCAGACTAAATCCGGCGCGGGTGTAGAAGATTGCGAAAATTCTAAGTCTGCGGTGGATAAAGATAAACTTGAGGCGAGAAACTTTGATTGCGATTCTACTAACGGTGATATTTTTGATTCATGTGCTTCTAATGATACAACATTACTGAGAGTGTTTTTTATTGAAAGGTTGTCTTGGGACATATTTGGTTTGGATATCTACAAAATTGATTCATTGCACTAATAATTGATGGCAAATCGGTCTAACCGTTACCCCAAGAATCTCAAGAGCGAAATTTACACAGTAGGTAAAATGCTCAATTGAGCAAGATATTAGTAAAGCTTGCCTCAGAGATTACAACTTTTGACCGGAACTGTTGTAAAAATCCGGGTAGCTCTTGATTCTGGAATTTGCTATCGCTAATCAAAAAATACCTGGTTTTGTTTTTCTAATCTTCTATCTATGGCATTAACTATAGTATTAAGTAAAAATGTGATCTTGAATACGATTGGACGCTAATTCAAGCGATCGCATCCATCAACTACAATCAAGTACCCTTAGCACAAGCACCTTTTGACACAAAAATGCAGCAAGCATTTAGTTAATATGAGGCTAACTTAGCAAGTGCGATCACCTTTGTTAAATTTCTGTAGGCAAACAACTATCCAGGCTGATATAGCAAAGGCTCTTTGTATTCGTAGTAACAAACTACGCAAGTTAATTTCATTCCTCTAGACAGAGGAATAAATAAGGTAGCACTGGTAAGTTATGGCAATAGGGTATTCTAGAGCTTTTTTAAAATTAGATTTACCTAATACTAATTGTCTATATTTAGACTTTTAGTAATACTTTTTTTAGTTTACAACCAAGTAAGTTTTAAAGCTAGGTTGTTAATTTGAACAGATTGAACCAGTCAAAATTATTAATTAGGATTTACTCACATGAATTTTAACATTCAAGTCATGCATTACTCTGAATTATTAATTCTTAGTAGCGCTAATCATTTTTATAAAGAAATTCAGCGTATATTTGAAGCAGGAGTAAATGTTATTTTAATTGACCTCAAAAATGTGACGCTGATAAATAGCTCTGAGCTAATGGCTTTAATAGAAGCATTTAGAGCAGTACGAAGGGCTGATGGCAAACTTTTTCTTTGTTCAATGAATGAACAAACCAGAATATTATTTGAATTAACAGGTTTAGATCAAGTTTTTGATACTTTTGCCAATTTAGATGAATTTAAGAACACAGTTTTAAGCAAACAAGTAGCGTGTTAATTAAAAGTTATCGTTTTAAGTAAGCTATTTCAAAACTGCTAGTCTCTGATATTTATGCTTACGGAGTCATCTACAACTCTATAATTTAATTGAGTTGAGAACAAGTAATTTTATTAAAATACCTCAGCGTCAGGCGTTAGGACGTAAAGCGAGGAAAAGGACAATAATCAGACAAAAAAAGTTTCTCCAATGTGTTGTACATTAAAGCTCAACTATGAACGAAACAAGAACGCTTGTATTATCTGGAAATAGTGGAAGCCCAAACTTTGATAGTGGTTCGCTTTTTTTATTGGAACTGCAACTGTTATCCTCCGATATGCTGGATTTACGATTTTGACTGACCCGAATTTTCTGCATTAAGGCGATCATATACACTTAGGATACGGGTTACGTTCAACTCGCACAACTGATCTAGCAATAGACATTGAAGAACTGCCTTAACTCGGTTTGGTTGTGCTTTCGCATACAATACGGTTCGGTTAAGCGTAAAAGCAAGTAAAATATCGAAGATTATCCCCTGAGCGTACTGAGTAGGAATGCATCTCAAAGAATTCTCATGGATCTCACCTGTGGTGGAATCAGGTACTGTACT
>JAHHHE010000193.1 GCA_019359535.1 Gloeocapsa sp. UFS-A4-WI-NPMV-4B04
GAGCATCGAACGGCTCAGGTCAATCGTGACTTCTATCTTGACTCGCGACCCTTCAATACTCAGCAATTGAGCGCCCATACCAATCCCTCTTGTTTGCACTACTGACCAATACCACTATTTGATGACTCAATCAAGTGGAGGTCGAACCCCTCCAGACTTGAACAAGATTGAGAAATGCTGGTCGTGGCTTAAAAGTCGCATCCGCCAGTGTCTGAGTGAGTTTGATTGTTTGCGTGACGCCATGGAGCATATCTTGAAGCAATCATCCTAATAGGTATGACGATTGCTATAAATGCGACAAAGACACCTATACTTTGTACTTGCGTAGCAGTTCCCAAATACGTAGGTTGCACCCGTCTGGCAGAAATTCTGGAAGACTTATTCCACGATAGTGTCAACCGCTTTTTATTGCGGGAAAGATATGAACCCAAGGATTTGTTTGATGAGTTAAAACCATATATTCAATTGGTAGGTGGCATTTTAAGTGGAGATGATATAGTTGTTGATAAACCTTACAGTAATCCAAAACTAACTGAATTAATTGGGTACTTTTGGTCAGGAAAGCACTATCGAATTATTAAAGGTCTTAACCTAATTACTTTATATTACACAGATCAAAGTGGTAAGTCAGTTCCAGTTAATTATCGTATTTATGATAAACGAGAGGGCAAGACTAAGAATGATTATTTTCGAGAAATGATTACTGAAGTGTTAGCTTGGGGTTTACAGCCAGAGATGGTGACTGGAGATGCCTGATATTCCAGCCGAGAAAATCTAAAATTCCTCAAGAACCAGGAATTAGGTATTCTCATGAGAATTGCCAAAAATCGAAAAGTTTCACTCGATGGACTTAAGTATACCCAAGTAAAAAATTTGGAGATTCCTAACGGCGGACTAATGGTGCATCTGAAAAACTTTGGGCGTGTGAAAGTATTTCAGAGAACTTTCAAAAACGAATCTGAAAGATACTACATTACGTCCTTATTTAACACAAATACTACCGAACAGATTAGCCAACAGGAATTTAATCAATGGCATTCAATTCATTGGGGTATTGAATGCTACCACAGAGCTATCAAGCAAGTGTGTGGCATTGAGCGATTTATGGTTCGGACGACAGCAGCTATCAAAAATCACATTTTTTGTTCAATCCGCGCTTTCACGCAGTTGGAATTAATGCGCTCTTTTGATCTGATTGAAAATTGGTATGAAGTGCAAAAGAATTTGTACCTTCAGGTGGCTCGTGAATTCATTTTAGAACACCTCAAACAGAAGATTGAGTGAAACTTCCACATAATTTGCTTCCTGTCAATGCGTAAGTCCTACCTACGAGCTAACCACAGCTTATAGAACCCATTTGGGATCTCTAGCGACGAGATAAGATGAAAAAAAATGCCATACTCCAGCAGCTTAAGCGACAAAGAGTGGGAAATCATCGAGCCATTACTGCCGCAGAAGAAGCAAACCAGACCACCGGTGTGGACAAAGCGACAAATCTTGGATGGGATCTTCTATCAACTCAAGAATGGCTGCAACTGGTGTGATTTACCAAAAGATTTACCGCCCTACTCGACGGTATTCTGGCACTCCTTGCAGTGGCGAGCGGAGGGAGTCTGAGACCGAATTATGGCTAGCTTGCATTCTCAAGTTCGTCAACAAGTTAAAAAAAAACAATGGACAACTCTGCTTGTCATTGATTCTCAAGCGGTGAAGAATACCTGCAATGTGGTTGTGTGAAGTCCAAAGGGTTTTGCCATTACAAGTGCACCAACGGTATCAAACGGCATTTGGCAGTGGACACTCTGGGCTTGCCGTTTTTCACCCACTGCACGAAAGCAAGTGTTAACGATGACCAGGGCTTAATTGAACGGATGAGCCATAACCTCGATTACTTTCGAGCCAAACCCATCAATATTCCGAAAATTACCCTCCTGCTAGACAATGGCTATCACCCGGACAAACTCACGGCCAGGGCAAACGCATCTTATTTTTGAAAGGCAGACTGGGCAAGGGTTTTAGGCATTTAGTGTTTATGGTTATCGCTCCTTGAAATCCTTACTGCATAAGGCATTCAGAATTTAGATGCGTTTGCCCTG
Organism: Gloeocapsa sp. UFS-A4-WI-NPMV-4B04; assembly: GCA_019359535.1. GTDB lineage: Bacteria > Cyanobacteriota > Cyanobacteriia > Cyanobacteriales > Chroococcidiopsidaceae > JAHHHE01. The sequence goes on from JAHHHE010000193.1 coordinate 2,097, forward strand.
ACTCACGGCCGAACTACAAAAGGTCTATCCTCAAATCATGACCAAGATCCGCTTTGAACTTGCACCCAAGCCATCCAAAGCCGAAAAAGCAGCCCAAGCAAGGTCAATTTGGATTTGTCCCAGTGGCAACCCGTTGGGGGAAGCGAGCGGTCAAATTCCTGGATGGAACGCTGTAAAAGTTTGGTCAAAAACTTTGAACGAACGCTTACTAATGCCACAGCCAAACTCAATCTTTGCTTCATCAGACTCATACTCAAGCGGCTGGCTAATGAATAGAACCCAAATGGGTTCTATAGCTCGAATTAGTTCGTTGTTACGCCGATAAACTGGGGATTGGCGATTGCAGACACATCAACCCCATACCCTTAGCAGTTAAGTAAAGCAGTCACACTTTATTTTACTGATGATAAAGATATTAGACTTGCGCCTCCTACTAAAGACAGAGATTTAAAATTCCCCCTTGACTCTCCATCTGACTGGAGACTGCAAGATAAAGGTAGGTCTTAGACCAAGCATTTTTCTCAGGTTTTAAAACTATGACACTTCAACTGAAAGTCCCAAATATGGCTTGTTCTGCCTGTGTAACAACCATTACCAACGCTATCACAGTCATTGATCCAACAGCAAAAGTCGAGGCTAACTCGAAAACAAAACTTGTCAACATTGAAACGCAGCAATCTGAACCTGCTGTAAAACAGGCGATCGCAGCAGCTGGATATACCGTTGCTGAGTAAGTTAGATACCCTTAAAACAAGAAGGTGAGCGATGGATAAGGATAACGCGACGCTTAAACTACGAGGCATGAGTTGTGCCTCCTGTGCCAACAGTATTGAAGACGCAATTCGCTCCGTTCCAGGCGTGAGTGCGTGCAGTGTCAACTTCGGCGCTGAACAAGCCAGCGTCACCTATGACCCTAAAAAAACTGACTTAGAAGCAATACAGGATGCCATTGATGCTGCTGGATACTCCGCTCAACTAGTGCAGGAACAAGACCTGCTGACTGGAGACGATGATTCTGAACGCAAAGCGAGACTGGCAGAATCGCGGGAGTTGACTCGCAAGGTCTGGGTTGGTGGCATCATTAGTGCAATTCTAGTGATTGGTTCGTTGCCTGTGATGACGGGATTGCATATTCCGTTGATCCCGATGTGGCTGCATAACTTCTGGCTTCAGGCAGTATTGACTGCACCAGTTCAGTTCTGGTGTGGTAAATCCTTCTACGTAAATAGTTGGAAAGCTTTGAAGCGTCACGCTGCGACGATGGATACCCTGATAGCTCTGGGAACTAGCGCAGCTTATTTCTACTCACTATTTGTTACAATCTTTCCCGGATTTCTGATTGCTCAAGGACTAATCGAGAGCGTCTATTACGAAACAGCCGCAGTTGTGATCACGTTGATTCTACTGGGAAAATTGTTTGAGAACCGTGCTAAGGGACAAACCTCAGAAGCGATTCGTAAGCTGATGGGCTTGCAGGCGAGAACTGCCCGGATCGTCCGCAACGGCAAAGAGATGGAAGTTCCGATCGCCGAAGTTCAGCTTGGGGATGTGATTCTGGTGCGTCCCGGCGAAAAGATTCCCACTGATGGGGAGGTGATTGAAGGCTCCTCGGCAGTGGATGAGGCAATGGTGACAGGGGAAAGTGTCCCCGTTAGAAAGCAGCCTGGTGATCAAGTGATTGGAGCGACGATTAACAAATCTGGTAGCTTTAAGTTTCGGACGACGCGAGTAGGTAAAGATACGTTTCTCGCCCAAATTGTGAAACTGGTGCAACAAGCGCAAGGTTCCAAAGCACCAATTCAGCGATTAGCTGACCAGGTAACAGGCTGGTTTGTGCCTGCCGTGATTGCTATAGCGATCGCCACCTTCATTATCTGGTACAACATCATGGGTAATGTCACCCTGGCGCTGATTACGACTGTAGGTGTGTTAATCATTGCCTGCCCTTGTGCATTAGGTTTGGCAACTCCCACATCAATTATGGTGGGTACTGGTAAGGGTGCAGAAAACGGCATCTTGATTAAAGGTGCAGATAGTTTAGAACTAGCGCATAAACTGCAAACAATTGTCCTCGACAAAACTGGGACATTGACGCAAGGCAAGCCTACTGTTACTGACTTTGTAACTGTTAACGGGGCTGCCAATAGCAATGAACTAAAACTGTTAGAGCTAGCCGCATCCGTAGAACGCAATTCGGAGCATCCATTAGCAGAAGCCGTAGTGCAATATGCAAAGTCACAACAATTAGAATTGGAGGAAGTACAAAACTTTGAGGCAGTTGCTGGTAGTGGTGTACAAGGGTATGTGTCAGGTCAGTTCGTCCAGATTGGGACGCAACGATGGATGAACGAACTGGGGATTGATACCCAAGCCCTACAACCACAATGGGACAGATTGGAGTATCTGGGTAAAACTGTAATCTGGATTGCTGTTAATGAAAAAGTTGAAGCGGTAATGGGAATTTCTGATGCCTTGAAGCCGTCCTCTGCTATGGCAGTTCGCACCATGCAAAAATTAGGCTTAGAAGTAGTAATGCTAACGGGAGACAATCGGCGAACGGCTGAAGTTATTGCCCGTGAAGTAGGAATTAAACGAGTGCTCGCCGAAGTCCGTCCTGACCAAAAAGCAGCTACTGTGCAGCAACTCCAAGTAGAAAGAAAAATTGTGGCGATGGTAGGGGATGGGATCAATGATGCTCCTGCTTTGGCTCAAGCGGATGTGGGGATTGCAATTGGCACCGGAACCGATGTGGCGATCGCAGCTAGTGATATCACTTTAATCTCTGGCGATCTCCAGGGCATTGTAACTGCCATTCAGCTTTCTCGCGCTACGATGCGAAATATTCGCCAGAATCTCTTCTTTGCGTTCATCTACAACGTTGCTGGTATTCCGATTGCGGCTGGTATCTTATTTCCCTTCTTCGGTTGGCTTCTCAGCCCGATCATTGCAGGTGCAGCAATGGCATTTAGTTCCGTTTCAGTAGTAACGAATGCGCTACGTTTGCGTAACTTCCATCCTTCTAAAACGATTAGCTAAAGATTATTTGAAAAAGGGGAAATAACGATGCTCAAGAAAGTAGTCTTTTTCGGTACATTAGCAGGATTTGGATTTCTGGTGGGAGCAATATCAGGAGCAATAGCATAGGAGGTTTTCAAATGGTGAACAAAACAGCACTCGTTAGTAGCCTTGCGAGTTTGGGAATAGCGTTAGGAATTGCTTCGGGTCAAGCAGTTGCACAAATGTCTTCTGAACAAATGCAACATTCCAAAACAGAACAAAAGAGTCAGTTCCGTCGCATCGAACAGCCGTTATGGTCAAAAAGTGCGGTCACGGTTGGTGGACTAGGATTGATTGGACTGGAGCTATGGTGGTTTCTCTTAAGCAAGTCTAAGTCGCAGCAAGCCAAGATAAATCAGGGCATTCAGGAGAGCAATATTACTGTTGATGGTGGGTATGAACCTAGTCGGATTGTAGTAAATACAGGTCAAAGAGTTCGGCTGAACTTCCTACGTCGCGACCCTAGTAGTTGCCTTGAAGAAGTGCGGCTGCCTGACTTTCATATTGCTCAGAATCTTCCCCTCAACCAAGTCACACCTATCGAATTTACACCCGACAAACCAGGTACTTATGAGTTTACCTGCGGGATGAATATGTTTCGGGGAGCCATAGAGGTTCTATCTGCCGATTCTACTCCTGTTGCAACCCCTACAACTACTGCCCAACCTACTCACCACACCGAGCCAGAATTTTCTACTAACGTAGAATCAGCAATTGTGGCAACTTCAACGCTAGCGGGTATTCAAGAAGCTACAGTTACGGTTGAAAAGGGTTACCAACCAGAACGAGTGATTGTGGAAGCGGGCCAACGAGTCCGACTGCACTTCCAACGTTACAGCCCTAACAAGTGCTTTGATAAGTTACTGATTCCAGACTTTAACTTAGCTGTTGAGCTTACACCTAACCAAACTACAACAGTGGAATTTACTCCTAAAATTCCTGGTGAATATGAGTTTACCTGCGGCATGAAAATGTATCGCGGTGTTATCGAAGTACAGGCATCGAGTGTTGCTAATGACGGTAAAGTCTCTGCTTTCTCCACCTACAAGCATAATCATTAGTTTACAAATAGATAAACTCTCCGCTTGTCTCTCCAGCCGACTGGAGAGTTTAAGATAGGGGTAATTGAACTTGATGAGCATAGGAGCTAAGTATGTTAGTTAAAGAAGCACCAAAACAAATTGGTTTAGTTGCTAAGGAAAGCGGTGTACCGATTAAAACAATTCGCTACTACGAAGAGCTGGGTTTACTTAAAGCATCCAGTAGAACAGAAGGTGGATATAGGTTATTCGACACTGATGTCTTTGCTCGCTTAAACTTTATCAAACGCTCCCAAAGTCTTGGATTAAGTCTGTTAGAAATTAAGGAATTTTTAGATGTTCATGACCAAGGCGAACTACCTTGCGATCATATTGAAGTAAAGCTAAAAGACAAGATCGTAACGATTACTCAACAAATTGAACAGCTACAAATTCTGAAACTAGAGTTAGAAGGATTACTTTCGGGCTGGGAAACTGTTCCGGAAATCCCTAAAAATACAATTTGCCCAATAATTGAGCGAGCATGAAAACTACCCTTTTCAAGACATCAGTAGGTAGTTGGATGTTTATCAAAAACTACTGATCAGACATAAGTATTGGCTCAGATTTTGACTTCAGATTTGACCCTAAATTTTGAGGTGTCTAGTAAACCTATCTGTGTGTTGCATTAAATGGTGATCTAGTTCGAGCGGTACTGATCCAAAAGTTTTTAGGTTCCCCCTTGACTATCCAGCAGACTGGAGAATTTAAAATAGTTTTAAATGCGGTGGAGTCATTAATTAATGAGTCGAAATCCACCATTAACTACTTAGAAGGGAGTCATTAACAGTTATGGCGACACTACAAATTACTGTTCCCAAACTAGCTTGTTCATCCTGCGTAAAGGTGATTACAGAAGCAGTAAAGACTGTTGACGCTGAGGCAACAATTCAAGCTGATACGAAAACTAAATTGGTCAATGTAGAAACTCAAGCTCCGGAAACAGAAATTAAGAAAGCGCTCACTGCCGCTGGCTATCCTACCGCCTAACTTTCTCCAATAATTTTATAGCGGTGATAGCTGATAGCAAAGTCTTAAAAGTCTCAATGTCCTTATTCACTTTGTACATAAGTAAGGAGTAAACGATGACTAAGATTAGTTTATTTTACGGTACTCAAACAGGTTACACGCAAACAGCAGCTGAAATGATTCAAAAAGAATTTGGAGGAGACTCTGTTGTAACTCTTTCTGATATTTCAAAACTTGAATTAACTGATTTTGAAGGCTACAACTACATTATTATTGGTTGCCCAACTTGGAACGTTGGTGAATTACAAAGTGATTGGGAAGACTTCTATGATCAGCTAGACAACATTGATTTTAGTGGGAAGAAAGTTGCTTATTTTGGAGAAGGAGATCAGGTTGGTTATCCTGACACTTTTCAAGATGCAATGGGCATTTTGGCAGAAAAAGTTTCAGAACTAGGAGGCGAAACAGTTGGCTATTGGTCTACAGATGGTTACGAGTTTACTGATTCTAAAGCCCTCCGCGAGCGCAAGTTTGTGGGACTAGCGTTAGATGAAGACAATCAATCTGAATTAACTAATGAGCGAATTAAAGCCTGGGTTTCTCAATTAAACCAAGAGTTTGCTCTATAAAAAGGTTTTGATTCTCCTATTAATTAAGATGTTTTGCATGGCTTTAGTTACCCAGAAGTTGATTAACTACAACAAGAAAAAAGAAGAGTAATAAAACGGAGAAAAAGAAGATGAAAAGTATCTACCCGAAACAACATATCTTGGCAGTGCTGCTCACAGGCTTTGTAATAACATCTACTTCATCGGTAGCGGCGCAGCCTACAACTGGTCATCAAGAACAAGATCATCGAGAGCACCAAGTCCAAACCCGTCAGGGGCAACAAAAGCAGCAAAGACAAAACCGTCAGGGGCAACAAGGGCAGCAAAGACAAAATCGTCAGGGACACAAGGGGCATCAAAGACAAAACCATCAGGGACATCAAGGACACCAAGGGCATCAAGGACACAACAAGGGCGCAATAGAAACTCCAGCAGCCAAAGCTGCGGTAGCTAATGCCCAGACACTACCACCTCTACCAACCAATCTACCGGATTGGATGGATAACAAGGACAAAAACCACATTTACCGCAAACGCGGCTCTTACAATGACGCTGTCTATAATGTGCGACCACTTGCCCTTGACTTGAACGCGCTTGCTGTGGGTCATGCCTTTGCTTACGAGGATTTGGTAACAGGCAAAGCTAAAGATTTAGAAACTAAAACCTTTAACCGCATTGACTGGGTGCTGAAGAACCCTCCGCGCTTCATGCCCGACGAAGCAAACGTCTCGCCTACCTTTGGACGTAAATACGGTGTGCTGGAGCAAGTTTTCGATTGGACGCATATCCTGCACGCGCAGACCGTGGACGTTTTAGCCAGCACGAAGTTGACGGATGCTCAAAAAGACGCTGAGATTGAACGCTTGTATCAGTTCTACGTCGAGAGCGTACCCTACGTCGTCACGCCACTGCCGATGAACATGGGCTACCTCGATTCGCAACCCTACTCAAAGGCGTTCCGTCAAGAACATCCAAAGGTAAATGGCTTGTTTTGGGGTTACCACTGGCTGCAAAACACGATGTATGACACGCTCTACGGTAAGACGCTCCCTGAACAGCGCAACGCATACACTAAGACTGGCAAGCGCTACCACGAGGTCGAGTTGTATCGCACTGACCGACCATTCATGCCCATGTTTGCCGAACTTAGCCCGAAGTTTGCTATGAAGTACCCGCATATCTCGAACACTTTCGATAACCTGCATATGCTGCACGACATGGTAAATGACATTTTGGCTTCGGACTGGATGAGTGAAGAACAAAAGTCAGCGCAGATTAAGCGTGCTATCTGGATGGTGTCTGCCGACGCGCACAAAGGCATGAAACCAGGTGATTTTAATCCGAGTGACCCATTACACGACCACCGCTTTATGCCTGGTATGCCTGGTATGGGCATGATGCCGGAGGGCTTAATGAATCACAACGGCATGAATCACAATACAATGCCCACGAATGAAACACAGGGTACGACGACAGACCAAGAGACGATGCCACAAGGCACAACAACGCAGCAAGATGGGGCAGCACCCAACCCAGGCGTTGCTCCGGCGGGTGGTCATCAAGGTCATTAGTGCTAATTTAGAAACCTGATGAGGAGGTAAATATACAATGAAACAACTAACGAAACACGCGCTCGCAGCGCTGAGTATAGGGGCGTTTGTAGTATTTGCAGCAAGCTCGGCACACGCCGTTGACCACAACAATATTGATGCAAATCGCCCACTATCCTTTGACGATGCTGAGTCAATTGGTTTGGGTGAGCAGGCGCTCGAAGTAGGCGCAGCGCTCACTTTGCCGCGCGGAGGAGATGTGGGTGGTGAGTTTGAGGTGGAGTACCTCTACGGCTTTGCGCTCAACACTCACCTCAATGTTGGTATTGATCCGAGCGTTGGCGGTCGGGCTGACACTGACGACACCGACTTCGATGCTGGTGATGTGTCTGTGGGCGTGTTCCACAACTTCAACCGCGAATACGGTAATACGCCTGCTTTTTCCGTCCGAGCCGATACTTACTTCCCCACTGGGCGCGATTCACAAGGTGTTGATTTTCGCCTGCGTGGTATCGCTAGCAAGACGGTTGGGCAATACGATCGCCTGCACGTAAACGTTGATCTAAACGTGAATACGGAAACTGATTCGGACGAGCGCTCCGTCGTACCGGGTCTGATTCTGGGCTATTCCAGACCACTAGGCTATCCACGCCGCTTCGACCGCACCATTCTGGCAGAGGTAGGGGTACGTGGTAGTGAGGAAAAAGGCACAGACCCGATTGTGTCAGCTGGAATCGGGCTGCGTCAACAAGTTGGCTATCAGAACGTGCTTGATATCGGTCTCCAAAGTGATATTGCTGGTGGTAATGAACAGCGTGACAACCTGCGCTTCGTCGTCGGTTACTCGACAGCATTTTGATTCCTGTCAACATGAGCACAGAGTAATAAATATTGTATTTTTACGTCCGTCTGCTTAGGCTAGTAGATAGTGGCAGCTATTGCAACGAAATGTTACAAGTTACTTGACTCTACAGCTTAGAGGAGACTTTAACATTGCTTTAGTTCCTGAAGAACGAGTAAATCTCCAAAAGTACAGAGAGTAAAAATGAAGATAATTACACAGGCTAAAACATTATTGTACGGCTCTGTAGCTGGTCTAACATTAATGGTGCTAGCAGCTAATCCAACGTTAGCAAATTCTCATAACCGGATATTGACCCCGGAGCAAGCTTCTAGCACTTCAAATGAGGCAAAACTAAGCCAACAACAGGTTAGCCAAAGAACAGCGCCAAGAAACCAAACTACGCAACAAACCAATCAGATGGGATGCGCTTGTTGTAAATCCATGATGAGCAATATGCCGGACATGATGAACAATATGCCAGGCATGATGAACAAAACACCAGGGATGATGAACAAAACACCAGGGATGATGAATGGTATGCCAAACACGATGGGTGGTCAAAATAGCCAATCTAGGTAGGCTGTAATATTACCCCTGCTATAGCGCTCTGCACTATAGCGGTAATTTACTTAGAGAAATCTTTAAAATGAGTCAACCAAATTCAAATCATCAAACTTCTAAAGAGGCTAGAAGTGTTACGGTTGTGGGCTACGCTCTGCCGATAGTGGTTTTTGTTTTCTAGTTGGAGGGATGGGAGTATGGTTCGCTCGTTCCAGCCACCAGCCCTCAACTATTCAAGCAGCTAGTCAAGTGCAACCGACTACTGCCAATCAGGAAAAGGTAACGACTCCTCCAGATATGGCTGTTACCTTAACCCCTGTGCCACTCACCACGGCTTGCTTCAGCGCTCTGAAGCCGGACAGTGGTTCTGGATGGGAAAACAAAGGGCTGACTACATGGGCTTTACTGCTGACCCAATTAATAGCAATCGCTTTTATTCTAGTGGACACCCACCCCAGGGCAAACGCATCTTATTTTTGAAAGGCAGACTGGGCAAGGGTTTTAGGCATTTAGTATTTATGATTATCGATTCTTGAAATCCTTGCTACATAAGGCATTCAGAATTTAGATGCGTTTGCCCTGACACCCACCCACAGGTGGCAACCTGGGATTCCAGATCAGTGAGAATCAAGGGCAAGATTGGCAACAAATTTCCTTGCCAGGGGTAGACTTTCACGCAATGGCGATCGCCCTGAGTAATCCAAAAGTCTTGTATGGCTGGCCGGCTTCCGGAGCGCAGGGATTGCACGTTTCAACGAACGGCGGCAAAACTTGGACTCAACCGTGCATGACAGGGCTAGGGGATGCTCCCTTTAGCTTAGGCGGCTTCCAATAAATTTATTACCAATTAGGCGGGTCGAATTAGGATATCCCATTTAGGTAAAAGTGGATTTCGTTCCAATCGCCTCTCGATTGCCCGCATTGCTTTTTTAGTCAGTGAAAT
>JAHHHE010000194.1 GCA_019359535.1 Gloeocapsa sp. UFS-A4-WI-NPMV-4B04
GTGTAGTAAAAAAACCAGAGCCAAGTTTCCGTCTAAGAAGCCCATACATAAGGGAGCAGGAGTAAAACTTCAAACACTTATTTTTTCTGTACTCAATACTGCTTAAACCTTAACCGAACCGTCTTGGCGGCACTCCTGCGTATTTCTCGTTCACGTAGCTTTGTAACCACACCTCGCAAACCTGCACGGCACGAGCAATGCCTGCAAGAGAAATCCGCTCTAATAACAAGCGGTCAATCAATTCCCGTGTTGCCGAATCAATCATTTTCTTTTCGGGATGCTCAACAAATTGCCGTCCGCACTCATAACATTTGAATCGCTGCTTACCGTTGTGGATTCGACCGTTTTTAACCGTGTGTGACGCAGAACAACTTGGACAAAGAAGCATCGGAAGCAACTGATTAGCAGGACCTACAACACTACTCTAGCAAGTATCATTACTTGTTTAGCACTACCAAAGATATTTAAGTTGGGAATGCTTTGGCTCTTTAGATGAGTTAAGAACAGTTATCTGGCAACGCCTTGAGGAATTAAACACATCAATTGTTGCTTCTATTACCGGTTGGGATTTTATTCTTGATGCTCTATTTGTATCAGGCTTTTCGTGAAATTGTATAAGCGTAGGTAGCAATAATATTCCACCCAGGTGAAATTTCTCCAGCTACGTCCAGTTCAACACCACGGCTTGTTTGTTCACCTGTTTGGATGCTGAAATCTGGATCATCTGGGTCAGTTGTCAATACGTTTTTTCTTGTAAGGTTGTAAAGCGCTAACGTTGCCGAAAGCCTACCATCAAAAAACTCCTGCTTGACTCCGACTTCAAATTGCTTACCTCTTTCGGGTTCAAATGCGTCTCCTGTTCGGTTCCTACTGAAAAACAGAGGATTGAAAGAGTTTGACCAACTAGCATAAATAGAAGTTGACTCGCTGGGTTGGTAAACAATCCCAAGTCGTGGTGAGAAATCAGACTCTGATTGCTCGAAGTCAAATGCGTCGGCTAGGGTGTCTCTGTAGAAAATGTCATTTGAGTCAAAGCGCAGACTAGCCAGGACTTTAAGATTAGGTAAAACCTCGATTAAATCTTGGACGTAAATTCCAATATTGTCTGCACCGTATTCTTCAGCAAAATCCGGTGCAAAATCTCCCCGTTTTGCACCATACTGGGGGTCAAAAATATCAATGGGAGCGATGGACGCTCTTTCAAAGTCGTAGGCGAATCTATAGCGGGCTAGTTCAACTCCAAACAGAATATTGTGCCTAATAGATCCGGTATTAAATTCACCAATGATTTCACTTTGCAGCGTATAGTTTTCCTATTCTTCATAGCCGGTTTCAATTGGGTGAAACATAATAACAGCAGTGAGTAAACTAGCCAATTATGTCTTTGTCAGTTACCAGATTGATGGCTTCACTAATAGAAGAGTCAAGTTTCTCATAAGAACGAGATTCTTGGGATTGTAAAAATCCTTTAATTTTTGACCAACAGTTTTCGCGCTTGATTAAAAGCAGGAGAGTATGGAGATAAAAATTCAACCCTAGCTCCCACTGATTCAATAGCTTTGCGAACTTCTTTTGCTTTATGGGCAGGTAAATTATCCATCACTCGCGCGTGCTCCTGTCCATAGTTGAGGGACAAGAACTTCCTTAACATAGGTAAGAAATATATCCTGATTTGTCCATCCCTCAAAAGTAAACAAAGCTATTAATCCTAATAGAGCAAGCGCTCCAATCAGGGTAATATTTTTTCCTCGATTATAAGGACACTTATTGTAGGCACGATGTCCTTTTTTAGCTCTGGCATAACGACGGAGTCATAGCCAGATTAACACCAGTTTCATCGATAAAAACCAAATCGAGGAAACTAACTTCTCCAATAGTTGTCCAATACTGGCTTCTCAATTTTTGTACTCGTTCAAATTCTACAACGCCCGTATGAAAAGTCTTTTTTTTCTAGTTAAATCCAATTTTTGTAAATGCCGGCAAATAGTTGGGATGCTTACTTTTATCCCAGTTTTTTCAGCTAACCGAACGCTTAACTGCTGTAAGGTAGCATCGTTATCTTCTTCTACTAATTGGCTCAGTATCTCTATTTGTTGAGAGTTCAGTAAAGGTGGCTTTCCTCCACCATGAGGTTTCGGTTCTACGCTTGCTACTGCTTCGTAACGCTTGAGCAGACAATTGACAAAACTATAACTGACCTGAAACCGATTAGCTATTTGCTGTATAGATTCATTGGTTTTTTGCTTAGTTTCTATGATTTTAGTGCGAAAATCTTGTGAGTATGGTTTCATTCCTAAATCTACAATCAGGATTTTCTTAATTCTGTTATTTTAATTTACTCAATTGAAAACGGCTATAAAAATTAGACTATCATCACTATCAAACAATTCAACTGTTGGCAGACCTGATGAACCTATAACTGTCACGCGGATGCTGTTGGCATCAGAGTTTGTCACCGTTACCGCAGTAATTCCCGCAGTTGGATTATCCCGGCGAAATGTATTGCCACTAGGTAGTCGCAGTTGTGCGTTAGGGATATTGGCAATGTATGTGTTGCTATCTATTGTTGGTAAAACTTCCAACGATGCTGCATTCGGATTTATCAAAATCACCTCAATCCCCGTATCTGTAGGATTAAGCTGCACTCCAGTTACTTGTACTACTTGGGCAAAAACTGGCTGCGCCACTAGCACTGTTGTTACGACTATTGCTAGCCCAAATCCCTGAAGAAGTTGCAATTTCACCGTATCTCCTCACACAAATTAATAGAATCAAAAAACATGACTAACTGCACCGATTTATGATCGGTAGTTGGTTATAGACAAGAGATAAAAGTTTTTAAGAACGACGTTGTTCAGCAGGCTGTCTGGCATTCATTTGGTTATTCGGTTTAGCCCGATAACGATACCGCCACATCACAAAGCCAGTGATGAATAAAACTAAAGGTGCAAGCCCCACAAACACATAAAATATGCGTGTTGGCAAGCCCCCAAAAGTGCCGTAGTGTATGGGTGTAAAGGAATTGAGAATGCGATCACCTAGTCCTCCTCTACGGCTATCTTGCACGTATAAAACCTTGCCGCTAAATTGGTCGAGTTTGACGTAACTATTGAAATCTTCTGCCTCTCCAGGCACTTTTTTGTAAATCTCGAATACGTCGTCAGGCTTTTTAGGCAGATTAATAAATGTATTTGTCGCCCCAGGAAGCGCTGCATCTGAGGAGCGCAAAATCTCATCTAGATTCAAGGTTGGCTTGCCACTTACTAAGGTGGATTTCACCTCTGGCGGTTTGGGGGTAAACGTTGCGGCGTAAATTGCTGGTTGAGCATATTCATAAAAGTTCCAGCAAAAACCTGTAAAAGCGATCGCACCGAGAAATAAGGCGGTGATAATAGGCCTGTTGGGAAATAGGGAGCAAAATTGCTGAAAAGCTTGCCATAACTGGGCTTCAAGGATTTTGATTTAAGGTCGCTAAAAAGCTTGTCAGGGCTGAGTTTCAAGGATTTTTGAGCTTATTACCCGACAACTCTAATGCCAGCGACTTTATGAATGTCGTAATTTACTCGCTTGACATGAGCATTCCACTTGATTTTGAAGCCGGAAATTAATCTTTGCCAACCAGACCAAAGGACTATACCTGTAATACTGAGAATCACCAGCAAAAGAGCAGCAATGCCAACGATCACCGTGCCTGTTTTACCAAGCAAGAGAGCGTAGTGTAGATCCACCACGCGACTAAATAAGGCAGTTTCTCGCTGGCGATCGCCCATAATTGCCCCAGTGTAGGGATTAACAAAAACCTCCCACTGGGTATCATCAGGACGGTTGAGGCGAATGTTATAAAACTCCTGTTTAGGTAGCATTTCCACTTGCCCTACCTGCCAATCAGGATGATTGATATAGGCTAGTTTGACGTTATCTACCAACGTTCCCGTAGAGAGGCGTTGTTCTTGAGGAACCACATGACCAAAGCGTTGCTGGATCGCCCATTCATCCATTTCATGCTCAAAAACCAACAAGCTACCAGTCAAGCCGACAATGGTTAAAATTATTCCCACTGCTAAACCGATATAGCGATGTAGCGTAAATGCAAGATTGCGTAGTTTCCTAGATTTCATGACAATGGTTCCTGATTAATAAGGGTGACAATAACCACCTCTGACAATTCCTATTAACAAACGGGATCTAACTTCTTCTCCTCAACAACTCAAAACTGCACTGAAACTGAGCCAATTACTGTAATTGGCTCACCAGGATAAACGGCCTGCCTAAATCCCGCAGCCGACCGGATATAATCAACATTGAAAAGATTTTGGAAATTGAGGGCCGCTCTCCAATTGTTTCTGCGGTAGTAGATGGCTGCATCTGTACGCACATAGCTAGGCAATCGAAACGAATTATCTAGATCTCCTTGGCGATCGCCGACGAAAAAAAACCCGGCTCCAAACCCTAACCCCTGCAAGCCACCGCTTTGAATTTCGTAAGTAGTCCATAAACTGGCGCTGTTTTTTGGCACATTAGTCAGCTTATTTCCTACAGAGAAAAAATTATCCTCGGTAATTTCAGCGTCTGTGTAGGCATAAGACGCAATAATGTTCCAACCCTCTGCAATTTCTCCGACAACATCAAGTTCAATACCGGGACTTCTGACTTCACCAACAGCAATGCTAAAGTCAGTATTATCTGGATCGGTGGTGGCAACATTTTCTTTAGTAATTTCATAGGCAGCTAATGTTGTAGAAATCCTGCCATCGAGGAATTCACCTTTAATGCCAACTTCATACTGACTGCCAGTTGTCGGTTCCAGGGGGGAACCATCAGCGCTAATCGAAAAAATGTTAGGGTTAAAGATTGGCTGTAACTGGCATAAAGTGAAATCTCCTCACTGGGTTGATAGACCAAGCCAAGGCGAGGGCTGAAGCGTTGGCGCTCTTGATTGGAAGTAGTGTTTGACACCAAGTCAATTGAGCGTTGGTCAAACAAATCAAAACGTCCACCCAGTAATAACTTCAGGTTATCTGAAAAGGAAATCTGGTCTTGCAGATAAATCCCTAGCGTATCTACTCGGTCATTATTATTCCGGGCAAACAATGTCAAATCTGAAAGATTGGGCTTGGAGATCGGATCTGCCTCTTGAGTAAAAATGTTGATGAAGAACGACGGATCATCAGGTAACCGCCGTTGTCCGCCTACGCTGGTTTCACGATTTAGGTCGACACCAAATAAAAGCGTGTGGTTAATTGCACCTGTTGTAAATTGACCGACTAAGTTAGTTTGTAAGGCATAGCTTTCGTATAAATCATCGTTAGACCTCCATCTGCGGTCGAGTTGTCCCGTGTCGTCTATAATCCAGGAAGTGAGACGGAAGTCGAAGTCCTCAGACGAAAGAAATCGAAAAGCGTTGCGGAGTGTCCAATTTTCACTGAAGCGATGTTCGAGTTGATAGCCAGCGCCAAATTCTTCGACCGTCCTCACAGCGTCTGGATTTTGAAAAATGCGCTCATACGGAACATCAGCAACGCCTGTACCAATGGCAACAAGACCTTCATCAAATGGTCGCTCGTCATTTAAATAATCAAACTCAAGTGTTAGATCTGTGTTGTCACCAATCTGCCAAGTCAATACAGGTGCGACAAAAACACGCTCCACATTCTGATCAAAGTCCCGAAAGCCATCATTGCTTTCGTAAACTGCATTTAGCCGATAAAGCAACGTTCTATCTGAGTTCAACGGACCAGACAAGTCAATGTTCGGTTGATAAAAACCGTAGCTTCCTACTGGTAGTTCAGCAGAGTAATAAGGCTCACTTAATGGTTTTTTGGTAACTAAGTTAACGACTCCCCCCGGTTCAAGATTGCCGTATAAAACCGAAGCTGGTCCTTTAAGCACTTCAATCCGTTCCAGATTTGCGGTTTCTCGTAAACTAAACTGACTCTGCCTAAAGTTATCCCGCAGAAAGACATCTTGAGTAAAACCGCGAATGTTAATTCGATCTAGCGTACCTGCAAAACTATCGTCAGCACTAACCCCGCTAACATTACGGAGAGCCTCATTCAGTCGGATAACTTGTTGATCTTCCAAGACTTGTTGCGGAACAACTTGAATCGACTGAGGAATATCGCGTAGTGGCGTATCTGTTCTCGTTCCTGTTGTGGCGTTTGGTACGCTATATCCTGTATTTTGGTCACCTATCACCACAATTTCAATCGACTCATCCTCCTTGTAAGTTTCATCTGGCTGTGTTTCACTTCCAGGTTGGACTTGTTCAAGCGTTTGGGCTGATTCATCACTTGGTTGCGTCGTCTCTGTCTGGTTCTCAGTTTCCACTTTTTCAGGCGTTTGAGGCGTTGGGGGTGGCTGTTGTGCCTGCGGATTAAATGCAGCAGGCGTAAAGCTGAAAATCAAACCTTCATCACTGTCAAATAGCTGGGCTGTTGGTAAAACTTCAGAACCCGTCACTGTCACTCGAATACTATTGGTAGCTTGTGTAACCGTTACTGTAGTAATGCCCTCGGTTGGATTATCACTACGGAATGTGTTGCCACCTTTTAGGCGCAGTTGGGCATTTGGGATGTCGGCAATATAAGTATTGCCAGTAATTCTTGGTAATACTTGTAATTGTTCACCTGCTGGTGTTTCTAAAATTACCTCAATTGAGTTTTCAGTCGAGTTCAGCTTAATTCCAGTGACTTCTCTAACTTGAGCAAATACTGGCTGTGAAATTAAGACTGATATAGCTCCTACCATACCCAAGCTAGAAACTGGAGTTTAGACTAAATAGCAGCACCTCAAAGAAAAAATAAAGGGTGTGCTTGAACACAGGCCCCCTATTAGCAGAATCTGAGAAAAGAACCACAATTCTCATCTGCCAATATGAACCGTGCCAAATTAGAGGAATTTCGTCAAGCAGCGTACAGCTATTTGGGAAGAGCGCATGATGCAACATTTGAACTGATGGATGCAATATTGCTGACTCGGAACGCTTACAGTTTGGCAGATTTATCACTATCACCAGCATTTAGTAGAACCAGGAAGCAGTTACAAGGAAATTAAGCAGGCATATAGGAAATTAGTAAAACGATGGCATCCTGATATTTGTGGAGATGCGAAAGCAAAAGATGTAATGACCCTAATAAACCACGCATTTGAAAAAGCTAAGAGGTTTTGTGGTCAAGAGTAGAAAAGTGTGATCGGCTCTGTAAGTGTTGCGAACTGCAAACCATGTTCGCTCAAAACTGCAATAAGGCGTAAATAGAAGGTTCGTGTCACCAGGTGCAGCCTTAACCCAGAAAAAAATAAATTGTAGGTATTAAACTATTAGGTAGTACACGATATAATAGTTGGCAACTGGATTTAAAAATGGATAACAACTCGAACATCAACGAACGGCGACACGTGGCGAGGCAGCTTTCGTTTGCCCTCTATAGTGCATCGAACCGGGTCATTCGGCTTCATCGGCCCTTTCTTGAGCCTTTGGGACTGACCTATCCTCAGTTTCTGGTCATGCTCGCTCTCTATGAGGGCACCCCGCGCACTGTTGGGGAAGTAGGGCAAGAACTCGGTATGGATAACGGAACCTTGACGCCCCTCTTAAAGCGCCTTGAGAGCGCGGGGTTGGTGACGCGCACCCGTGACCAGCAGGACGAACGCCGCGTTCTTATCGATCTGACAGAAGCGGGCAAGGCACTCCGCGAGGCAGCGTGTTCGATCCCTGAAAAGATCGAGACAGCCTGCCGTCTCTCCGATGAAGACCTTGCCGAGCTTCGCGATACTTTGAATGGACTGGCCATACCGCGTCAAGCAACGCCAACATTACACACCACTTAAATCAAGGATTACGAAAAGGATTACCAAAATGAAAGCTGTCAGACTCACCAAAAAAGGCGGAAGCCTGAACCTGAACGACGAGCCTCTACCAAAGCTGGGGCCTCAACAAGTGCTGGTACGGGTTCACGCCGCCTCACTGAACTTCCGCGACCAAGCCGCATTGCACGACCAATATGGGGGATCAGTCAAGGAAAATGTCGTTCCCTTGTCAGACGGCGCGGGTGAGGTCGTGACCATTGGGCCAGACGTGACACGGGTCAAGGTCGGCGACCGTGTCACCGCCAATTGCGCCGTGCATTGGATCAGCGGTCGATACCTCCCGGAGTTCCAATCGAGCAGTATCGGCATGACAATAGATGGTATGCTGGCTGACCACGTGTTGCTGCACGAGAACGCACTTGTTCATCTGCCCGCCTACCTGTCCTACACCGAGGCTGCATCACTTCCTTGCGCCGCGGTCTCAGCTTGGTCGGCTTTGCACGTTGCCACACCACTTCAGCCGGGTCAGACTGTACTCATTCAGGGGACAGGAGGCGTCGCGATGTTTGGGCTGCAAATTGCGCGGATATTCGGCGCGCGGGTACTAGCGATCACGTCGTCCGATAAAAAAGCCGAAAAACTCAAGACGATGGGAGCTGAAGCGGTTGTTAATTACCGCGCGGTTCCCGACTGGCACCACGAAATTCTCCGTCTCACCGACGGCAAGGGCGTGGATAAGGTCATCGACATCGCCGGAGAGGCGACGATTGTAAAATCCGCAGCATCGACCCGGATCGGCGGTGAGATCGGTTTAGTAGGCTTTGTGAGCGGCTTTGGTGGCGGGCTACCACCAATCGACATACTCTCGCGCTCCCTCACTATTGCCGGTATAGCGATCGGCCCTAGAACCAGTTTTGAAGCCTTGCTTGCAGCGATGGCAACGAGCCAAGTCAGGCCGGTTATTGATCGGGTCTTCCCCTTCGCAGAATATCGCGAGGCGTATCGGCTTCTTGAGAGCGGAAACTTCGTCGGCAAGATTGTCATTGATGTGGCGCATTGAGCAGTTGCTTACGAGCGAAACAAGTGCAGGGTCAAACGATGTTGCGGGTGACCCAAAGGACACAATTTTTTATGGATAACACGAAGAAAATGAACATCGGGATCTTAGGCACTGGCCATATCGGGAAGACTTTGGTACGCAAACTCAGTGCTGCTGGACATGACGTGAAGGTAGCCAACTCTCGTGGCCCAGAGACAATCGACGTCGACATCCTCAAGAACGGTGCCCGTGCGGTCACCTCCGCGGAGGCGGTCACACGGGTTGATGTGGTGATCATGTCCACGCCGCTTGGCGCCATCCCCCGGATCGCACCACTGTTCGCAGACGTGCCCGCCGAAACGGTGGTCATCGACACGTCCAACTATTATCCCAAGCGTGACGGCGAAATTGCGGCGATCGAAGGCGGGCAGGTCGAGAGCGAGTGGGTCGCCGGGCAGATCGGTCGCCCAATTGCCAAGGCGTGGAACGCGATCACGTCCGCATCCTTCGCCGACAAGGGCGCGCCTGCAGGGGCAGCGGGTCGCATCGCAATCCCCGTCGTCGCCGATGGCGACCGGGAGCGCGACGTGGCGATGACGCTGGTCGACGAAACCGGTCTCGACGCGGTCTATTCAGGCACGCTTGCCGAGTCCTGGCGCCAGCAGCCCGGATCGCCCTGTTACTGCACAGACCTCAGCCGCGAGGAGATGCCTGGCGCGCTCGCCTCGGCGGAACGTGAGCGCTTGCCCAGGCGCCGCGAGCTTGCGATCGAGGTGATCATGGAGCGGGTGGGTGATAGCACTACCAACCCTGATTCTGACTATGCCGTGCGCCTGACCCGCGCGCTGTTCATGTGAAGGAGGTCATGGGCTGGAGAACAACTTCCCCGCCCGTCACGCCGATCGTCCCGACCGACCACAACAGTGAGACGTGACATGGCTCGTCACATGATCATCGGCATGCACCTGGGTAACGGATACGGTGCGCTGGCCCGCCAATCGAGGTAGCCGACCACATGCAGCGCTGGTTCGAGGCAGAAGCCGCCGACGGCTTCTGGGTGGCGCCTGACGTCTACCACGATGGCCTCGAAGATTTCGTTGACGACGTCGTGCCGATTCTGCAGCAGCGCGGCCTGTTCCACCTCGATTACGCGGGTACGAAGCTGCGCGACCATCTCGGTGCACCCGCTCAATACGGGCTTGATCATCGCATCATGCGTTGAGCCGCGCCACGCCTCTTCCCATTCGACATCCACACAAACAACCGGAGAGCAATCATGGCGACCGACAACAGCCCACTCATCTTCCTTATGGGCATCACCGGCCAGACCGGCCGCTTCATTTTGGAGGATTTTGACCGAAACCCGAGCGACGCACGCATCCGTATCGGGGTGCGCAAGCAGGAGGATCTGGAGCGGTTGCGCAATGAAGGTCGCGACGCGGTGCTGTTCGACCTCGACGAGCCGCGCACATTCGGGTCCGCGCTCTGCGGTGTCGATCGGCTCAATATCCTGACCGGCTACACGATCGCCATGACGCACCAGACCAAGACGCTGGTCGATGCCGCCAAGAAGGCGGGGGTGAAGCACATCGTCAATCAGGGCGTCTTTGCCAACGACGACTGCACCGACTCGAAATTCTCCTGGTTCGCGCTGGTCGAGTGCTACATCGAGGCCAGTGGCATACCCTGGACGCATCTGCACCCCAACATGTTCATGGATGGAATGTTGAACGTGTCGCCGCCGACAGGCGGTTCGTTCCCGGTGTTCTGGGGAGAGCAGCGGGTCGGCTACATCGCCGTTACAGATATTGCGGCGGTCACGGCCAAGGTCTTGCGCGACGGACCCGAGAACCACGCCTCGAAGAACTATTATCTCAGCACCGAGACGATGACGGGGCCCGAACTCGCCATCATGTTGAGCGAGGTCATGGGTCGCACGATCACCTGCGACGTGCGCCATCCAGCGGATATGGAAGCCTTGTTCAAGGCGGGCGGATTGAAGGTTGAGGACTGGTACGCCAAGAGCTCGATAGAATTCTGCACACAACTGGCCGACGGGCAGCTGGGCTATTTCGGCACGGTGCGCGACGACATCCCATATCTGCTGGGTCGGCCCGGAATCAGTTTCCGTGCTTGGGCGACAGCACACCGGGCCGAACTGCTCGATCTGGTTGATCAGCGCGCCGACGAGACTCCCACGGAATAACCCTCTTTTATCACTAGCGCGGGAGTATAATTAAGAGTAAGTGATAGAAGCAAGGCAGGGAGCATGGTAGAGCCTCGTTCACCCGCAGCCACAACTAAATTTATCGATGAATATTGTCAGTGGTATAGGAATCTATTTTCAGACGTGAGGAGCTTTGAGGCATTTAAATATTTACATCTGGGATGTATTTCTGATCTCAAAAGGAAAACGTTACCTGAAATAAGTAAGGTTGTGGGTTTAGATAACCATCAACCATTACATCATTTTCTCACCGAATTGCCTTGGGAAATAGAAGACTTAAGAAACAGTCGATTAAAGTTAATCTTGCAGGTACTCAAAGGAAAGCCAATAGTCTCATCATTGATGAGACAGGGGATAGAAAGAAAGGTGATAAGACAGATTATGTGAAACGGCAATATATAGGGAACTTGGGAAAAACAGATAACGGGATTGTAGCAGTGACAGCCTACGGAGTGTTTTGTGGGATGACATTTCCCTTGCTGTTTGAAGTATCTGGATTTTAGACTAAGAAGGAAGGAAAGGGGAGCCAGTGCGTGGCACTGACTCCCCAGTAGCGGAAGATGAGAGAAGTACCACCAACTCTCATACCACTATGGATGTTTTCGCGCAATTGAAGGGT
>JAHHHE010000195.1 GCA_019359535.1 Gloeocapsa sp. UFS-A4-WI-NPMV-4B04
AAAGAGCTTTCGCCTTTTTCAATGGCGCTGACTATCTTCTCTCGTAAGTCTCCCGAATATGGCTTCATTGCTATCCCATTTATCTGACATTTTACTGTGTTTTATACGAACGCAAACCGCTGTAAGTGCAGGAGCGTAGCAGTCGATTAAATAATTTTCATGTTTTGTTAATAACATAAAACCAATCACGTCAAAATTGCGCCACCCATTAAGCGCTCATAGCGATACTTCAACTCAGCCTGCAACAATGACCAACGCGAGAGCGTTGCATCCCTAGCAGTTACCTTTTCAGCAGCCTCTCGCGCTAATTCTAAAACTTCCTGGTCTTGTACTAAACTTGCTAAAGTAAAGTCTGATAAACCAGATTGACGAGTACCTAGCACTTCACCCGGACCACGAAAACGCATATCCATTTCAGAGATAAAAAAGCCATCTTGAGACTGTTCCAACACCTGCAATCGTTGACGAGCGGTTTCAGTTTTAGAACTGCTCATCAATAAACAGTAAGATTGATCTGCACCACGACCAACGCGGCCTCGTAATTGATGTAACTGAGATAAGCCAAAACGTTCGGCATTTTCAATTAACATTACTGTTGCATTTGGTACGTCTACACCTACTTCAATTACAGTAGTTGAGACAAGGATGTTAGTTTGATTGTCGCGGAATTTATTAATCGCTTCATCCTTGCTGTCTGAAGTCATGCGACCATGAAGCAGCCCTACTTGGAACTGAGGAAATATACTTTCAGCAAGCTTTTGATGCTCTTCAACAGCTGCCCTGACATCGAGCTTTTCCGATTCTTCGACTAGGGGTAAAACAATATACGCTTGCCGTCCTTGAGCGACTTCACGGCGAATAAGATCATAAGCGTGAGTGCGTTCTTTCCCTGTTAGCGCTGTTGTATGAATTTTTTGCCGTCCCGGTGGCAATTCATCAATCTGACTCACATTCAAATCTCCATGCAGAGTTAGTGCCAATGTCCGAGGAATTGGTGTTGCTGTCATTGTTAACACATGGGGAGATTCGCCTTTTTGCTGTAGCCTAGCGCGTTGTCCAACTCCAAATCGGTGCTGTTCATCAATCACCACTAAGCCCAATCGTTGGAAATTTACTGGATCTTGAATTAAAGCATGAGTACCCACTAATAGAGGCAGTTCACCAGTTTCTAACTGAGCATGAATTTGTCGTCGTTTTGCAGCTTTGGTAGAACCTGTCAGCAGTTCTACTGGTAGATGTATGAGATTGAACCAGCTAACTAACTTACGGTAATGCTGTTCTGCTAAAACTTCTGTCGGAGCCATTAATGCCGCTTGGTAGCCAGATTGAATTGCAGCCAAGATCGCAATTACCGCAACGACAGTTTTACCAGATCCGACATCTCCTTGTACTAGCCGATTCATCGGTACGGATGAATGCAAATCATTGAGAATTTCGTTAGTTACTCGTTGTTGAGCGTTTGTTAATTTAAAGGGCAATATTTCGTGAAAAGAGTCAATCAGTTGACCAGTAGGAGCCAAAATAGCTGTAGTTTGAATTTGACGTGCTTTGTATTGGCGTTGGAGGAGGCTTAGTTGCAGGTAGAAAAACTCATCAAAAACAAGGCGGCGACGAGCAACTTCTAGAGTAGCGCTGTCTGAAGGAAAATGGACATTGGCGATCGCTTCTTTTAATTCCATCAATCCATACTGCTTACGTAGTGCAGCTGGCAAGGGATCTTTAAGATGAACGGTTGATGGCAGGGCAGCACTTACCGCCTGTCTCACCATATCTACCCCCACTCCCTCGGTTAAAGGATAAATTGGTACTACTCGACCGATAGTCAGCGAATCTATCGTATCTCCAGGGTGTGCCAAAACTTCCAGTTCAGGGTCTTCCAGCGTCAAACCGTACTTGCTTTCTTTCACCAACCCCGACGCGGCAACTATTGTCCCAACTAGATATCGCCGCTTTTGCTGTTCTTGCCAGCCGCGATTAGAATAACGATAACCAGCAAAAAAGCGGCTAATTTTGATTTGACCACTTTGGTCTTTCAACACCAATTCTAAAATCGTTAATTTAGAATTACGAGGACTACTAAAGCAGGTACAGCGCTTTATTGTTCCTACCAGCGTCACTGTCTCCCCAGCTTCTAAGTCGCGGATCTTAACTTGACGAGCATAATCAATATAATCGCGGGGATAGTAGAAAAGAATGTCTCGTACAGTGTAAAGCCCCAGCCGTGCTAAATACCCACCCTTTCTTACCCCGACTTCCGCTAAACTGGTCAACGGTTGATCCAAAGTAGGAGCAAGCCGCCGATTGACTTCGGCTGATTTGGGCTGAATTAAAGGAGTTGTTTTGGGTAATTTGGAGTTTTGAGGTGAATTAGGATAGCTTGGGGTTTCAGCCTCAGATAGCAGTAAAGAGTTTTTTGAATTTTCTGACCCCTGATCCCTGATCCCTGATCCCTCATCTTTATACAACTGGTACAGATAGCGGCGAGTTTCTGCGATCAGGTGTTGCCGTTGTTCAAGTGTTAACTCAGGATAACTAATGAATTGCGTCGCTATTTCTTGCCATCGGCGGCGTTCAGCTAGAGGTAGTGCAGCTGGGGGTTTGCCAAAACTGAGGCTGAGAAACTCACTAAAGCGGTATTGTTTCCCCACAAGGTCTGTAAAACCCCGTTCTGCCTCTACTGCCAAGGCTTTCTGCAATCGTAGACAATCTGGTGATTCTTGCATAATGTTTTCTATAGCAGTCAGCCTTCAGGCTAAGAACTAAAAATTAGTTATGAGTTCTCAGTGTTGAATTTTAAGTTAAAAAAAGTGCTGTACTAATTACTTTTAACTTCTTTCAATTTCAAAAATCAAAACTACTCGCTAGCCTTTATTCATCAAACCAACTAGCACGCCAAGCGGCTTCTGCCTCGGCAACTTCCCGCTCTTGCTGCTTTTTGAGATACTCCCGCAAGAGCGATCGCGCTTTAACTTCAAGATTCCGAATTTGGTTGCGCCCAGCCCTAACTGTCGCATCTGCAAACTCAATTTCTGATAACCGCAGTTTAATAGCGATGATGTGTGTAACGCTCGATTCTCCTGACTCCTGATGATTTTCTGTTTCGATTACTAAGTTTAAAAGATTAGGCGGACTGCCAGCCACTGCCTCACCAGAAGCTTCTGATGCCTCTAGGGCAACTTCTAGCACTGGTGGCGGCAATTTACTAGGTAATATTCCAGCTTGCTGCAATAAGCGATTAGTCTCACGAGCAGCCATTTTTAGGGTACTCGCGATCGCTTGTTCTAAGTTCTGTTGCCATTGAGCCAAATCCATCGGATTAGAGGCGAGAGCAGGTGGAGCAGATAAAGAATTAAATATTTTGACTTCAGTTCTAATACTTCTATCTTCTGGCTCTTGACTTTCGTTTTTTTCCTCAGTCTTAATATGAGCAAGCAATTGTGCAGCTGCGTTTTGACCTAACTTGCGGATATCTTGCTGCAATTGTTGTCGCTGGCTAAAAGGCAAACTTAGAAATCCTTTTGGATAGCCTTGAGTACACAAGTGATAGCTTGCCAAAATTAATTGCTGGCGGACAGCTTGTCCCAAGGCGGTTAGATAAATTGTGTAGGCGCTGTGAAGTTCTGTGGCGATCGCTTGCACCGTTTCTTCCAAGGCGACAATATCCCGCTCAATTTGCTCAATTGCTCTCGCCATAGCTTCTATATCTCTAGACAATTACCTGTATATAAGTACATATGTACTATTGATAGTATAAAATAATGACTCAAAATCTAGCTATTAGATTTAATTTCAAAAATTTTTAACTTTACTCGTCTCCTAATGCTGACGAGCAATTCTTATTAAAAGACAGGTCAGCCTAATTTTGGTTGACCTGTCCTTGCAATCAGCTAAGTATTTGAGCAGCGATTATTTACTACCCATTTGAGCAGCAACTTCTTCAGCAAAGTTACTTTCTTGCTTTTCAATTCCTTCGCCCAGCACAAAGCGCACAAAGCGACGAACTTGGATATTTTCACCTAGCGTTGCTACGTTTTGCTTGATCAGCTCTTCAACCGTGATACTTTGGTCGCGAATGAAAGGCTGATCTATCAAAGTCATTTCCTTCAGGCGTTTTTCAATTCGACCCTGAACAATCTTTTCTTTGATATTATCTGGCTTTTTCGCCAAGTCATCCCGACCCATTTCAATGTCTTTTTCTTTTTGGGTGATTTCGGCTGGAATGTCCTCTATTTTTACGTATTCAACATTAGGACAAGCCGCAACTTGCATAGCGATGTTTCGCACTAAGGTTTGGAATTCCTCGCCCTTCGCTACCGCCTCACTTTCGCAGTTCACTTCCACCAGCACACCAACTCTACCGCCCGTGTGGATGTAACTACCTACCAGTCCAGCTACTCCTTCATCCAGCATAAAGCGGGCAGAGCGACGCACCTGGATGTTTTCGCCAATCTGGGCGATGGTTTCCTTGACGAACTCTTCAACAGTAATATCCTGATTGTTAATGTATTGCTGAGTCATCAAAGACTGAACATCAGAAGATTCTGCTGCTTGCATGGCGATGTTCTGCACCAGCTTTTGAAACTCCTCGCGACGAGCCACGAAGTCAGTCTCGCAGTTTACTTCTACCAATACACCGACTTGACCACCAGGTTTAATGTGGCTCCCTACCAGTCCTTCTGCTGCCACACGCCCAGCTTTTTTATCAGCAGAGGTAATGCCCTTCTGCCGCAGCCATTCTGTGGCTTTGGTCATATCGCCATCGTTCTCTTTCAGCGCCTTTTTGCAGTCCATCATGCCAGCGCCGGTTCTTTCACGTAGCTCTTTGACGACTTGTGCAGATATATCCGCCATCTTGCTTCAATTCCTAATTGACTGACACAACGAAATTGCCCTATTTGCTGAATTCTAGGTATTTCTATTTTACCTCAGACTCAGGGCAGGCTCACTTACCCTGCCCCTACAGCATTAACTATGCTTCAGTTTCTGTTTCTTCTTCAGGGAGGGAGTCTACAAATTCGCCTTCGTCCTCAAAGTCTCCTTCAGCACCTTCGTAATCTTCGTAGTCTTCTTCAGCGTCGAGTTGACCATGACGACCTTCATAAATTGCGTCCGCCAATTTACCGACGATTAGTTTAATTGACCGGATCGCATCATCATTCGCCGGAATAGGAACATCAACTAAATCTGGGTCGCAGTTTGTATCTAACATAGACACAATCTGGACTCCCAATTTTTGACATTCTTGAACTGCGTTATACTCTCGTCGCTGGTCTACAATTATCACTATGTCGGGTACTTTCCGCATTGTTTTAATGCCGCCCAGATATTTCTGGAGTTTTGTCATTTCCCGACGTAGCATTGAAGCTTCTTTTTTCGGTAACAGATCTAGTGCGCCAGTTTCCTCCCGACGTTCCAATTCTTTTAACCGATCTGCTCGTGTTTTAATTGTTGTCCAGTTGGTAAGCATTCCGCCTAACCAACGTTGGTTGATGTAGTGCGAACCACAACGAGCAGCTTCTTGAGCTACAATTCCCGCCGCTTGCCGCTTAGTACCAACAAATAAAAACTTCTTACCTTGTTCAGCTGATGTACGCACATATCTATATGCTTCTTCCATCAACTGAGCAGTCTGCACCAAGTCAATGATGTGAACGCCGTTGCGGGAAGTGTAGATATACGGAGCCATCTTGGGATTCCACCGTCGGGTTTGATGCCCAAAGTGAACACCTGACTCCATCATTTGAGCCAATGAAATAACTGCCATTTTTTGAACTCCTGATTCGGGTTAAACCTCCATCCAGGCGTATTTCCTGCTAGGAAACACCCGAAAATATCTGGATGTGCGAGTTTAGACAACTTTTCAATTCTATCACATTTAAGTTAATTTTGATTAAAGCTGAAAGCTAATAGGTGACAGCTTTTAGGATGGTAAATACCTTGCCCAGAGTGGGCGGCATTTTTAATTAAAAAACTGCTTACTAAGTGATCAAAGCTTTATGATTGCGAGGCTTGCCGCAACTGGGCGTAGGCAGCATAAACTCCCTGGACGTTATACCAATTAAGGAAAATCCGGGCAATTTCTAAAGCTAGCTGAGGTTTGCCTTGATTAATCAGCCATTGCAAGAATGGAGCCAATGTATGTTCGTTGAGGTTTCCGCCAAGAGAAAGTATGCCCCAAAGCAGGCGATGTATCCAGGTCATTTGAATCATCATTCGCACTTCCCAGATTGGGTGCTTTTGGTAAAACAGCACTCCCATCCGTCCGCGTTGAATTTCTTTGTCAATTAAATTGGGAATTTGCTCTAAGGCAAAGGGTGGATGCCAATGGTAGCCTACAGCAGTCGGACATTTAATAAGTTTCAACCCCTGAGCTTTTAGGCGGACACCTAGTTCTAAATCTTCCCAGCCGTACAGTTGAAAGCGCGTGTCAAATAGTCCAGCTTTTGTGAGCCATTTACGAGCGATCGCGACATTCCCTGTGGCAAAATAAGCCGCCGAAAAATCAGTCAGCTTATACGCCTCAGCTGTGGGATCGTCGAAGTTGCAGGTATTGATCACTTGACCGTAGGTAAAAATGCGATCGCTACCTACATCTAATTGTCCTTGAATTAAGGCATCAGCATGAGCTTGGAGAAAATTCTCAGTAACGACTAAATCACTATCAATAAAAATAATCGTGTCGCCGACTGAACGCTCTACACCAAGGTTACGTGCTGCGGCTGGGCCAAGATGATCTTGAGTGTGCGATCGCACATGGGGAAAATCAACTGCGTTTTCTTGCAACCATTCCAATGTGCCATCTGTTGACCCATCATCGACTAAAACAACTTCATAGCCACTAACGACGCTGCCATTAGTCAGATGCTGATGTTCTAGCGCTTTGAGGCACTTTTCTAGAATGAGTTTGCGATTATAAGTTGGAATGACAACGCTGAAAAACACTGCTTATCCCTAATAGAACTTTTCCAGTATCTCTATCAAGTTACTTAACTAGCAAGTTAACTTTTTGTTGCTATGACTGAATGAATTATAAATATGTGCCATTGCTGACAAGAATGGTCATAGATTAAGTGGATAATAATGACTCGTTGTTTTAACCAAATAGAAAAATCAATGGGTCGTGCTACCAAAGTTGTGCTGGCATATTCGGGTGGAGTTGATACTTCCGTCTGTATTCCTTATCTTAAGCAGGAATGGGGCGTTGAAGAGGTGATTACACTAGCGGCAGATTTAGGCCAAGGAGATGAACTAGATCCAATCCGTGAGAAAGCGCTTAAATCCGGTGCAAGTCAATCACTGGTAGTGGATGCTAATGAAAGCTTTGTTAAAGATTACGCCTTTCCGGCAATTCAGGCTAATGCTATTTATGAAAATCGCTATCCTTTATCTACCGCCTTGGCTCGTCCTCTAATTGCTAAATTGTTGGTAGAAGCAGCCCAGCAATACGGCGCTGATGCGGTGGCTCATGGTTGCACAGGTAAGGGTAACGATCAAGTTAGGTTTGATGTTGCAATTGCCGCCCTCAACCCCAAACTCAAAGTGTTAGCACCAGCGCGGGAGTGGGGGATGAGCCGCGAAGAAACGATCGCTTACGGTGAGCGTTTTGATATTCCCTCGCCTGTGAAAAAATCTTCCCCCTACAGTATTGACCGTAACTTACTCGGACGCTCTATTGAAGCAGGGCCACTAGAAGATCCTAATGTAGAACCAGATGAGGAAATTTATTTATTAACAAAAGGAATCAAAGATACTCCAGATGAGCCGGAGTACGTTGAAATTGGCTTCACCAAAGGCGTTCCTACTACACTCAACGGAGATGCGATCGCTCCTGTCAAACTGATAGCGCAACTTAACCAAATCGTTGGTAATCATGGAGTTGGGCGAATTGATATGGTTGAAAACCGCTTGGTGGGAATCAAATCGCGGGAAATCTACGAAGTACCAGGGCTATCAGTTTTAATTCAGGCACACCGCGACCTAGAAAGCCTGACTTTAACAGCAGATGTGACTCACTACAAACGTGGAATTGAAGAAACACTGAGCCAGATGATCTATAACGGACTTTGGTATAGTCCACTCAAAGCAGCCTTAGATGCTTTTGTTAGCCAAACCCAAGAGCAAGTATCTGGAACTGTCAGAGTTAAACTCTTCAAAGGCAATGCCATGATTGTCGGACGTAGTTCAAATAACTCTCTCTACACTCCTGAGTTAGCAACCTACGGTGCTGACGACCGATTTGACCACAAAGCAGCTGAAGGCTTCATCTACGTTTGGGGACTACCCACGCGCATTTGGTCACAGCAAATTAGGGGCTAGGAACTAGGGACTAGGGGCTAGGGAATAAGAATAATATTATCTCCCCATCTGCCCTGCTCCCCCTGCTCCCCCTGCTAAGAAAGCTCCCTTACTCTTCAGGTTTTGCCACTGACTGCTTAACTTGACGAGACTCCAACCACAGGGGTACAACAATCCAGGTAACAACAATCAATAAAGCCACAATTGTAAATTGACCTGCCAAGCCAACCAATTCTTCTAGAGACACAAATTGTCCTAAGAAGAAAGATAATGTCACCATTACGCTGGCCCAAACAACTGCCCCTGCTAGATTGTACAAAAAGAATTTTCCAAAGGGCATTTCAGCTATTCCAGCTAACAATCCTGCTAAAACTCGTAGTAACGCAATAAAGCGCCCAAAAAAAACCGCTTTTGCGGCATTTTCACTAAATTTAGTCTTACTTTCTTCTACTCTATGTTCTGGAATACGTAGTAAGCGGCTCAGTTTAAGTAGAAAAGGCCAGCCAGCAAATCTACCAATCCAATAGCCACAAGTACCGCCGATAACTGCCCCCAGAATTGCACTACCGAGAACAAACCAATAATTTAGTTGACCACTACCAGCTAAAAACCCTCCGATCAAAGTTACGGTTTCGCCAGGTAGGGGAATACCAAGGTTTTCTAACAAAATTCCGACAAAAACTGCCCAATAACCATATTGTTGGGCTATTTCCTCGATTTTTTCCAGTGAGACAAACTCAAGGGACATATTCCACAGCCTTTACAAAGTTTTACTTTTCCCCATCTTGGCGCGTTTTAAATCAGGGTGTCAATCTGAAGCAGAAGCGGAGGATCGAAATCTTGATTAATCCTCCTACTTAGCCGCCCTTAGTCCGTAGCGTAGTGCAGCTTTACACAAACTTCATAAAAAGTGGGTTTTTTGATAAAGATTAGATGAAGACTTCGGGAACTACTGAAAGTGCTATGTATCCGTGTCTATATTGAGAGAGTTCAAGCAGAGGTTTACGGGAGTGTGCTAGCTGCAAGGATGAAACCCCTGATTTATTCAGAGAAATTCATCGTTAATACCTCAGTATATTCACGTAAGAAACATGGTTGAAAGCAATACTTTAATCACATTATAACAAGATTTACCTCCACTTTAGGGTAGAGGTGATACTATTTTATTTTGTAATTCGGTTGTGTAAGGTCAGTTTGAAACCTCCTTAAGGAATGCAATTTATTAGCTTTACCAAAATTAAGCTCTTGGATGCATAACTTTTCAACTGACCTATATTTATTAGACAACCAGTTTATTTATTAATCTTAATTTCACTTTTCACCTGCTTTACTGTCTATATCCAGCTAACTGGGTATATCCGTAAATTGCTGTTTTGAAAGTGTATAACTATTGCGTTTTCGTAACTTGTGTTAAATGTCTCAATTACCAGTGAAAATTATGGTCACACAAGGATTGCAATTAATTCTGCTTCAGCCTCAAGGACGCTTAGACGTAGAAGGTGGCAAGAGTTTGGAAAAAAAGATGGCTGGTTTAGTACCTCAAGTCCATGAACTTTGGGTTTTTGATCTTGCCCAAGTAGATTTTATGGATAGTTCTGGCTTAGTCGCTTTGATAACAGGGTTGAAGGTGGCACGTGAGAGTAGCTGTCGCTTAGTGCTTTGCAATGTACAAGCCCCTGTGCGCTTAGTTTTTGAACTGACACAGCTAGATTCAGTGTTTGAAATTTTTGAGAGTTATGATGCCGTTCTCACAACGGTTAATCTTCCTGTCTTAGTTGCTTAAAATTATGGCAATGTAGGGCTAGCAACGGCTGGAATAATGGTAAGGTCAAGAATCGGTTGATTTGTCAGGCAGTACCAATGGCAGGCAAATAAATTCGGTTCTTGAACACCTAAGCTAGCGATCGCAGGTGCAGCTGGAAAAGGCCAAAGTCGGTCAAAGTAAATACTACCTTCTTTAAAGCCAAACTGCATCAAGTAAGCGGCTGGTGGCGCTGATAGCAATTGCAGCAGACGGTGTCCTATCTGGTAAATTTGCTGCCGCAGAGCATCTGATAAATGAAATGGTTGATAGTAGTAATTTGAGTTAGACGATAAGTTTTCTGGCATTTCCTCAGCGAGTCCAATCACTTCTCCGTAAAGTGGCCCTTTCGCTGTCAGCACTAGCGGCAAGTAAAAATTTCCATTACCAGTTTCGCAGCCGATTTGTTGTGCTACTTGCTGGCGTAAGCCGGAATCACGACAAGCTTTATAGATAGCCTCATTCTTAAAAGGCAAATTAGGTGGAATATTCAGCGTCAAAGGACAGACTAAAACGTCTTTTGCTCCCCAGTCTTGTGTCCAGGTGCTTTCTAATTCTAAATTGCTGTTAGATTGAAGCGTATTTGCCGCGATCGCTTGCACTGTAATAGGTACATCAGTAGAAGTTGCGATCGCCTGCTTCAGCGCCGATACCATGCGAATCACGGTTGGGGAGTCAAGACTTCCTGCTTCATTTGCCTCCACCACAATCAAAGCTTTAGAGATTCCTAAAAGTTGAATAGGCATTAATAGCGTATAGTTTGAGCGATTTTTTTAGTAAAGTATTAATATTTAAAACACTTTAGTTTATAACTTTTCTTCTACATTCAACTACTAACTTAAAGTTGAATAATCATATCAGAATTTAGAGGCTACATCACAAAAGCTTAAATTGAAGTTTGGCCTATCTGGTAGTTTTGCTGTTAGAGATATAAGGGCTAAAGTCGAATGGCACTAAAAATTCAAAGACCTATTGAGCGATCGCATTGACATCAGAACGATTTACTAAATATCCATCTTCCATGTAAATAATTCGGTCGGCAAGATCCAGAATGCGGTTGTCATGGGTTACTAGCAAGATGGAGAAACTTGCTAAAGAGCAAGTTTCTCCATAATTTCTACTACGTTCCGCCCCGATTTTTTATCTAGTGCAGCCGTTGGTTCATCTGCCAGAATAATTTTAGGCTGACTGACCAAAGCACGAGCGATGCCCCAAAGGGGCTTGCCTGTGAAGGCTCGCTACCCGTTGTTTTTGTCCACCCGATAAATCCCTCGGATAGTTGTCCATTTGGCTCAATAGGTGTTTCGGGGAGGTAAAGCGAGAAGGAACAGGTTGGTAGAATACTAAGGCAGCTTGTAACAATAAGTTGAGCATTTATCCAATTCCAGGCTCTAAGCCAACAGAGCAAGTAAGCTTTGAGGAATAGGGATGGAATAAGGGGCATGATCGAGGCAGAGGTGATTGAGCAG
>JAHHHE010000196.1 GCA_019359535.1 Gloeocapsa sp. UFS-A4-WI-NPMV-4B04
TTTGGTTATTTTTATCAAGTTAGAGAAGTGATGTTTCTTCTGACAAGAATTAGTTAAATGGCAACTAAACCTTATGAGCAACTATTTGTCAATTAAATTTAATAAAACTTAGATGCGTTTGCCCTGGTCCTACCCTCAATACCAATAACTTGGTAAACGGTGGTTTTACTGATGGCGATCGCCTTACCTCACATCTATCTTGAAGTGTAGCTGAATCGGAATTTCACAGTGTTGCACGAATTCGTTGAGCGCGTGCTGCAAGTGCCGTAATTCCTTTTCCCATATTGTGGGTTCATTCACGCAGAAGCTCGTTACCGTTAATAAAAGTGGACAAAAAATGAGCATTTTTTGAACTGGACGGCGAGTAGTAGGGTTAATAAACTGTGGTTACCACAAAGATAGGCACAGTTTTGTTTTAGTTTTAATCTCAATCAGTCCGCTATTTTCACAAATATTAGCTACAAAAA
Organism: Gloeocapsa sp. UFS-A4-WI-NPMV-4B04; assembly: GCA_019359535.1. GTDB lineage: Bacteria > Cyanobacteriota > Cyanobacteriia > Cyanobacteriales > Chroococcidiopsidaceae > JAHHHE01. The sequence goes on from JAHHHE010000196.1 coordinate 468, forward strand.
ATCTCAAGCAGGGCAACCAGAATGAGCAGGAATCAGAGGATTAGACTTGTTTCCCTAAACAGATGTAAGTCGTGGCTTAATAATAAACAAGTGAAATGCAAAACAGTGAGTGAGGATCATTTCGGAGGATATTCACTCTTTGAAATAACAGTAGCGCCTCAAGGTAGTTTACTAGCCCACGTTCATCATTGGGAAGGAGAAACATACTACATTTTGGAAGGAAAACTTTTGTTTCAAGAAGGCGAACGCAGGTTCACTGCAACTGCCGGAGCTTGTGTAAATGTTCCTAAGGGTATCCTCCGCACCTTTAAAAACGTGGGAACACAGACCGCTAGACTGCTGGTAATTATCACACCTGCTTGGTATGGGAAGTTGTTTGAGGAATGGGTGAACCAGCAACAAAGGACTCGCCCCTGCCACCTCCGCCTAGTCCGCAAAGCATAAAAAACGTATCATCAATTCAAATACGCCTTTTTGTAGCAAGCGGACAAAAAACAACGCTAATTATTGGAGTTAGGTGTGTTGAACGTAGTTTGACCCTCCTGTGGACAAGACAGAAGACTGATAGTACAAAGTCTGGAATTCCCTACTAAACTAATATTCAAGCTGAATTCACAATGCAGAAGCAGAGTTGGCAAAGAGTAAAATGCCTCACAGTTACGCCCTCAATTAAACCGAATTATTTAGATCCACAACCTAGACAGCGTTTAACTTTCAAGCAAAACGACTGTTTACTATCCAATTTCTAAAAAACGCCAAATTCGCCATTCTATGAAGGATTTACCTTCCTTAAAACATGACATGGGAAGCCATTCAATCTCCTAATTAATGCTATTGAGTTTTGGAGATATTTAAAATAGCCCTGATTTTCTACCGGGGCTATTGCTGTTCAATATAGTTAGCAGACAAGCGTGATTGCTCCTGTTGCGCTTCTATATACTTATCGGTCTGTTGTCTCGAATATTTGCAGCAAAATCATCTTTATTGCTTGAGCCTTTAACTGCTACTTTTTCTCGGTAGAGATAGCTAAAGAAATGATGGCTAAAGCAGGGATAACTTCTAGCAATAAAGCTGCGACAGTAAAAATAGACCAGTAATCGGTGTGCATAGTATCTCCTTATCTAAGTGAGTTAGTGGCTAGTTATTTGTTATTCACGACATTCCGGCATTGAACGCCAAGGAGCTATTTAGTCTTGCCTCACCCATTTGGCGACTAAGCGCTGGCGACTACCATCTGTTTGAGAAACCCAAATCATCGCAAGTTTGGCTCGGATTGTGACTTGATCTTGAATTAGAGAGGTTGCAGATGATGTGATTGGTTGTGGATGTTCTAGAATTTGCATCTCAATAGCTCCTTAAAACTTTTGACTCAAAGGTATGACGCATTTGCCTACTTACTTATTGGTTCGATATCTGCAATTTATGCACTAACTGAACCGCTCGGCTAAACTAACTTTTCATTTACTGTAAGTTAAGATTTTGTTGCTGTCGTTACCTAAAATCTCTGGATTTTGAGCCTTACGAATCTCGGAAAAACTCAGTTGCGCTTCAGTTTGGCATCTATAGTTCTTTGATTCATGCAGGAGGCCTACTGGGAGTTGGTATATTACTCAGGCGGCAACTGGGAGCTTAAGAAAGGTTAGCACAGTGACCAGTAGGTAGTTCTATGATTGCGGGGAGTAATACACCAAACTCTACAAGGCAGGCTTTCTGATGTTGAAATTATTTCAGCACTGGTAATCCTGACTAAGAGCGCTAGAAATACCGAAGAGTTAAAGTTAGCGTTTTCGGTACTTGTACTATCAGTTTTCTAACTCCCCTATGCAATTCACTCTAACCCTGCCCTAAGAACTGCTTCAGGGGTGTAGTAAGTAAAGTTTGCGTTCATCGAAACACCCGCTCCACCATTACTAATCAACCTGAACTGCCAGCAATGAGCCTCGGTGTAAAACACTATCAGAGTGCTACCCCCAATACCGATAACATGGTGAGTGGTGGTTTTGCTCATGGTGATCACCTACTAGCATCAATATCTCACTGCTACTTTTGTAACCGCAATGTACCTATTTAAGCATCAGTTTTAGGATATAAAAACTCTAACTACAGAGGAGCGCTTCCTTGCTGTGAAAAAGGATAATCAAGCATAATATTAAACCGCTCTTTGACAAAAGCGATTGCTCTTGCTGGTGAAAAAGGGACTGGCGGATATTTATCAGTATTTTCCCAATCTTGCTCCCAATGATCAATGTCAAAATCATCGGCGTAGTGATAGCCGAATAAATATGCACTACCTCTTAATCGCCCAACTGCATCAATTCCATGTAAGTTAGTATTAGCGCTAATTCGTTCTAGCAAGTCATCAAAATATGCCTGATTATTTCCAGTTCTCAATTCTTGTTCACTACTTAAATACTTGGCAATTGTTCTAGCAATATATGGGTCATGCCCATAAAGGGACTGCCGTCTAGCAGGAGTTAATATTTCTGGTTCACCATGCTTAATTAAAAACCGAGCTTGATGAACCATAATGCTGTGACTATCTACCGAGAAATGCTGGTATCGCTCATCAGGTAATTCGAGTGAAGTAACCCTAGTTGAACTTGTGGTTAACTGAGATAAACGCAAAACGTAATAGTAGAAGTCCGACAATGGTTGTGCTAACAAGTCCTCAACTGGGTCATAGATCATTTTCGCCATCATCTCGGCTAAGTTTTGATGAGCTTCTAAATCCTGATAACCCTGATTTACCAAAAGTCCTTCTACCAAATCTAAGTCTTCTTGTCGAAACTTATGGTTTGTCAGTAAGCTTTTTCTAGCTGGAGAAAAATCGGAGCAAGTATTATTTTCTCCGAGAATACCATTTGGGTGTAAGGCACAAACAAGATAAATATTATTAGCATAAAACTGGCAGCGTGGGCATTCAGGCAGTTCTCGCATTTTGATAGTTCGTTATTTTTTCTAATGGTATAACCGCTCCAGTAAATAAATATCTAAAGTTGAGCAAAAGTTAGTTATTCCGGTCTAACTCCACATCTGTACAAATCCCAAATTGCTTCAAGTAAGAAATATCTAGCTTCCAATTAAACTGACTCCTTCTGTGCCAAATCTTAAAGCAATCAGACGCATATTCTTCAGCTTGTTCTAATGACCATTTGTTGACTTTAGCTAGATGTTGAAGGGCAATTTCTCCTCGGTCTTTGATTTGAGCCAGCCCTATGTGTTTACACTCATGGCAAGCTGGACAAAGAGCAATAAGTCCAGTTAAAGTTTGGATATGCTGCTGGTCATCATAATTCCAGATTTCATGGCATTCGACAGGGTGCTGCTGTCCAACTCCTCCACAAACTTCACAGCGATGACCTGCCTGCTTATAGGTATAGTGTCGAAGGTTATCCCAATCTTGTTTAGAAACATTAGAGCGAACATTGGAGTACCAGCAGGTATTTGGTACAAGTTCAATTGTGAGCTGGCGCTCCTCAACGAATAATAGCAGCCAAGGTTCAAAGGGTTCTAGCCGTTTTCCAGATGGCACATACCATTTCTTTCTCTCCACATCCCACTTAGCGCCCCTACGCTTGGCATCATCTTTTTGCGAGTAGGGGAACATTAAGATAAATTTTGTCCATGATTACTTATAGCGGACGTAACACTACTCTACAGCACTTAAAATTTTAACTTACTATCTATTTAGCCTTTTACACTCTATTCTCTGCTTTTTTACAACTATTAACGGCTGCTCCTGCCCTGACAACTCGGCAGTTTTGTCTTCCACGCCGCCCTTAGTGCTCTAAATTTGGGTGCAGCACCTCCCCCATCTCGCGCTAATGTGTCAAAGCTCATGCTGCACGCTCGTTTGAACTCTGCTCCTGGCAGATTTTGTAATTTGTGTAGTTTGGTATATGTGCAAGGTTTAATCGATAAGAATTAGTAGCAACAGGTACTAGGTCACTATCGCTTGTAAATTAAAAGTAAAACTTTGTAACAGAATTCCGCAATGATAAGTTTTTCTTTGATTAATTAATATATGAAATTTATAGATGTAAAGATGCCAAGAAAAGTATCGACAAAACCAATCAAGCAACTGTTGGTAGAGCTACCTGTTAGCGAATACCAAGCTCTAGAGGAATACTGCCTTAAGCGCCAAGAAACCAAGCGTCAGGTAATTCGCTCTTTACTCCGCCAATTGAGTTCGCAGTAACAAATTTCGTTGCCAATTTAAGACTACAGAGTTTACTGGGAGGAAATTTATGGAACCCGCAATTACATTAGCAGCTAGCACTATTGCTGGACTTGCATTTAATGAATTTATTAAATCGGGGTCGGGAGAATTAGCCAAAAAATCTCTAGGCGGTGCGATTAACTTAGTTAAAAACCTGCGCGCTCAAATCCGAGCAAAATTCCAAGGTAACGGACGAGCAGAAACAGCTTTAACTGAGGTCGAGCAACAGGGGAACCAAGCAGCATTAGAAAAAGTTACGAAATACCTAGATGTTGAGATGATGGAAGACGAAGCCTTTGCTACTCAAGTCCGGCAGATAGCTCAACAGATTATTAACATTCAGAATCAGAATATTTCAACGCGAGAGTATAACAATTACGGGCGCGACCAATTTAACGTTGAGAATATGCAAGGTAATCAAAAGCTCGGCGGTCAGTAAATATGAACCGACAGTATGACAACCGTGGACGCGATCAATTTAACTTTGAAAACGTGCATGGTAATTTTGTGGTTCAAAACCAAGAACCACCTACTCGTCCCCGTTCTCAGTGGTTGCTGCTTCAGCAGGTAAAGCAAGAGGTTGACTCTCGGTTGGAGCAATCTTTGCATAACAGGGTATTTATTGTTTTAGGCAAACATAAGCAGCCAGAGCAGGTAAAGCGCTTGTGGGATGCAGAAGTCAAAATTGGCTCAAAACCTGCTGAACCTTTGTTACCGCAAACTAGCATTTTGGAAGTGTTTGAGCGAGCTGATATTGCAGGTCAGTTGCTAATCCTAGGTGCTCCTGGAGCAGGTAAGACAACGACAATGCTTGAGCTAGCACAATCACTTATCGAGAAGGCAATACAAGATAGTAGCTATCCAATCCCGGTGTTATTTAACCTATCCTCTTGGAAAGACCCACACCAATCAATACCTACCTGGTTAGTAGAAGAACTGAACTTAAAGTATGGGGTGCGGAAGGACATTGGCAAGAAGTTGATAGAAGGAAAACAATTGTTACCTACACTCGATGGATTGGATGAAGTCAAGCCAGAGCATCAAGAAGCTTGTGTGAATTCCATTAACCAATGGTTGCAGGGAGATGATCGTCCGCTCTATGTAGTGGTATGCAGTCGGCGGGAAGAATATATTAATTATGAATCTCGTTTGTACCTCGGCGGAGCAATTGTGTTGCAAGAGTTAACGGATGCGCAGATTCGAGAGTATTTAACTGGTGTGAAGCGGTTCGAACTATGGCCGCTACTACAAAAAAATGAAGTATTGCTGGAATTAGTCAAAAACCCCTTGCTACTAAGCATTACAGTTTTGTCATATGAAGAGCTATCTCTACAAAAGTGGCAGCAACTTACTTCAACAAAACAACAAATAAAAATGTTGTTAGATGGTTATGTACAAAGAATGTTTCATCGGGAAATAAAGAGTAGAGCATATAGAAAACTCACTCCTCGAAAAGTGGAGCAGATACAACATTGGCTATATTTTTTAGCATGGCAACTACAACAAGAATCGCGGACAGAATTTTTGATTGAACAATTACAACCATCTTGGTTGTCAGTGGGCAAACAGGAAAGGTTGTATGAATTAATTGTTGGGTTAATTACTGGGTTACTTGTATCGCTAATTTTAACTTTTACTTTAATTTTAACTTTAACTTTTACGCTGGCGGGATCGCTATTTCATAGTGGGTTTTGGAAGTATCTTGAACCGAAAGTTGTGCTGATCTATATGCTATTTTTTTTGCTGTTCGTAGGTTCACTTATTGTAATGCACACTAGACTGTACAAAAAAATTGAAGTAGTTGAGGGCTTTAGATTTTCTTTTAAAGAAGCAAAGAAGCCTATAATTTGTACGTTGAAAGTAATATTTGGATTCTCTTTTGTTGTGCCGTTATTTTTTTATCGTGAGTTTCTTCTAAAGTCCATTTTATTAGGACTGGTTTGGGGACTATATTGTATACTTACTCACGGAATACTTTTTGGGTTGAAACCTTTAGAAATAAATATTAAAAATAATCCTAATCAAGGAATTTGGAAATCAGCAGCTAATGCTCTTTATATAGCATTAATTAGCGGGCTGAGTATTCAGCTGGTTCTTTGGTTAAATGATGCGGTATTGGATTTTGGAGTGCCATCTGATATGAGAAGTAGTATGCAGATTAGTCGATTGACTATTATGCTGATTAGAGTACTAAATTATGCGGTGTTATTGGGGATACCTTTTGGCGGATTAACTTGTATAAAACACTTTTCTCTACGTCTTATCCTCTTTAAAAATGGTCATATTCCTTGGAACTATGCTCGCTTCCTTAACTATTGTACTGAACGAGGTTTCCTACAGCGAGTTGGAGGACGCTATCGATTTATCCATAAGCAGTTGCAAGACCACTTTGCTGAAATGTGAATTGACACAACAGTAAACAAAAATATGGTCTATTTCTATGTAATGCAACCTGTTAGCAGTAAGAGCAAGATAAAAGATTAGGAGTTACACGAAAGGAGACTTTTTAGGAACGGACAAGATTAAACAGTGAAAGTTGCAGGTAACGGACAAGGAAAAATTTTAACCCCAGAGGAATTGAAGCTACTTGGAAAGAAAGAATCGCCAGGACTGGACTGGAGGCGCTTTTCCCCAGCCCGATATTTTTTAGAACGGTATTTTCTCTCCAAACATGCTTCTACTGCCAACCCTTCCGCTTCTAGCATCTCGGCTTGGTACTGGATATCAGCCATTTTTCTGCGTAAGCCTTTGCTGTACCCGCTCATGTATGCAAGGTCTGAACTTGCGGGGCGAACATCGTCATAAGCTCCCCAACCATCTGTACAGTAACGCTTAATTCCAAACGGTTTAAGTAACTTTTTCAGTTGAAGAAACAAGGTCTGCCCTTACGATGATGTCTAGCGCTGGAATCCCCTTAAGGGTGATCCAAGAAATCAGCGGACACAGCGATTTAGGGACGCTAAAGCGGTATTTAAAAGTGACTTCAGCTCAGAAGCGTAAAGCTGTGGCGGTGAGCGTGGTTTTGACGCGCGAGCAATTTTCAAAGACTATAAGCCCTGAAATAACTTTCTAATCAAGCATCCCAAACTTAGGGCAGGTGCAAAAAGGTTATTTACTAGATTGATTTTGACTATCGGGGAAAGAACATTCCACAGTAATTTTTAGGTTGCTTTCAGCGCTTCCTTCTGTGACGTAGGGTACGCCTGCTTTGCCCCCTACTTTAATCCCAAACTCTAGAGTCACCTTATTGACATTAGCATGAGCAAGATCACGGAAAGCATTAAGAGTATAAGTTGTATAAGCCCGAATTGTTCCTTCAACCAACCTAAAACTTTGTAAAACTTGCTCTTGGGATCTCCCTTTTGCCCCTCTTTCTAAATCTTCTCGCGTTAATTCCCACTCCTGCTCAGAAGTAGGTGTTTTAGTTGGAGGAATTTCCACGTCTTCTCTGCTTTCGAGGTAAATAATTGTCCCGTCTTCTAATTCGAGTGGAGTCAGTTGTGTCACGAGCCGTACCTTGAAAAAGAGTTAAGAATCAAGTACCTGTCCGAAATCAAGCTTTATTCAGCTTAAGTTAATAAGTAGCAGGTAATAGCGATTTAGCCAATGATTCGGGACGTATTAGTTGTTGGGATTAACAGCTATCAATTTCCGGGCTTGCATAACCTTCAAGCCCCAGCAGTAGATGCTGAAGCGATCGCTAAGATGTTAGAAGAGTACGGCGACTTCAACGTGTGGCGGTTACCAGAAGCGATTAGAAAAGAAGATCGCAAGCCTTATGTAGGAGCAAATTTAAATGTAACTCTGGCAAGACTACAAGATGAGTTGGTCAGGCTGTTTAAGCCGGAGGGAAGAAGTATCCCAGATACAGCACTTTTCTACTTTTCTGGGCATGGATTGCGTCAGACTCAAGGTATTCAAGAAGGATTTTTGGCAACCAGCGATGCCAATCCCGACACTAGGTTTTATGGATTGTCACTGCAATGGCTACGACGCCTACTTCAAGAGAGTCCCATCAAGCAACAGATTGTTTGGCTCGACTGTTGCCATAGCGGAGAACTACTCAACTTTAATGAAGCTGACCCAGGCGTACAAGGTAATGGGAGAGACCGCTGTTTTATCGCGGCATCCCGAGAATTTGAGTTAGCTTACCAGGACCTGAGCGATCGCTACAGCGTGTTGACCAAGGTGCTGTTGAAAGGACTTGACCCAACAAGGGAGTCAGAGCGCTGGATTACCAATCACAGCCTGACTGATTATCTCAACCACTATCTCAGGGGAGCTACCCAGCGTCCTACCTGTAGTAACTTTGGTGAGCCGATTAATTTAACTCGTACTTGGAAAATTGTCCAACAGGAACCGACTCAAGACACTGCTCCGGCGATTTGTCCTTACAAAGGATTAGAATATTTTGACTGTAATGAAGAAGACCCTAAATACTTTTACGGTCGAGAAGAACTGATCGATCAATTGCTTGACAAGCTACGTCAGAGTAACTTCCTAGCAATTGTGGGAGCTTCCGGCAGTGGCAAGTCTTCTGTACTGCGTGCTGGAGTCATTCACCAGTTGAAGTTGGGGCGTAAGTTAGCTGGCAGCGAGCAGTGGCAGATTTACATTATGGTCCCTGGCGAACGTCCTCTTCAGAACTTAGTTTCTGTCTTTGTAGAACCGAATTTATCTAAACTAGACCGCGCCGAACAACTAGGAAAAGCCGAAGGGCTGCTCAAAGCCGGAGCTGATGGCTTGCGCCGTTTAGTGCAATCATCTGAATCTGAGCGCGTCGTGCTAGTAGTAGACCAATTTGAGGAGGTATTTACCCTTTGTCAGGACGAGGTTGAACGCAAGCAGTTTATCAGTTGCCTATTGGGAGCATTAGGAAAAGTTGGAAATAAACTTTACCTGATTATTGCAATGCGAGCTGACTTCTTCAGTAAATGTATTGAACAAGAATATAGTGGCTTAGCAGACAAAATCAAAGACGATTTAGTCCCCCTATCCCTAATGAATCAAGAGCAGTTGCAGCAAGCAATTGTCAAGCCTGCCCAACTAGTCAATTTAGATATAGAGCCAGAATTAGTTCAAGAGATGCTTCGAGATGTGGAGGGTTCGCCAGGTACTCTACCATTGCTGCAATATACGCTAAAAGAGCTTTGGCAGCGACGTAGTAATAATCGCTTGCAGCTAACAACTTATTCCCAACTAGGAGGCATTAGTGGCACGCTAGATCAGCGAGCTACAGAAATCTTTAGTAAACTTCCTCCACAACAACAAGAAGCTGTTAAGCATATTTTTCTATGTCTAACTCAATTAGGAGAGGGGACAGAAGATACCCGACGGCGAGTACTGAAACGGGATTTGATTACTGCTAAGCATCCAGAAGCCCTCATCGATGAAGTCATTCAGGAACTAGCAGATAAAAAAAATCGATTAATCATCACTAGCGAGTTGGTAGAAAAAGGAGTGGCAGCAGAGCGCGTGACCGTGGTAGACGTGGCGCACGAAGCTTTGATCCGCAACTGGAATTTGTTGAGACAATGGTTAAACGAAAGCCGCGATTATCTTAGGCAGCAGCGCAAGATTGAAACAGCTGCATTGGATTGGAAAGATAAACAAAACGATAGTCGCACTGATGCAAATGACTATCTATTACAAGGAAGACGATTAAGAGAAGTTAAAGAGTTTCAGAAAGAGCAAAGCGAACGGTTTCCACTGTCGAGATTGGCATCAGAGTTTATCAAAAAAAGCGATCACTATAGAAAAACTAACCAATTAAAGATAATTGGGGGGGTTCTAATTATTCCTCTAATTGCAGCAGTGTTTATTAGTTCTCTAGTTTATAGGGAAGTGAGGATTAGACAGTATTGGGACACAGTCAATAAAACTCAGGGCAAAGCATATAACGCAACTAGGCATGAAGCACTTCAAAATTTAAATGAATTGAAAGTCCGTCTAACTAATGCTCCTCTTGGAAGGGCTAATTTGAGTAAAATCGACCTCCAGGACGCCAACCTCCAGGACGCTAACCTCGTAGGTACCAATCTCGATGACGCCAATCTCGGGGGCGCCAACCTCCAAGGCGCCAACCTCAGGGACGCCAATCTCGGGGGCGCCAACCTCCAAGGCGCTAACCTCGTAGGTACCAACCTCGAGTTCGCCAACCTCAAGTTCGCCAACCTCAAGTTCGCCAACCTCAAAGGCGCCACCCTCATAGGTACCAACCTCGAGTTCGCCAACCTCAGGGACGCCATCCTCAAGGGCGCCACCCTCCAGGACGCCAGACTCCAGAACGCCAATCTCGGGGGCGCCACCCTCCAGGACGCCAGACTCCAGAACGCCAATCTCGGGGGCGCCAACCTCCAAGGCGCTAACCTCAAAGGCGCTCAGCTACAAAAGGCAAAATATACTGACTCTACTATCTTTCCTAAAGACTTCAACCCTAAAAAAGCAGGTATGCAGTTGGTAATATCCATGGGTGCAACGCAAAAAAGTGGGATTAAGCGGGATAAAGTCTAGCAGTCAAAATAGAATCACAAAAAGTTGACCAGCAGCCCGCAGCCCACTGGCATCGCGCATACAATATCGCTTCAGCATTATGCAGTAACCAGAACTTGCCATTACCTTTGAGTCGGAGGTTAACCACTTGACGCATTAAACTTTCAATTGCACCGCTGCCAATAGGCATCTTTAGGGCTGCCACTTGAGAATCAATACGGTTCGGTTAAGCTTTAAGTGCTGTTAAGTACGGAAAAAGAGAGTGGTTTTCGTTTGACTCCAGCACCCTTGTGGCTCGGCTTTTTGGATGGAAACTTCGCCCTAGTTTTTTTAACTAGAC
>JAHHHE010000197.1 GCA_019359535.1 Gloeocapsa sp. UFS-A4-WI-NPMV-4B04
GTTTCGTTACCTACTTGACCGTGACCGGACTCTAAAATAGAGCCTTTTACGTGAGAGTAAGGGGTGTGAATCCCTTAGTGGAGTAGGCTCCACGTACCAAACGACCTTTGCAGATCGCGCCCTTCAGAACCGGACGTGCAGCTTTTACCGCATCCGGCTCCTATCAACCTACGGGTAACATCCCATTCATCAACCGTTTTCAGGGATTGACCTCCATCCGTTACCGTCTTGAGCCTTTTGAACATTTGGGGTATTGCATTCCCTTTTAAGCTGGGCAATTACAGCTTCAGTTCCGTTGGCTTGTTCGCATAACGACCGTTGGTAATGTTCTAAATCGGTTGTTTGAGTATAATAAGTAAAAATCTTGGGTTTTATCTTATGACTGTTTTGGTAGCCATTGAATGTCCTCACTGTCACAGTACAGAAGTCACTAAATATGGCAGGTCACCAATAGGTAAACAACGTTATTGCTGCCAAAACGAAAATTGTCCCTACCGTACTTTTGTTTTAACTCAGACTTATCCACGAAGGACACGGGAAGTAAAACAGCAAATTGTGGAGATGACGCTCAATGGCAGTGGGGTGAGAGATATTGCACGGGTGTTGCATATTAGTCCCACAACAGTTATTCAGGAATTAAAAAAAACTCATTCTCCTCAAGCAAGTGAACCAAAAACTTCTACAGCAGCTAAAACCTGAGAGTGTGGAAGTAGATATTATCCGAGTTGAAGAGCCGCAAGAGGCTGGCATTGAAGAGTCAGAGTTAGATGAAATGTGGAGCTATGTGGGGAAAAAGAGCAACCCTAGATGGCTGTGGCATGCAATCGACCGCTCAACTGGTAAAGTATTAGCTTACGTGTTTGGTCGCCGAAAAGACCGAGTCTTTCTCCAACTTAAGAACTTACTCGAACCATTTGGGATTAAGTGTTATTGTACTGACGGGTGGGGAGCATACGAACGAAATCTGCCAGCAGAGTGCCACGAGATAGGTAAGCGAAGGACTCAAAGAATTGAACGCAAGCATCTGAGTTTAAGAACAAGAATTAAGCGTCTAGCTCGTAAGACTATTTGCTTTTCCAAGACGGAGGAGATGCATGATATCGTAATTGGGTTATTCATCAACCGCTACGAGTTTAGCTTGGCTGTTTAAGAGTAAAACGGGTAAGCTAAAACACGACCCAAGTTTTTTATCCATTATTCTCAATCAATCGATCTAGAACATCACCCAATAGGGATTGAGGTAGATTCCCTGTCCTCAAATCATTTTTGCGACGCAACCATTTCTTCTACTCATGTGAAAACCGCTATTAGAGGCGGGCAACCTTAACATCTGCCATTTGCCATCGGTGTGGTGAGTGAAGGATACCCTTACTAGTGGTAGTTGAGGAAACTATTAACGGGTAAACGTGCCAGTGATAGTCGTAAGCGTATGCCCAATCCTGCTCATAAACACCAACATCAACGAAGTATTTACCGCCTCTGAGGTCGAGGCGCTTTAGTTCGAGGGCAATGTTTCCTTGTCCTTGAATGAGTGGTAAAGACAGGTTTGCTAATTTTGTGTTGGTATCGTAGCAAGGCAATCCATCTTCTTGGCTGATAGTCACTCCAAAAATAGGTGCAGAGATCGGTTGGCGAGACTGGTATTTAATCTCGATCCGCAAGGAATCACCGCTTTCAAGTTCTGTAATTGTCAAACCATTAGAGTTAAGTAGACACACGTCAATAATTTCTAACTCCAATGATCCAAAGCGGTTCTTGTTGACTTGTAACTCGGTCCCAGATGGGGTGAGGAGGGGAGGTTGCTCTACCGGGGTGCGTCGTTGAGTTTCCGAGTGCATCTCGGCAATATACTGCCCTGCAACTACTTCTGGCTCACCATAGGCCATCACCTGACCTCTGCGTAGCCATAGCACCTGATCGCAAAGTTGCTGAATTTGTTCAGCATTGTGAGAAACAAACACAATGGCACAGCCTTGAGCTTTAAACTGGGCAATTCGTGCCAAGCACTTAGCCTGGAACGAAAGATCACCTACAGACAAAAACTCATCAATAAGAAGAACATCAGGTTTTGTGTGGACAGCAACCGCGAAAGCTAGCCGCATCTGCATACCAGTGCTATAGGTACGCATAGGATTGTCGATAAACGCTTGTAGCTCGGCAAACTCTACAATAGAATCAAAGCATCGCACTACCTCTCGGCGGGTAAGACCAGCTACCACGCCACTAACAATAACGTTTTCTCGCCCAGTTAAATCTGGATGGAAGCCAGCACCCAAGTCCAGTAGTGCTCCAATCCGCCCTTTGACCCTTACATTTCCTTGATCAGAACGTCCAACGCCACCGAGCAGCCGCAGTAACGTTGATTTGCCCGAGCCGTTACTGCCGATCACCCCCAGCATCTGCCCAGGAGCAACGCTAAAATTGATATCGCGCAACGCCCAGAAATGCTCCGGTGATTTCATCTGCCGCCAACCCGATAGCACCGCCTCTTTTAAGGTCACAGATTGGTCAGCGTGGTAGCGGTAGAACCGTTTACCCAAATCTTTGACAACAATTGTGTTACGCATCTAAAGTTCCTCCACAAAGCGGTAGTTGACTCGCATAAAGTTCTTGTAGCTGAAGACAAGTAAGCTTACTGCAATCATTCCAATCATCATCAGTGATAGCCAATCTGGTGATGTCCCCTGGATTAGTACAGATCGATAGGCTTCAACCAAATGTGTCATCGGATTGAGTCGGTAGAGTGGCAGATACTGCGCTGGAACCGTGCTAGCGTCATAGAATACTGGGGTGAGGTAAAACATTACTGTCAGAAACACTCCCATCAGATGCTGCATATCGCGGAAGGTGACATTAGTCGTAGCGATTAAATATGCCAAGCTGAGTGTCAGCAAAAATTGAAGAGCTATTAGGAATGGCAGTTCCAGGAGCATCAAACTCAGCTTGACTTCGCCAGTAAGTAGTAAAAGCGCTAAAACAGGTAGCGCTAGCAGGAAGTGAACAAGATTAGTTGTCACTGTTACGACTGGTAGGATTGCTGCGGGAAACCCAGGCTGCCTGATTAGTTCACGGCTACCTGTAATTGCACTGGCTGATTGTAACAAAGACATCTGAAACCAGTTCCAGACCAGCAAACCGCTAAAGGCAAAGGAGGAATATCTGGGGATATTAAGGTTTAAAACCAACTTGAACAGGAAGGTGAAAACCAGCAGCATTACTAGGGGATTGAGTAAAGACCACATAATGCCAAAAACTGAGCGCTTGTATTGCATTTTCAAACTACGGGCAACCAGCACACGCAAAAGATCGAATTGCTGAATTAGTTGATGCCTGTGCGGAATTTCAAACTTTTTCCTTTTGGATATCATACTTATCTATGTCCTTTGAGATTGAAAGTCATGTTGAGCCAAACTTAATGTGCAGTGCACGTTATGATTCAGAATAGGTTTATTCAAATTCTTACCCTGCCTTCTTCAAGGATTAGTTTCATTGGCTGCAAATCCCTGATTTTTTCAGACTGGTGTGCTTCAACTAGCTGTTTTTGAACGACAACACTCTTAGAAATTGAAACACAAGCGTCACTATGACCTTCACGCTTGACACGTTGGTGCGACTGCCATAAAGACCAAGGCCCGGCAAGATTACCTGCTATTTCCAGTAACAGCAGTGATAGCGGATAATCACTCCGACCGCGTAGCCGTGCTTTAAGGCGCTGCATATAAGATACTGGCAACTCGATTACTAGTCGTACCAGAGATCGTAGATCGTGATCGCGTAAAAGAGTTGTTAGATGGTAGGCTACGTGACCTTTGCTATAGTTGTATATCTGACGGCGCAGTGCAGACATATCACGACGATGCTTGTGCCAGACATAAGCAGATGGTTCGTACATGAGCGTATAGCCTGCTTTAAGCACCTTGTAGAACAAATAAGTATCCTCGCCGACACCAGAAGGCATACCAGGACCAAGTGCCTCGTCCATTAAGCCGATTTGAGGATGCTTAAAGATACTGGCCCGAAATGCAGCATTGGCAGTTGCACCCAAACTCCATGTTGGGACAGCAAGGCGACGAAATGATTTGAAAAACCAGTGACTGCCAGCTTCAAACGGCTCGAAGCCTCGTCCTAAGCCACCATAGGTTTCAAAGAAACGCTGTGAAATAGTTTCTAGTTCCAGTGGCAGAACATTGCCTGTCACAACCATCACGTCTGGTCGGGCAAAGGGAACAATCAGTTTTTCTAGCCAATCGGATGGCATTCTCACATCGTCATCGGTGGTGATGAAAATATCACCTTTACTAGTGATGAAGCCTGCATTACGAGCATAAGCCAATCCCTGGCGCGGTTCACTTACCAGAATTACGTGGTGAAATTCAGC
Source organism: Gloeocapsa sp. UFS-A4-WI-NPMV-4B04 (assembly GCA_019359535.1). Lineage (GTDB taxonomy): Bacteria > Cyanobacteriota > Cyanobacteriia > Cyanobacteriales > Chroococcidiopsidaceae > JAHHHE01. The sequence goes on from JAHHHE010000197.1 coordinate 4,379, forward strand.
AACTACAGCAGGAGTTAGACCGGAAGCCGGATTATTATCAACAACAACAATTTCAATTTGCCGTAGTGACTCCTGAGCCATCAGGTGACAAAGGCAGATACGCAGATCATCAGGTCGATCATAGGTTGCGACTACAACCGATACTGATACGTTAATGGGCAAGCTTGCAGGTGTGGCAACTGCTACCTCGTCTTTAGGCTTATAGTGTTGGTTCAGGGTTGCTAGTGTATTCGCCCAGATACAATCCATACTTATATTGCGGTCTAGTTCCAGTAGTTTGAACCCGAGGCGGTTAATAATAGCCTCACGCAGATGGGTAATGCTAATAGGCTGATGAGCGTTAACAAAATCGACCTTGCCCAGGGGTTTGTCATTCCAGGTAATAAAGACGCGTACATTAGTGTATTCTGTGATGTCTTCCAATGCGTGTAGGGGTTGTTTCAGATCAATAGTACGGATAGCTACAGTTTTTTGGCGTTTGATGCTTGATTTCAGGACATTCTTTTTCAGTGTCGGAGGTTGTGGGAGAAAACTGGAGTTTGCAATCTGCTCTACTACTTGTTGAGCTTTTTGATAGCGTCCTAGACCGATAAAGCAGCCTTTTAATTCAGCTAAGATCAAATCTCGTGGAAAGCGGGTTGGATGTATTAAGGAAATCACCAGACGGCGTATATTCCAATACCACAACCACCATAAACATAACCGTAGGAAAGAAAGGCGATTATCAGGATAAGCTAAGGCACCACGTATGCAGTACGAGAATAAACCAATGCTGTTATTAGCTATTTGTGAGCGCAGTTTTTCGTAGTCACGGCGGTGACGATGGCGCACAATTGCACTTGGTTCATAAACTAGGGTATGCCCCTCTTTTAACACGCGGAAGAACATTTCTAGATCTCCACCGCCATTGGTCACAGTACCCACATCTAAAGCTGGGTCAAAGTAACCAATTTGCTCAAATAGGCTGCGACGGTAAGCCATGTTAGCACCAGTGCCAAATTGCCCCGTACCAAGATACCTCCAGGGCATCTTACTGTCTTGCTCTACTTGATACCACTTGCGTTCAAAACCGCGTCCGAAGCCGCCGTACATTTCAAAAAGAAACTGTGCCTCGGTCTCAAGTTCATAGGGTACAACTAACCCAGTAACAGCCATCACCTCTGGGTTTTCAGCAAACACAGTAGACAAAGCCTTGACCCACCCTGGATCAACTACTACATCATCATCTGTGTAAGCGACAATTTCCCCACGAGCTTCAATGATGGCGCGGTTACGCGCCCAGTCTAGACCAGGTCGAGGTTCACAGACATAGCGTACATTTGGATAAGCTGTTTGCACCAAGCGCTTGGTAGCGTCACTACTTGGTGCGTTATCCACAACTAGGATATCGAGAGCTGGGTAATCAAGACAGTTAAGACCTTGAAGACAGAGTGCTAGGTCGGTCGTGCGATCACGGGTACATACGGCAACTGTAACTAAGGGCAGCGTTCCACTGTATTTTGGGGGTGAGACATAAAATAAATCGGCAATGCATAGTCCGTTTGGTTGCGGTAGTGCTGCCAATCCATTATGTAAAAGCTGATGGATAATATTCGAGCTATGCTGTTCTACTATGGCTTTGTGGAGCGAGGTGGCGCTGACGCGATCGCCAATCACAGGCAATTGTATGTACCCAATGGGCTTGCCATGTAAACGAACCAGTCCTTTTAGCTTCTCATAGCCGACTAGGTTCTCAATAGACACCAGTGGACGGTTCAACTCAATATCCGTTACTTTTATACAATTAAACATGAATAGAAATTCCTCTTTTCAGGACTTACACAAGTGTCATCGTTATCAGAAAATTTCGAATTATTTAATTAGGGCATTTTTTTGAAATATGAATAAATAGTCAAGCAATATAGTAGCCAATGTTTATGTTTGCTAAAAAAATATTTAATTCAAATTTATTAGAAGAGAAATACTTTTATGGTTATGTCTTTAAAAATAAATCTTTAGTTACACTATAAATATCAAATAGTTCCTAATTGTCTTTTTATTAGTCTATTTTTTAAGGCTAGTAGGAGTGAATACTTAATGTTTATTCTTTTTACTAGAAATACCGTTTGATTAGTTTATAGAAAACAAGCCAACCTTTCTATGCTTAATCTTGTAAAAAATATTCCACCACGACAGTTGTTTTGGCTTATTCATTTTTCTACTAATATCGGCAATTGTAATTATTTGATTGTTAGACCTAAAACTTTGCTTGAACTGCAACCAAGAGCGATGGTCTGACCATAATAGAGAAGTTACTGGTTGAGCTATGAGCTTTAAAAGACTTTTAATAGACATTTTATATAGTCCAGTATGTAAAAGATTTGTAGGATTTATTTGTAAAGCTTTGTACAACCAGAATAAAGTACTCCAATGGTTTCCGCACCATTTACTTTGAGATGCCAAGTAAATATACAGCCTATTTTTAGACCACTGATAAATATTAGAAGGAATCTCTGGATGTCTTTGCTGGCTATCTACCAGAACTAAGTGATGAGACTTTGCCATAGAGGTAGCGTCACAAGACATACTGTTAAATGTTTTACGATATCCAATTAGAAACTCTGGTACAACTCGAAATTGGTAGTGTTCAGCAATACGTAAATATATATCTGTATCTTCACAACCTTGAGCATTTTGTTCTTTTAATTGGCAGTTATAGTAACCAACTTTCTCCAAACAAATACGATGGATTAAGGGTACACTAGCATTGCCTAAAAAATTGGTATACACCAAATCTGTGTAAATTTCTCCTTCTAAACGAGAAGCACTATATCCACCAGTAAGTAGACCTTCTTCATTAAGATGTACTGACCATGCATAAATTAACCCTACCGATGGTTCCGCTTGTAACATCAATTGCACTTGTTTTTCTAGTTTTTGAGGATACCAAATGTCATCACTATCAATTGGTGCAATATATTCTCCACGAGACTTTTTAATTGCTAAGTTACGAGCAGCAGCAACTCCTACATTTGATTGTTGTAATAGAATGACTCGGCAATCGCTTTGAGCGATAGATTTAACAATGTCAGAGGTTCGATCCTGTGAGCCATCATCAACAACTAAAACTTCAATGTTTTTATAAGTTTGGGAAAGTACAGACTTCAATGTTATACCAATAAAATTTTCGGTGTTATAGGCAGGTATAATAACTGAAACTAAAGGTAAACGAGGATTCATTTAAACTTAATACTTATTTTTTATAGGTTGGCATTTTGTATTGAGATCAGAAAACAGTTTTGAGTAATATTTATTGAAAAAACATATATACATATATTGAAACTTGAAGCAATATGAGTAAGAGAATAGCCAGAAGACTTATGAGTAAGATGCTGAGGCGCTCTAGTCTGTAAAAAATGATGATAAGATTATGTGAAGCTTTATCTACTGAAGCTTCAGGTTGTATCGCAAAAACAGGTCTTTTGTTGCGAAAATTTTACTTGCTCTTAGTTTTTTGAAAGTGTCAGAGCTGAAAACCCACAGTTAGAATTACTTAAGAACAGAGCAGGCACTATCGACCTTTGAATCAATTAGAGCGATTGAAAGATAGATTGTAACTGTTGCACTCGTTCTACAAAGGTTGTGCGTCAGACAATGGTGGGATAGATTAAAATGTCATGCCAAGTCCAGGGTCGAGTTGCTAACCCGGCTCGTTGGGCTGCTGTCGTCTTAAACCGACTATGCTGCCAAATCCAGTTGAAATAGCTCACGACTAATCGGGTCGTCACCTTCGTTTGTTCCCAGATCTTGCCAAACTTGTTCTGTCTGCGATGCCATCGTCCCGTTTGCTGCCGCACAATGCCATTAGTGCGTACGAACATCGTTGCGTCTTGTCCTTGCCGATGTAATGGAGGATTTCGGGAGGCAAGACTCGGTCGTAGCCTCCCCAGTCATCGCTATTCCACTGCTTACAGCCCGTTTTTCCCTCACTGCTAACGACTACCTCTTCAATCAACTCATCGGTGTGTTTTCCCACTCTTGCCGCTAGGCTCAGTCCACTCGAATCAGCCAAGCTCACACCAATCCAGCAGTCACCAACCTCTAATTCACCGGGAACACATTGCTTTTGTTTTTTTGCACAAAAGACCACAATTCATCTGCACTGACTTCCTCGGTTTGAACAGCTTGCACTTCCGCATTATGAACCAATTGAGCTTGTTGGCTCGCTGCACGCACGATGCTCACAACTGTATTGTAAGCAAGTCCGCTTGTGCGGCTAATTCCTCTCAAACTGCTGACGAACGCTGTGCGCTTGCAGGACTTGACGAATCTGTTCAGTAGTGACTTGGCGATGATAGTACATCGTGTCAAATCGCTCGTTGAATGTTTGGTGGCAATGGGGGCAGAAATAGCGTTGACTCCCATTCGGAGCAAAGCCCATGTTTGTGGGTACTAAGATGACCGCAGAGCCGACATTCCATAATTTCTGCGTAAAAATAGCTGTCTCTCTACTTTACTCGACCCACCATCCTTTGACGCACTACCGGACGGCGTTGCCGCCCAGCCCATCGCTGCTTAAACTGCGGCAGCAATTCCATAAATACCTGCTCAAACAGTCCTGCTGGAAAGCTGAGAAACCTTTGGCTGAGAGCTTGTTGGGAAACCACAGTTGCTTCACACCATAGCAAGTCCTCTCGTGCTAACATTCGAGTTAATTCTTGTACGCTTGGTACTTGTCTCCACAACGCAGCGTTAGTACGGCAGCAAGTATTAACGACAAGTTGAGAATGCGATTCCGTAGCCCCAAGGAGCGGAAGTAAAGCTGTTGATTATTGACCGTAGGAGTGAGTAGCGCTTGTAGTTGCTCAGCAACGGCTTCATTGTTACGACCAGGACACTGTTGTTTCCGTGCATGGTCACGATTACTTCTTTTGGATTTTTTCGCCATCAAGGGACTTGCTCGTTAGATGCATTCCCTTACAGTCGCATGAGCATTCAGGCTAGTCTACTGTGTATTTTTACTCATTGACTAATAGCCCTAGAGCTTAACTTGTTAACGATGGGGCTACCTGGTTGTTCTATGCAGTATTGGTAGACCTAGGAGATGCAGTTGCAGATGAAGTAGGAGTCCCGTTTGACTCCATTTCTTTAGAAATGCTGCATCGGGGAATGTACCACTTTGGTGTTGCCTACGACAAGGGTAAGGCAACCGATCCGGTGAGCTATTTTGCTGCGCCAGAAAACCAAGATTTGAGAGTAGTCAAAATCCGTAAAAAGGAAGCCCCACTTGACCTATCCCCATTTCCTAGACCTTGCTTGACTTTTTTCTCATCTTCTTAACTTGTCAAGGATGAGTCGCCCTAGAGTATAAATGATGCAGGCTGAAAGCTGGGTATTTCGGGTAAGCTAATCGTCATTCAAATTTCCGTCCCGACCCTTACTAGGTTTGGGCTTCAGCACACATATTACGCAACTTAAAGGCACATTAGCTTAACTGCTTATAAAGGCGAAAGTTTAGGGCATTTTTTGGGACGATTTCGTCGTGCCAATCAGTTAAGCCACAAAGCTGTAGCGACACACTTGGGCGTGTGCGTGGCGTGGGTGCAGGACTGGGAAATCCCATCACGGCGGCGCAATCCAACTAAGAAATTAGGAAAAAATAACTTGAACATTTACTTAAATAGACTTATGATCAAAGCATGGGATCAGGTAGGCATAGTAACTTATGTCGAAAGCGGGTATAGTTGAGGCAATCAAAACAAAGTATGAATGTTTTTCGCCATATTTGAATGAAAAAACCCGTCGCATCTGGGCAGCGATAGAAGCACAAGCCTGGGGAAGAGGAGGTGTCAGTCAAGTATCCCTTGCAACAGGGCTGTCGCGCACGACAATTTATGTAGGGCTTAAGGAACTGGAGAATCAGAATAAATCAGCAAATCTCGAGCAAATTCGCTCTCCCGGTGGGGGAAGAAAACTAGTTGAAGAGATTGACCTAAGTACAGGACAAAAATTGTAAGACTTCAACAAATTCATCGGCTTTCTGCTCCAAATTAAGGACAATAGTGCGGATATGATCAAAGCCATAGCGAAACATACTTTTGGCTCGGCGACCATGTTTTTTCAGGGTAAGTGGCTTGATTTGATGCAACCATTCACCAGTCAGCATCGCCCAACATAAAGCCAAGGTAAGGAGTGCTAATAGTTTGCTTAACCGCTCAGAATCTTTTAGATGAGTAGATTCCAAACAAAACCCACGAGTCTTAAAAATGCCGAAAACCGTCTCAATTCCCCATCTTTTGGCGTAATCAGTGATTGCTGATGTGGGTGCCGTTTGTGTCGCCACAACCAGAAGAGAACCGTCATCTAATCGTAAGGCAGCAATGTACACCCAGTACCCCCATAAGCACCGTTGATGACGCAGAATCTTGGTTTGTCCAGGTTGTAGATCTGCAAACACAACCCCCAACTTTGAGACTCTGACGACCATCATTGAGCTTATAATTTTCTCGAATCCGAATCCGAAAAGGGGTAACTGGTTTACTAAGTAAATAGCCAAACCAGTCTTTACCCACAAACTCTCGGTCAGCTACGAGGCAGGCAACTTCTCGCTCCCCAAAACGCTCTAGGAATTGGTTGAACAACTTCATGCGTTCAAAACTATTGGAATTCCCCGGTTTGTCGAGTAAACACCATACTAGAGGGAAAGCTACTCCTTCATGTACTACCCCCAGCATCAAAATGTTGAAGGTGCAATCTCCAAACTGCCATTCAGTGCGGTCAATTGATAGCACCCATGGCTCAGGAATTGCCATCAGTCCAACAACGGCTTGTGCAATTTCCGCATAATTCATCTCATAGTGACGGAAAAAACGTTGGAGCCGTTTGTAATGAGAGTTTGTTTGAGCCTTACCACTGAATCCAGTTGCCAGTTCACTCAGGTTGACAGTTTTAACTCGCAGCAACGCAATCAAAAAGGCTGCTATAAAGCTTAAGAAAGCGTGTAAGAATAAGTTGAGCAATTAAGCGGTTTTTCTAGGGCTAAGTTGATAATTCCAGTCCCCATGAAATCGCTGCCGTCGAATGGCAATGGTATTGAATTGTTCATCCGTCACT
>JAHHHE010000198.1 GCA_019359535.1 Gloeocapsa sp. UFS-A4-WI-NPMV-4B04
ACGGGAATCTTTGGAAAAAAAGCATGGGAACTATCAAAATCGAGCGTTTTTTCCCCTCGAAGGCTCAATTTGACCTTGTCGTTCAATATTTTAGATCATCTTTTACGCAAAACTCGCAACCAGTTGTCACCCAATTAAAAACGTCTAGAATAGCCTACTGTTGGGCATTACTGAATTTTTTGAGAGGTGCCAGGATAGCGTAATCTGCTCTCAAAATAAGTTTTAATCAAATTCTCAGCTTAAATTCATTTTGTTATTATCATCAGCGCTTAAATTGTCCTTAGATAAAACGTAGAACATTCTTGTTGTTGAACTATAGTTTTAGCTTTGCCCTTGATGACCAGCACTTGCAGGTAGCTTCTAGATACAACATATCTGCACGTGATGTTATTGAGCTAACCAAATATGTACCCAGGTGTTGTATGCAACTTGAAGATTTTCTCGCTCTTATCCATCCAGCGATCGCCATTATCTTCGTTTGGCCGTTGATTGGCATGGTCGTCAATCTGGCATGGCAAACCCGCCAGCGTCGGTTGCAATCAGCAGCAGGGAGCAAAAGTAAAATTCCCCAAGTTGTAGGAACAGAGCATAGGCAGTTGGGTAACTGGCTTACGGGAGCAGTTGTGGGACTGGCTCTACTGGGGATAGCTTACCCAATTGGCAAAAACATTTTTGCCAATCAGCTAGTGAGTAAAGAACCATTCCAAGTTCTGTTCATTGTGCTAATGTTTGCTGCCACCATCGCCTCGCTAATATTGCTCTACAGGGCAAAGCAGCGTCTGTGGCGGGGAGTTTTTGCTACTTTAACTGGTGCTGGTTTAGTCATCTTGGGCTGTCAGGATGGAGTTTTCCGACGGACTAATGAGTGGTATTGGTCTCACTACTACTTCGGCATCATAGCGGCAATGCTGATGATTTTTTCCTTAGCTATTGTTCCAGATATCTACAAAGATCGGTCAAATCGCTGGCGCATTGCTCATACAATTTTGAACTGCGTTGCCCTGTTATTGTTTGCGGGACAAGGTATGACAGGGACGCGGGACTTGCTGGAGATTCCGTTAGGCTGGCAGGAACCTTACGTATACAAGTGTGATTTTACTAACAAGACTTGTCCAACACCTACTCCACCAGCAGCGCCGAATCCAACACCTGCACAGTAAAAAGGATACAGGGACGACATACTGCTCCTGAAGCGCGTCCCAATTATCCAACCCTCACAGTCTATTACTGAGCGCTGGCGCTGCTAGTCGGACGGAGCGGAGCATAACCAAAGGTAGCATTAGCCATCCGGCACCAGATACTGACCGATTTGAAGTTGGACAAATTAATCGCATCTGGAATTGGGTAGCGCTGAGTCCCCTTGAATTTCTGCAATTTACCCAGATTCACGTAGCTGCCTGATTGTTGACTTTGATAAGCCTGCGGCGGCTTCAAAGAAGGATCAAGGAGAACATGCAGATCCGGACCCTGATCGCTTGTACTGAAAGCTGAGTCAAGTTCTAAGTAGCGATGCCCATCTTGTCTCACAATTCGAGCAACTCCCGTAGTAGGCTTTTCCGCTGCCAAAAAGGTGCCAGACATAATCACCACAGATTGTTTTTGCGCCACAACAGCGTTAGCTTCAGTAGTTGAGGTTGCTGAAGAATTAACTGGAGCGTCCAGTAGATTTGCCGACATTACTGCTGCATACCCTGAGAATGAGAAAACAGAAGCTAAACAAGAAGTAACGCCTAATAGTACCAATTGGTTTAGTTTCATTAATTCCAACTCCTAAATACAATATTTGTCGAGATGATGTGTAAGTTTCTGTTTCAAGCTCAAAGTAATCTTGGCTCAATAAAACAAATTAAATATTAGTTTTTCCTGAGAAAATTGGTTCAAAATGCTGAGAGTTTACTTAGAATTCATGTATTTTTTTGAAAAAGGTCTAATTTATACCCACCAAAAAACAACTTTTAACGAAAGTCATTGCCTTTTTAAGAATATCTATCAGTAGTGCAAGCCGTGCTAGTTATCTAAAATTGCGATTGCAATTGTAAAGGTTATAAGTCTGTAAACTTAACTTTTACCTAATAAGTGGAGAAAGACTAAATAAAGTTTTTATCGTCCAGATTAATAATATGAAGAGGGGTAGTATGAGAAAAACTTGGCACAGATTATCTACATGGCTAAAGTTAGGGCTGCTCCTAGGCATAGCTTTTAGCACAGTTACATTTGCTAATCAGTATAAAAAGCAAGAGGAAATGCGGACTTTGATTAAACAAGCTAGAGATGCTTGGGTTGCTCGTGATGCTAAAGCCCTTGCACAGTTATTTACGCCTGATGGTGAACTTATCGTCCCAGGGCAACGGTGGCAAGGGCAAGTAAAGATTCAGGCAGAAGTCACCCGTTTTGCTCAACAGTATTCAGATGTGAAGATTAATATTAAGCGGATTATAGTTGAAGGTAATCAGGCCGCAGTAGAGTGGGATTACGAGGATACTGAAAAGGCGACCAACATTCATAATAAAGCTGACGACGTAATTATCGTTGATTTCAAAAACGGTCGGATTAGCCAATGGCGTGAATATTTTGATACTAAAACGCCAGTTATTCCTTGATTTTTGAGTTTGTAATCATGCAGCCAATTTGTCTGAGAGCCAAAGTCGAGTAGCACGACTGAATTGACTTGCTAAAGTCTCGTTGTAGTAATAATAAAACTTGATTTTCTTATTACATTAGATTGCAAATACGATAATTATTAATATGAAAAATTCAAATCTTACTAAGACTTTAAATGATCGCGCTCGCCAACAAGTTATGCAGCCCCGACTGGCAACACTATTCCTACTGGGTGTTGTATTCCTAGCTGGCGCAGGCGTTACAGCCTGGTTTGCAGGGGTTGGGGTAATTCAGCAAATTTTTACCCAGATCCAGTTAATGCAAGACAACCCTCCGATGTGGTTAGAAGTGCCAATGGTAGCGAGAAAATATTTACTCGCGCCAACAGTGGTGCTATTTTTAATAGCGATCGCCGTGATCAAAATTTCACCCCAACCTCGAACTTGGTCACGGGTGCTAGTGGTGTGCATTTTATTGAGTTTGACGATTCGTTATATTTTATGGCGATCGCTCTCTACTCTAAACGTAGCTGACCCACTTAACGGATTCTTTAGCTTAGGGTTATATTTTCTAGAAATGTTGCTACTTGCAAATGCGACACTCCAGTTATTTTTAATGCTGAGAGTGAAGAATCGCCAGCGTGAAGCAGATTTTTTGACGTTGCAGGTTTTAGATGGTAGTTTCCACCCATCAGTTGATATTTTAATTACGACTTATGATGAACCTGAATTTATTGTGCGACGCACCATAATCGGCTGTCAAGCTATTAATTATACTAATAAAAAAATATATTTACTCGATGATACTAGGCGTTCAGAAATGAAACAACTGGCATTAAAGTTAGGCTGTGAGTATATGACACGTCCTGATAATCGTCATGCCAAAGCAGGAAATTTAAATCACTCTCTTCCCGAAACTAATGGAGAGTTGATTGTTGTTTTTGATGCAGATTTTGTTCCAACAAAAAATTTTCTAATCCGTACAGTTGGATTTTTTCAAAATGAGAAAGTAGGACTTGTCCAAACTCCTCAAAGTTTTTATAACATTGACCCCATTGCCCGTAACTTAGGCTTGGAAAACGTACTAGCGCCGGAAGAAGAAGTATTTTACCGACAAATTCAGCCGATTCGCGATGCTGCTAACAGCGTAGTCTGTTCCGGAACTTCTTTTGTCGTTAGGCGCAGCGCCCTTGAAGCTGTTGGAGGTTTTGTCACGGATTCAGTAAGTGAAGACTATTTTACAGGCATTCGGATATCTGCTATAGGCTATCGCTTAGTTTATTTAGATGAAAAATTGAGTGCTGGTTTAGCTGCTGATAATATCACTGCTCATGCTCTCCAGCGATTGCGTTGGGGAAGAGGAACATTACAAGCATTTTTTATTAAGTCTAATCCCCTCACCATCCCTGGGCTACGACCTATACAAAGATTAGGACATTTAGAAGGATTGCTGCATTGGTTTACTAGCATATCTCGTGGGGGATTCCTAATTGTGCCTTTAGCATATTCATTTTTAGGGGTTATTCCTCTTAGAGCAGCTCCTACCGAACTACTATATTTCTTTTTGCCCTATTACGTGGTGCAATTAACAGTTTTTTCTTGGTTAAACCAGCGTTCTCGTTCAGCTCTGCTATCAGATATTTATACTTTAGTGCTAACTTTACCTTTGGCAATGACAGTTATTCAAGTGATGTTGAATCCCTTTTCAAAAGGATTTAATGTAACGCCAAAAGGAACTCGTAGTAATTACTTCTATTTCAACTGGAGATTAGCTTGGCCGCTAATTATTTTGTTTATTCTTACAGCAGTAAGCTTATGGTGGAACTTAGGCACATCTGTGATGAAGGGAGCGATGACGACAGCAATGACACCGGAAATCGCGGAGCAGCTTAAAGGTATTAATTTAGGTTGGATTTGGAGTGTTTATAACCTGCTCTTAATTGGCATCTCCTTATTAATCTTACTGGATGCCCCTAAACCCGATTTATATGAATGGTTTGACCTGCGGCGGTTGGTGCGGTTGGATATCGCCGGACGAACTTTATGGGGAGTGACAACAAAAATTTCTGAAGTCGGTGCTGAAGTTGCTCTTACTCAGTTAGGGCTTTCGACCATCACCAAGGGAGAAACCTTACCAGTGACGCTAGAAATTTTAGAAGAAACGATTTTTTTACAAGGACAAATTACTCAAACTGAGGTCAGTAGTCAATTTCCTAGCGTGCAAATAGTATTTGAGCAGGTAACGCTCTCCCAACAACGGACTTTAGTGGAGATGTTATTTTGCCGTCCAGGACAGTGGAAACGTCAAAATACGCCAGGAGAATTGCAATCTCTATGGTTGTTATTGAAGATATTACTTAAGCCTAGAGTGTTATTTGACCGCCAACGAAAAGTAAGTGTGGTTTCTGTCTCTCAAGTTTAGTAAGTATTAGTAAAATTAAAAATAATACTGACATATAAATAATCTATGTAATAATACAGCTTTATTAATAAATCATACTAAGTAACTATCTCAAAACTTCCGTCTGGTTCCTTTGCACTAATATTGGTAGTCTTGAGAAAGGGCGTTGCTAAAATTGTAATGAAACTGAATTTTTAGTCTACGCTAAAATCAGAGCTTCCAAGTATGCAACTATCGCCAATCATTACAAAATCAGCAACGCTTGAAAAAATAAGGACAAATTGTAGTAATATAAGAACTACCAAATAGCTTCGACATGCTTATCCAACTTTTTAGAGCATCATAACCACGTGGTGGTATTAGTCATCATTTCTAAAATAAAAGCATTAATTATTCCTGGAATTTACAGGTGTGATCACACTGATTGAATGGAAGAAGGTTTATATCGGTATTACAAAAGATTATCTTCTATCGCTCAACTATGGCTATGAGATATTTTAAAGGACTTGCCTGCTCATTCCCTATTAAACGCTAGCCAAGCTCATTATTTAGCAGTAATTGGTGCAAGTCTAATTTCTAGTTTAGAAAAGTACAATAATCATTGTAATAGAAACCTAGTGTAAGCCTGTAACACTTACTAGAAAATTGCACATCTCTACTGTTCAAGAAGATTCTGTGACGAGTAGTAATAAGTTAAAGAGAATTTGTGCAGTGTCAACTACTAATTTATTAAAGTTTCAGCTATTAACTTATGCTAATTTCTATTTAGCTAAAACTCTTCTGTTATTAGCTTTTTGAGATTTGCCGTGAGAATTAAAACTTGGAGTATACACAGTCATTGGAATCAAGAACTGGAATAAGAACTTGATTCAAAAGCTAAATACTCTTTTATCCATGTCTATACACAGTGAAAACTAGGTCTCGACTGTATTCAATCAGAGAAAAGTAGTTACAGACTCGAATAGCACGAAGATAAAAACAAATTGAGGACTGGAGTCCTAGTGAATTTGTGTTTGAGGTAAGCTAATTACAACTTAACAAGCGTGCCATTCGGATATAGTCTTATCGCGAGCTGACGGTGGGACAGTTGACGATGAACCCAGCAGGAGCAAAAGCGCCGCCACCAAAGCTGGTTACTAGCCCCCTCTTGGCTAGATCCTCTACTTTAGAAAAGTCAGTCTGGCGCACGTTCTGTCCAGTACGTATCGCTCTCTGACTCCACTGAGCTAAATGGACATCCCACAGAGGGCTATAGCGACCTTGGTTCGGATTCCAAGACAAGATGTTGAGTGGAGCAAGCCCATCAAGCAATGCCGAGGTGAGACCTTGCCGTTGAGGGTTTGTTGCGCCAATTTGCCCGTTAGTGAAGGCAACTAGCCCTGAGCGTGCTGAAGCAGTGCTGTCATCGCCGGCTCTGAGTGCGTTATTTAAGGCTGATGCGTAGGTGACATTTTCTAAAGTTGCGGCTACTGGATCGGAGGCATCGGTTGAGATGTACTTCACAGCCTCCCCGTGAGCGAAACCGTCAGTTTCGAGGTAAGTAACCCTCAACTTTTCTGTGTCGATGCTCGACACCTTATCCGCCTGACCAGAGGCGTTGGCAATATGAGGCGCATTGACAATAGTACCGTTAGGAAGCTGAATTAGCGGACTGTAGCCAGTTTCGCCGATTGCACCAGGCTCTGCAACAATCGGCGGAAAGCCCTGTGTTCCGGGGACTACTCGCCGCACGGGGCTAAAATCGACCGTAGCTGGAAAGTTAATCGTGCCGTCAGCGTTGTAACTTACCTTCTGGACTGCCCTGGTGTTAGCCGCATTTTCCAGCTTGTTCGAGCGATTGACACCCAACTTGTCAGAGAGGTTGCCGTCGGATGTGTCGGTAATGATATAGTAAACTACTTGCCCGTTACTGGTACCGCGACGGAGTGGCAGAGTTACCTTATTGTTAGCTTGTTCAATGGCGCTCGTGATAAAAAGTCTCACATCATCGTTAGCCGTTTTAGTGTCTGCGGAAGCAGGCGTAGCCAGGCCTCCAGCAGCCAACACAATAGGTAAGGTAAGCGCTAACAATTCTCTTGTTATTCGTTTCATTGAATTTTTCCTTTGCACTTACTTAGTATGTAAATTCCTTGAATGCCTACTAACCGGAGCAGGAAACTTACTTGAACTTTTGGGATTCGTTATGTGTAGCAATAATTCAAAACCTCTGAACTATTGCTAGTTGAAGGGAGTAGCTACCTCCCAAACTAAACTTGTTTGAACAGCGCAATTTTGCAGCTAAAATAATTTTCCTTCTGCTTAAAATACGAAACTGCGCCAAAAATAAAATGATTTTTTGCTGAAATATTTTACTTAGCAGTTTAATTGTTGGCTGTGATAGAAGTTGCTACTTTAGAGACGATAAAAGTAGCATTATTTAGGGATAAATATTGGCTATAAGCTTACTTATTACCCCTAAAATGCCTACAAAATTAGCCTTTATCTGGATTCTCGAAGAACTTTCTCCGCATCTCCAATAAAGTGCTGATTTGAGCGTTACTAGATTTCATCGTTTCCTCTGCCATGCTCCGAACTTGAGGATCCGGAGATTGCATTGCTCTTTGAGCCGCATCAGCCATCTCCATATGTAGCATGATCATCTCGTCGATAAAGGGTCTTGTTCTGGTGGCATCAAAACGACTACGTGGACGCATTTGTGCGATAAGGCTTTGAGACTCAGCAGGTTTAACACTAATGATGGTGTTGCTATCTGGCTGTGTAGCTTTTGCGGTGGTCGCCATAGCTAGACTAAGCATAACCGCAAGGGCAGAGTTTTTCAAAATCGAGTTCATAGAGGGTCTCCTTTACTAATTTTTTGCTGATTTGCGATAAAGTGCTAACGCTGGATCACATCTCTAATACAGTGTTAGCAAGATGTCATCATGTTCTAGCCTTTACAATTTGAACTATAGTCAACTAATCTGAGAAATTCCTGAGTTTAGGCTGTGAATTTTCTCATGTGTATGTTTAATTCCTAGTTTCTATTTAGTTAAATTCATCAGGCGTACAGTAAAGATTTTTGTTTAGTATTTAATTTGAGACAACTACTTACACAGCAAAAAATAAGTATTTTCTCCGGAAATTCTCATACAAAAATCATTTTATAGTTAAAATAAAGATTGAGATTGTTATAAATAGTTATTTTGACTTTTATTTGAAGAAATAAGAAAAACCTTTAGTTGTATTATTGATATTTCACTACTGTAATTAAAGGTTGGGTGGAGATATTCTGCCGATATCTAAATGAAATTTCTAACCTTTGCTTACCCTAACCTTAGCAGCTAAACACATACGGCAGTTAACTAGCGCTTCAGTACGAAATACAGGCTATGCCAACTTCTGTGGATAGTTCGATTAAATGAAATTTACAAGCAAATTATTCAATGCGATCGCTCAAGGATGGAAGCGAACTGATCCCTCTTCACTACAGTTTCGTCTCACCGCAGGCGTTGTAGCCTTCTCAGTTTTAGGACTCGGTAGCGTCGCTTTTTGGACGAGTTGGAAATTGCAACAGATTTTGATTGATAGCCACAAGCAGAATGTTCTAGATATTGCCGAGCGCTTTCCCCAGGATGTTCAAGTCTACAGCAAAATGATGCCTGTACAGGTTGCGCTGCAAACAGCAATCAATAACCGCACAACCCCAAATGTATTTTTATGGGTGAGCCGTCCTAACGGTACAGTCGCTGCTCAGTCTACATCGCTCAGACAGCAAAATGACAACGCTATTGCATTGCTTTCCCTAGCGGGAAGGTTACTAAAACCCCAAGTGTATCAGGTGAGCGGACGCTATCTAGTGCTATGTGGTGCGCCTTTGAATGTCCAGGGTATAACCTTAGGTAAGCTCTATGTAGTAGAGGATATTACTTATGAACAAACCATGTTTGTGGCACTGGTGCGGAGCTTGAGCATCGCAACTATACTGTCAATTCTGGTATTGATGTTGGTAATTTCGATCTACGTGCAGCGATCGCTACAACCATTGCGGCAAATGAGTCAGATAGCTGGCACAATTTCAACAGAAGATCTGGCTGAGGCTCGACTACAGCTTGAACGCGCTCCTAGCGAAGTTCAGGAACTTACTCAAACCTTCAACATGACATTGTCTCGTTTATCAGCAGCTTGGGAGCAACAGCGTCAATTTGTCAGCAATGTCTCCCATGAATTGCGAACACCCCTAACGCTGGTTGACGGTTACTTGCAAAGCATCCTGCGACGAGGTGTTAACTTGACTGAAGCACAGCACGAAGCTCTGGAAGTTGCATCGGTCGAGGCAAAACGCACTATTCGCCTGTTGCAGGACTTACTTGATTTGGCACGGGCTGATAGTGGTCATCTATACTTCCGTTTTGAATCTTTCGTGCTGAACGATTTGGTTGTAGAAGTGGTAGGGATGGCAGAGCAATTTAGTAATCGGACAATTACAATTGAGGGAACATTGCCGATCCAGGTCAGAGCAGATCGCGATAGCCTGAAACAGGTATTGATTAACCTGATTGATAATGCGATGAACTATTCTGATCCGGACACTCTAATCGTCGTGAAAATAGAGCAAACTGCTGATCAGGCTTTCGTCCAAGTCAGCGATCAAGGGTTAGGTATTCCCCTCCAACAACAAACCCGTATTTTCGAGCGCTTCTATCGTGTGGATGAAGCCCGTTCCCGTTCCACTGGTGGTAGCGGCTTAGGTCTCGCTATTGTCAAAACCCTGGTAGAGGGGATGGGTGGCAGTGTTACGGTTCGCTCAAGACTAGGTGAAGGTAGTATATTTACAATCACCTTACCGACCCAACGTGCAAATCAATGACGGCGCATATTTTGGTGGTTGAAGATGAAGTTAAGCTAGCGCGATTTGTTGAACTAGAACTGAGCTACGAAGGATATCAAGTCAGCGTTACCCATGATGGTTTATCAGGACTAACCGCAGCGCGGGAATTTCATCCTGATCTAGTCGTATTAGACTGGATGCTTCCTGGTTTATCGGGGTTGGAAATCTGTCGCCGTTTGCGAGCAACGGGAGATAAAGTCCCAATTATTTTATTAACCGCAAAAGATGAAATTAGCGATCGCGTTGTTGGTTTAGATGCGGGTGCAGATGATTACCTAATTAAGCCATTTAGTATTGAGGAATTGTTAGCCAGAATTCGGGCTCACCTGCGACGAAATCACGAAGAAGATCCCGATGTTTTGCAATTTGAAGACTTAAGCTTGAATCGCCGGACACATGAAGTCCATCGTGGAAAGCGCTTAATTGAATTAACTGCCAAAGAATTCGATTTATTGGACTACCTACTCCTGCATTCCCGACAAGTCGTTACGCGCGATCGCATTCTAGAACAGGTCTGGGGCTACGACTTTATGGGAGATTCAAATATTATTGAAGTTTATATTCGCTACTTGCGTCTCAAGCTAGAAACAAACAACGAAAAGCGTCTAATTCAAACTGTACGTGGCGTTGGTTATGTACTGCGGAATTAATCTCAAAGCTACCTGAACAGTTTGGTACTGAAATTTTGCCTAGGCAGAATTGATAAAATATAGCTTGTAATTGCCAAGTTTATTTTCTAGTTTTATTCTCGTTCTCAGCCAATTTTAATCGGTCTATCAGGGCTAATTCAGGATGACTGCTTATTCTATTAATCAAGCCAAGCAATTACTTTAACAACTATTTTGGCTAGGTAATAGACAACTGGATAGCGAGTGATGAATAAACGGAATCTCTTACAGGCTGGCATAGCAATAGTCGGCACAGCGGCGTTATCACGTTACCTCCCTTGGAGGTCAAAAGCCCAAGCAGATCCCCATACTGGTTTTGAAATTACCAAAACCGAAGAAGAGTGGCACGAGATTTTGACACCGGAACAGTTCTATGTGCTACGTAAACATGGCACGGAACGCTCTCATACCAGCCCGCTTGATAAGCAATACGCCAAAGGTACTTATAAATGTGCCGCCTGCGACCTGCCACTATTCTCATCTGAAACCAAATTCAACAGTGGTACTGGCTGGCCTAGCTTTTTCGCCCCAATCAAAGATGCAATCGGCACATCCTTAGATAATTCGCTGTTGTCGACCAGAACCGAAGTGCATTGCCGCCGATGCGGAGGACATCTGGGTCATGTGTTTGACGACGGCCCTAAGCCTACTGGCAAACGCTACTGCATGAACGGTATTGCTCTTAAGTTTATTGCGGTCTAATAACGAATCCATATTACAAGAGGAACCACTATGAGGCTAGTAGCTCGTCTTGGTGACTCATCTACAACTGGTTGCGGGTTTCCCCAGCAGGGTGAATTTGTCTGAAAGCCTTTAGACACTTGCCATTCCATCGAGCAAACTAATAAAACTTTAGTTTTATTAGTTTGACAGTCGGTTGGAGTAATAATG
>JAHHHE010000199.1 GCA_019359535.1 Gloeocapsa sp. UFS-A4-WI-NPMV-4B04
TGGAAAACAGGGGGGCAAACGTTAAGATTAATGGCAGAAATTCTTTTGGTAGCAAGTTCATCAGGACGAACCAAACAACGCTGTCCTGATCTTGCTACCTTTCCTCTTCAAAATGGATAAAGTCGAGATAAGAAACATGCTCAAAACTACCTGGCAATGCTAACTTTAGCTTCTATCCTCTTGTGGTTATAGTTTTAAAACACACCCTAGAACTCGATTGCTTGATGAAATTCACATGATTCCTGTTGACTCTAGCAATGTTGCTGCTATTGGCTGGCTTCACAAAAACTGCGTAAGAACCCACATACTTTGTTACGCGACATAGGCAGACAACAGTAGTAATGTATCAGGCATCCACTCCACATCTGTGGCAGAAGTCATCGACATCTGTGGCAGAAGTCATCGATATCTGTGGCAGAAGTCATCGACATCACCAAAAAGTTCTTCTATAACTGAGGATGGAGCAAGCAGATATTTAGGAATTTTAGCACTTTCAGCTTATCTGCTCTTCCTTCGTGATCTCGAACTGACCCTAGACAATATTTTAGGAGTAACAATGGCAACCAGAAATGGAACGCCTGGAAACGACACTCTCACAGGAACTGCGAGTGCTGATTCTATATTCGGTTTTGCAGGCAGTGATAATTTACAGGGCTTAGTTGGCGACGACAAACTCTTTGGTGGGACGGGTAGCGATCGCCTTTTTGGTGGCAGAGGTAAGTTTAGCGATTACCTTGACGGTGGAGATGGAGATGACAGAATTAGAGGCAATGATGGCAATGATAACCTAATTGGCGGCGCAGGCAACGACCAACTGTTTGCTGGCAGAGGGAACGACAGGCTGGATGGCGGCGATGGCAACGATATCCTTACTGGTAGTACCACCAATTTAGTCGGAGAGATAGATATACTGACTGGCGGCACTGGCGTAGACTTGTTTGTTCTGGGGGATGCAACTCAAGTATTTTATGACGATCACAATCAAACAACTGCTGGGACAAGAGACTACGCTTTAGTTACTGACTTCGACACCATTTATGATGTCATTCAGTTGAAAGGAACCAGCGACAACTATCTTCTAGCGCCATCGCCAGGAAAGTTACCCGCGGGTACAGCGATCTACCTGAACAAATCAGACAGCGAACCAGATGAATTAATTGCTATTGTCCCAGGAAGCACGAGTTTAAGTCTGGACGGCAAATACTTTAAGTTCACAGCAGAATTTGACCTTGCTGACCTCAATGGCAGCAATGGCTTTGTGATTAACGGCATCAATGCAGGTGACAGATTAGGCAGTTCGGTCAGCAATGCAGGCGATGTCAATGGCGATGGCTTTGATGACATTCTGATTGGGGCCCCTAGTGCCACTCGCAACGGTCAAAATGGGGCTGGCGAGAGCTATGTTGTGTTTGGCTCATCAGGAGGATTCAGTGCCAACTTCAACCTAAGCACTCTCAACGGCAGCAATGGCTTTGTGATTACCGGTATCAACGCATTTGACTCCTCAGGGGATTCAGTTAGCTCGGCAGGGGATATCAATGGTGATGGCTTTGATGACCTCATTATTGGGGCTGATGGTGCCGATCCTAATGGTCAGAGCTATGTTGTGTTTGGCTCATCAGGAGAATTCAGTGCCAACCTCAACCTAAGCACTCTCAACGGCAGCAATGGCTTTGCGATTAACGGCATTAACCAAAGTGACTACTCAGGCTCTTCAGTCAGTTCAGCAGGCGATATCAATGGCGATGGCTTTGATGACATTCTGATTGGGGCTCCTGGTGCCGATTTCAATGGTCAAAATCTGGCTGGAGAGAGCTATGTGGTGTTTGGCTCATCAGGAGAATTCAGTGCCAACCTCAACCTAAGCACTCTCAACGGCAGTAATGGCTTTAAAATTAACGGCATCGACGTAAATAATCGTTCAGGCAGATCAGTCAGTTTAGCAGGCGATGTCAATGGCGATGGCTTTGATGACATTCTGATTGGGGCTCCTGGTGCCCATTTCAATGGTCAATATAACGCTGGAGAGAGCTATGTTGTGTTTGGTTCATCAGAAGGATTCAGTGCCAACCTTAACCTAAGCACTCTCAACGGCAGTAATGGCTTTGTGATTAATGGCATCGGCACAGGTGACAACTCAGGTAATTCGGTCAGCAATGCAGGCGATGTCAATGGCGATGGCTTTGATGACATTCTGATTGCGGCTTTTGGTGCCGTTCTTAATGGTCAATATAATGCTAGCAAGAGCTATGTTGTGTTTGGCTCATCAGGAGGATTCAGTGCCAACCTTAACCTCTCTACTCTTAACGGCAGCAATGGCTTTGCGATTAACGGCATCAACGTAAATGACCTCTCAGGCAATTCGGTCGTCAGTTCAGCAGGCGATGTCAATGGCGATGGCTTTGATGACATTCTGATTGGGGCTTATAGGGTCGACCTCAATGGTCAATATAATGCTGGCGAAAGCTATGTTGTGTTTGGCTCATTAGGAGGATTCAGTGCCAACCTCAACCTAAACACTCTCAACGGCACCAATGGCTTTGCGATTAACGGTATCGACGCATTTGACTTCTCAGGGGGTTCAGTTAGCTCGGCAGGGGATATCAATGGCGATAGCTTTGATGACCTGATTATTGGGGCTAGTGCTGCTGATCTCAATGATCAGAGTAGTGTTGGAGAGAGCTATGTAATATTTGGTCGTGCCGACTTCACCGCTGCACTCAATGTTGTCACTCTAGAGCCATTCGCTCAGTTACTCGCCAGCGATACTGGTAATGCCGTAATGTTCCCTGAACAAAACTTGCTATTCAGCAGCACAAACATAGCAGATAATATCTTCTTTGATCAGCACAATGCCAAGGTATCACCGCTTCTAGGAGGCACAGATATCACCCCAATGATTACCTGAGTTGAGGCGATTGCTCATCTTAAGCTAATCTGGGGCGATCCCTGCCTCTGCCAAGCGCCAGTTGAGCGATCATCTGTGCAACAATTATCAGTCAACCTCAAAGACTCACAGTTCAAAACCTACCGACCCAGGGTTACAAAACTCTTGATTTTCTGTTAGTCCAAAGCAGGCGAACTAGCCTCTGGTAAGCCGCAAAGCGTCTATGTTTGTATAGCTACGGTTTCAACCGCCAGGTGCAAGATGTGGATAGAGCAATTACCAAAAATAATTATTCACCAAATTCCATGCTGTGTTTCCTGTTATTATTTTCAGTTAGGAAAAACCCCTGCGGCTTAGTTACCTCTGCCTCAAGCTTATGCCCAAGCAAACGAAAGCGTTCAAAGTCGTCAGTTGTTAAATCTGATTTTTGCACCCGTCCTTGACTGACTGCCAAAAGTAATCCTCGCTCGTGGCAATCAAGCCTAAAATCATTCTGAACTCCCTGCACTTGGTAAAAGTTCTTCCCTCGAAATAGTAGCTCTCCATTTTCATTGCCAGTTGGTTTACCCAAGTGTTGCAGTACCTTTTGGGAAGTATCAACAACTTGATAAACATTGCGATCGCGCTGCATGGTAGCTACAGCCTCAGCCGATAAGGGAGATGGCTTATCAGCATTAAAAGCTAAGGCAACTTCACTAATCCGGCTAAGGTATTGGCTGGACTTACCCAGAGTATTAGCGGTACTATGCCAGTTCCAAAGCAAATCCATAGACTGCTTGTAGGTATCGTGATCACTTTGCATTGCAGTTGTAGCTTTTTCAGACAAGGGTTGCCCAGCTTTAAATGCGCTAACAACGTCTGTAACTCGGTTGATATAATTTTCTGGTTTACCCAAAGCCTTAGCAACACGCGACCACTCTCCAGTGGTATCTAGAGATAGGCTGGGCTTATTATTTCCAAGTAGCTGCTCGTTCCAGTCTTTGCCACAATTCGGCTATAAACGGATAACGCCTGGTAATGATTGAGCGACTTTCCATGCCATCTGTTCCCCATCTCGGTCAGCATCAAAGCTAACAATCACTTGACCGCCGCGCTCAAGGACTGCCTGTAAGTCTTTGATAGGGATAGCACCTGCTTCATCGGCAGACAAGTACACTGTTTTATTCTCTTTATAGCTGTGTTTCACCACTCAAGATCTGCAAATTAATCGCTGAGTTAAGGTGATTAGCGTTACTGTGCCGTAGGTGATCTCTATTCTGCAAGATGCTGTAAGCACGGGAGAACCTAACGTGAAATGGCTCCTAATGCTTTCAAAGTTGCTCTTTGAGCCGTCGTTAACCCTGTTGCGCCTTGAATATTCATGCCTTCGTAGAGGCGATCACTTCTCACCGTTTTGATACAGCGTCCTGTAGTGACATCCCACAGTTTTATGGTGCGATCAAAGCTCCCACTCAATAAAATTTGACCGTCGGGGCTGAAGACAACTGATGCGATCCAACTGGTGTGTTCACCCATCACCTGAAGGCATTCCCCTGTTTTCAGATTCCAGAGGCGAACGGTTTGGTCATCACTGCCACTAGCAATAGTTTGACCATCAGGGCTAATAGCAATGGTAAACGCAATGCCGGTATGCCCCTGTAATATTCTTAGACAGGCTCCGCTTTGCACATTCCACAACCGGATGGTTTGGTCAAAGCTGCCGCTTGCTAGAATCGGCTCGGTTGGATGAAAGGCTAGCGCGTAAACCCCGCCCTTGTGTCCTTCTAGTACCCGTAGGCACTCCCCGGTCTGCGCGTCCCATAGCCGAATCGTCTGGTCATAGCTACCACTTGCCAGAGTTCGACCTTGGGAATCAAAGGCAATCGCCCGCATGCTGCTCTGATGACCCTGTAGCACGTGTAAGCATTGGTGAGTTTGGACATCCCACAGACGCACTGTTCGGTCACGGCTGCTGCTTGCCAAGGTTTGCCCAACGGGGTTAAACAGCACCGCTAATACGGGAGCATCGTGAGCAATCCAGCGATCACCCTGTCCTGTTTGCACATCCCATAGAAAAACGGAGCCATCTTCCCCATTAGTGGCAATGGTTTGACCATCCGGGCTAAAGCTTAAATTTGAGATTAGGCTGTTTTCTCTGTAGAGGGTTCTGTAGGGGGACGAACTTAATGGTTCTCTATCAACCTGCCATTGCCATAAGTGAATCGTTCCCGTTTGACTACTACTACTGGCAAGTAGTTGATTCGGCGATCTAGTTCCCGCTGAGGCAGAATCATTCTGATTTTGACCTGCCGTAACTGCGACAGGACTAAAACTTAAGGCGTGTTCTCCATAGGTATAACCGCTTAACGTTTTGAGGCTTTGTCCACTCGGCATCTGCCACAGCCGCACGGTTCGATCCTGGTTAGCGCTGATCAAGACCTGACCAAGCCCCTCCGGGGACGCTCCGCGAATGGTACTGATGGCAAGCGCCAGAGCAGATACCGTCTGCTCGCCCAGAATATTCGTACAGTATCCGTCTTGGACATTCCAAAGCCGAAGCGTGCCATCATCACTGCTGCTTACTAAAGTGTCACCCTCTGGGGTAAATACAATGTTCCGAACCCAATTGGTATGCCCTCGCAGCGATAATTCAGGATTAAATGAATGAGTTTTAGAATTAGGCGGATGACTCCATAGCTGAATGCAACCATCGAGGCCGCCACTTGCCAACCGCTGACCATCCGGACTGTAGCGCACGCAGCGAATACCGGAAGAATGCCCTTGCAACACATCTAAGCATTTTCCAGTCTCAACATCCCAAATCCGAATCGAGGTATCCTTACTGCCGCTGGCTAAAATTGGATGGTTGGGTGAGAAGTGAACGGAATAAACGTTTTTGGTGTGTCCTTTCAAAACGCGTAAGCAGGCACCCTGCAAATTCCACACTCTTGCGGTTTGATCATCGCTACCACTGGCTAACCATTGACGATTAGCGCTAAAGCTTAACGACCAAATTCGACTCGTATGCCCTGTCGAAACCCACAAACACTGACCACTTTGCACATTCCACAACCGTACCGTCGCATCATTACCGCCACTCGCCAGCGTCGTGCCATCGGGACTAAATGCAACCGCCCAAACTCCACCGCGATGTCCTTCAAATGTCGCAATGAGTTGATGGGATGCAACATTCCACAAATACACAAAACCGTTAATATCGCCGACGGCAAAAATTTGGCCATCTGGGCTAATATCAACCGATGTTGGCACTCCCAAGGTCTCTGAAAAAAGGGATGTTGCTAAATCAGAATTTTGAAAATTGACCCCTACCAAATTAATTTGCCGCAGGTCGGCTTGCCGCACGACGAGTTCAGAAAAATCGGAACCCTGCAAATCTACTTTGAGCTGCACCAGCAGATTGATCAAATTTCCTGCCGCATATCCTGCTCCATATTCTGACTGTTGTTGTGCTAGAAGTAGCCTTGCTCTATTTTCAACTTCGGAGAGATTTCGGTAAGCTGATAAAAGCCATTCCATCACAGGTTGCAAAATTAGTCGCAGTTGCATTTCTCGGATATAGTCTTTGGCGTGTACTCGAACCAATGAATGACTTTGCCATATATCAAGCTGTCGGGTTGTAAATTCTGTACAGACCTTTTGTATCAACCGTTCTGTGACATATTCCATCACCACGGGCTGCAAGAAAAATAATCCATCTGTTTTTTCGAGTAACGACCGCCGGAGCAGCGAATTTACTTGTTGAGGAACGGTTTGTTGTGAAACTGCACCGATAACGTTTTCACGAATCTCTGCGATCGTCACCGGCTCTCGGTGAATAGCAAACCAGTAGAAAATTTTCAGTTCCTCTACCGATAGACGATTGAATTGGCGATCAAGGAGATTGCGAATATCATCAAACACAAACGTTCCCTGATCGATATAGGCAATCAACTCGGCAATATTGCCATTAAACAGATCCTGCGTAGCAGCAGCTACCAGCTTCAGCGCCAAAGGATTGCCGCCATAGTGATTGATCAGCGTTTGCCACTGGGCTTGTGAACCTGTAAACGCTCCTTTTTGCCGAAAAATGGCGCGTCCATCATCGGGCGTGAGTCCACCCAGAAGCAGTGATCGCACTACGCTCTGTTCACCTTCCATTAACGCGATTTCCCGTGGCTTTTCGCGACTGGTCAGCAAGCAACAGCTTTGATGGGGCGTTTCTCCTAGCGTTCTCAAAAACTGGCCATAAGCTTCATAGCCCGATCTCCACTGGCTCACCTGCTTACTGTGCAGAATAGTTTCAGCGTTATCCAAAATTAATAGACATCGCTGTGATCGCAGATATTCCATCACCTTTGAAAACTTTCCGTCCACCGTTGTAGGGATGATGGGATCGTCTCCTTGAAGCGGCATCAGAAATTTCAGCAGGCTGGTCAGGAGTTCGTCGAACGAGGGAGCATTCGCCAGCGATCGCCATACCACAACCTCAAACTCAGACTGCGTTTGTAGCGCTACTTTGACGGCGATCGTACTTTTGCCAATGCCCCCGATCCCCACTAGCCCAACCACGCGACAGCGTTGGGTCACCATCCACTGCCACAGTTGCGCTAATTCAGTTTCACGACCATAAAACACTGAGGCATCAACCGCGTTATCCCAGTCTTGCTGTGGATCTTCTCGCTGCGACTCTAAAGTTTTAAAGGCGGCGACAGGAGGTGCATAGTCAGCCTTTGTAAGTTCCAGCCTAAATACCTGAAAAAGGATCTCTAGCGACTGCCGATCGACACCAAGTTCGCGATTAAGGATTCGGGCTAGGGTATTGGGGGATAGTCCTGTGCGTTCGTTGAGATCTTCCTGCGTGAACCGCTTACCCCAGGTTTCCTCCAATTCTGCCTGCTGTTTTGCCGCTTGAAATCGCTGCCATCCATGAGGGGACAAAATGACTCCTCTGACTCGTGCCGAGGCAAATCTACTGCGCTTGGATTTCTTGGCATTGGCATCCATAAGCAAATTACCGGATTAAAGGGTAAAGGAAGTCTTTTTTATAACAGGCTGTATCCTTTTGTGCGAATTACAAATCACTCAATCAAGGTCTTTTTTCCTGAAGAATACCATGCTTCACCATAAGTTGCAGCTTAACTTAAGGAACTTACGTGGACTAAATGGAATGTCTGTTGAAGAATGAGAACAACGAGGTAAATGTCGAGTCAGCGCCTTTGTTCGCCTTGAACCCAACCCATACCGATTCAGGAGGAATCCCATGCCACAGTCAATCAACGCAGAACGACTTATCTTAGTCACCGGAGCTACAGGCAATCAGGGAAGGGCAATCGCCCGTCATCTTTTGCAACGCGGCAATTTCAAGGTTCGCGCCTTGGTGCGTGATCCAAACAAGCCTGCTGCTCAAGCCCTCGAACAAGCAGGCGCAGAACTCGTAGTAGGGGATCTCAACGATCGCACTTCCCTCGATCGCGCTTTGCAAGGTGCCTACGGTGTTTTCTCGCTACAGATCTTTCAAGATGGAGTAGACACTGAAATTCGTCAGGGCAAAGCGGTTGCAGACGCAGCGAAAGCGATGGGCATCCAGCACTTCGTCTACAGTTCGGTGGGTAGTGCCGAACGCAACACGGGTATTCCACATTTCGACAGCAAGTTTCAAGTTGAAGAATACATCCGAGCGAGCAAGTTGCCCTACACAATCATGCGACCAGTTTTCTTCTTCTACAATTACAACATGATGCGTCCGATGGTTGAAACCGGAACGCTCTTTCAGCCATTGAGTCCTGAGACGAAGTTGCAGCAGCTTTCTGAAGAAGATTACGGGGAGATGGTCGCTGATGTATTCGATCGCCCCGCAGATTTCATGCACGGCGAAATTGAACTTGCCAGTGTGGACATGACCATGCCGGAAATCGCTGCTGCGTTCAGCCGTGTTTTAGGCAAACCCGTCCAATATCAACAAATTCCGTTTGAAGCGTTTGAGCAACAAATTGGAGAGGAATTGACGATCATGTATCGCTGGTTTGAGAACGTCGGCTATGGGGCAGATTTAGCACAGTTGAAGCGTGATTTTGCTGCACTGACTGACTTTGAATCTTATTTGCGCGACCACGACTGGCAAAACCAACCAGAAGCGCGTCCAACGTCAGGTCAATGATTCTTTGAAACCACTAAATATAACAATACTCCGGACAAAATTTGAGTAGGTTTTGAGGCTCAAGCCCTGATGTAGTCGTGGGCGAGATCTTTTTTCTCAAGTTAAGGGTAGGGCTAACTTTGAAAAAATAGATCAATCCTTGAAGCGTAAGCTCTGAAAGCCTTGTGGAATCATTTAAAAAACTGTCCGGAGTATTGAAATATAAGAGACAACCATTGAATCAGTACCTTTTTTCCTGAAAAATACCACGCTTCACCATAAGTTGCAGCTTAACTTAAGGAACTTGCGTGGACTAAATGGAATGTCTGTTGAAGAATCAGAAGAACGAGGTAAATGTCAAGCCAGCGCCTTCGCCTTGAACCCAACCCATACCGATTGAGGAGGAACCCATGAGCATAATCACAATGCAAGATGGCATACAGATTTACTACAAAGATTGGGGTACAGGACAACCCGTTGTCTTCAGCCACGGTTGGCCTCTGAATTCTGATAGTTGGGAAGCTCAGATGCTATTTCTAGCAGACCACGGTTTTCGGGCGATCGCTCACGATCGTCGGGGACATGGGCGATCGAGCCAACCCTGGGACGGAAACGAGATGGATACCTATGCCGACGACCTCGCGACGCTGATGGAAATGCTAGACCTCGATGGGGCTACCCTGATTGGATTCTCCACAGGCGGCGGCGAAGTTGCCCGCTACATCGGTCGCCATGGCACAGCGCGAGTCGTTAAAGCCGCACTGATCTCCGCTGTTCCGCCACTGATGCTGAAGACCGAGAATAATCTTGATGGATTGCCGTTGGACGTATTTGATGGGCTTCGCGCTGGCTCCCTAGCTGACCGTTCGCAGCTTTATCAGGATCTCGCTAGCGGCCCGTTTTTCGGATTCAACCGTCCAGATGCCAAAATTTCTCAGGGCATGGTTGACTGGTTCTGGTTTCAGGGAATGCAGGCGGGACACAAGAACGCCTTCGACTGCATCAAGGCATTCTCTGAAACCGACTTCACGGAAGACCTTAAAAAGTTTGATGTGCCAACGCTGATCATTCATGGTGATGATGACCAGATTGTGCCAATCGGTGCTGCTGCGATCGCATCTGCAAAACTGGTGAAGCATTCCACCCTGAAAATCTATCCAGACGCACCCCACGGTTTAACCGATACGCACAAGGAACAACTCAACAACGATCTTTTATCCTTCCTCAAGGACTGACACCGGACAGTGAGGTAAGACATCTTTCTCAGAGGGATGAACCTCGGTGTAAGCATTGGGGACTGTAATCAAAGAGATTCAATTTTAGGAGTAGAACCCATGAAATTAAAGCCTATCAATCAGCAAATAGTCGTCATAGTTGGCGCTTCTAGTGGAATTGGCAGAGAGACAGCCCTGCGCTTTGCCAAAAAAGGCGCAAAGGTTGTTGTTGCTGCTCGTAGCGAATCCGGGTTGGCAGAGTTGGTCGAGGAGATCAAACAGTTGGGTGGAGAAGCAATCTCCGTCATTGCCGATGTCAGCGAATTTGAACAGGTGAAAGTGATCGCCGATCAAACAGTTGCAGCATATGGACGGCTCGATACCTGGATACATGTCTCTGGAACCAGTATCGTTGCACCGTTCGATCAACTCTCACCTGAAGAGTTTAGAAGAGTCATTGATGTCAATCTGAATGGGCAAGCCTATGGCGCGATGGTCGCTCTACCACACCTCAAAAAACAGGGAGGTGGCGCATTAATTCATGTTTCCTCATTAGCGGCAAGAGTTCCATTTCCATTACAAAGTGCCTATGCAGCTTCCAAGCACGGCATAGCAGGCTTTTTAGATTCCATGAGGATTGAATTGCAGTATCAGAAGCAACCGATCAGCGTCACTAATGTGATGCCTGCCGTCACAAATACCCCCATTTTTAACAAAATTCGGACAAAGCTGGGAGTAGCGCCTGCTGGATTACCGCCTTACAACAAACCCAGCACCGTTGCCGATGCTATTTTATATGTGGCTGAACATCCCACCCGTGACTTTGTTGTGGGTGATATGGGGCGAATATTAGAGATGCTGCAACGCATTGCCCCGTCGGTTGTTGATCGCTTATTTCTCCAGGTTGGCTTTACTGCTCAACTGACAGGTGAGCCGAAATCGGCAGATGCACCCGACAACTTATATGCCCCAATCTCTGGTTACGACACCAATACGTCTCGGTTAAGGCTAGAATCAGGTTAAGAGAGATTGCTAGCTGGGATGGGGCTCTTTGTAAATGCAGCTAAAAGAATTTAACTTGATTTCGCCAGTGATTGAATCAAGTCATGTGTTC
>JAHHHE010000200.1 GCA_019359535.1 Gloeocapsa sp. UFS-A4-WI-NPMV-4B04
ATCTGGGTCAGTTACCGTTACAAGTCCGCCTTTACGTATTCGCTTTACCTGTCCGGTTTTTAACCAACTACGGTCCTTTTGCCAACTGTAGCCTGCTTCAATCAACACCTGCCAAATTGTGTAAGTACTAATCTGCGCTAAACCGTCAGGCGCTCGTCTTAGTGCTCGTTGTAGTGTGACCACTGACCAGCTGGCTGTGCCGTCTGTATGGCGTTCTGGTTGACGTTGGAATTCAGTCAGGATGCGCTGTTTTTCTCGTTCGCTGTATTGCACTACTGCCCCACCACCATGTCGATGTTGCAATGAAGCCAAGCCTTCGACGTTGAAGCGGCTGACCCACTTACTAACCGTATCTCCGCAACGCAAGCCTACTTGCTGCGCTGCACTCATGTAGCCAGACCCAAGAGCTACAGCTAGAATTGCTTTAGCTCGCATGACACTTGCAGATGATTGGGATTGAGAACGGCTCAACTTTTCTAACTGTGCTTGTTCTTCATCACTTAACGGTCGCAGAGGTGCTTTTTTTCGCCGTGTCATTACAACCTGAAAAACTACAATACTCCGGACAAAATTTGAGCAGGTTTTGATGCTCAAGCCCTGATGTAGTCGTGGGCGAGATCTTTTTTCCCAAGTTAAGGGCAGGGCTAACTTTGAAAAAATAGATCAATCCTTGAAGCATAAGCTCTGAAAGCCTTGTAGAATCGTTTAAAAAACTGTCTGGAGTATTGAAACTATGTATTTTCACTTTAATTGGTCACCTTCTTTATGGCAACATTCATGCCAAATGACCCAGTAGTAGGATAAACTTTTGGGTCTAAGAGAGTGGTGACTAGAGTAACGTATTTAGTGCGATAGCCTGGGCTAGGAATGTAGTATTTGATAACTCGAACAGTTAAAGTTTTAGGCAGGCTGGTAAATTCTTCTGGTGTAAGCCCTTTAGGGCGTGTTGAGGGTTTGTGCCAAACTTCAATCGATTCAAAAGAACTCAGTGGTTTACGTCTACTACGCTCGACTTGATTTTTCCGAGCTTGAGAGAGGCGAAAAATAGCATCACAACTGTAGTTTTGGATAAAAATCAAGTCTGCATAGGAGCAAAAAGCACAATCGCCCAAAAGAATATCGCCTGGATTAAGAAATTGGTAGAGAAGTCTTGCTAGTTTGACATCGTGCGTGCTTAAAACATCAATAACCACAGCTACGGCAGCCCCTGTAGCGATACTAAATATTGCGCCAATTTTAGCGATAGGAAAACCGCAACCAGGGGACTGATTTGTAGACTGAGGGAAAGCTAATTGATTGCAAGAAGTGTCAGGCATAGACACAGTTGTGCCATCAATAACTTTCACGTGACGACCGCACCACAAGTGTTCAGTTGTGACTTTCTGCTCTAAGCTATGTGCGACTGTACCAAATAATTGTTGCAGCAGTTTTTCCGGTAGACGCTTTCTTGCCTGACAATAGGCGCTAGTATCGCAGGAGGCAATCGGCGCATTTTCAGCAGTTAACCAGGCAATCACGCGGCTAACAGCATGGTGACAAGATTTATCTGCATCCAAAACTTGAGATAGAAATGCCTATAGAGTTACAAATGGGTCAAATAAACGGCGACGATATTTAATTTTTAACTCGCCCAAGGCTTGCTCAATTACAGACTCTGGTAAAAGGTTGCTAAACGGTAATCCCAAGCTTTGACTAAATTTCTTCTTAAGGATTTTTACACGATTTGTCACAGTAGTAGTGTTATTGGCTTCTAAGTATCGAGGGATAAGTATTTCACATACTTAGAAGCTTTTTCTTCCCACAGCCAAGTTTTTATTTGCTTCTGCATCATTACTGCACTTATTATCAGCATCTGATTGTTGGCTACAGCATGACCCATTCACTCGCTGCCGAAAGACACAAAAGTCTACGATGCCTATCGAATACGCCTTTCGCCTTATCTTAGTGCCATTCGACTCACAGTGAATCGATCCATTTCAAGAGAGAACAACCGGACTTGATTTTAGGAGAAATAGAATAATACTTCAGAGTAAGGTGGCGTTAGTCACCAGTTGTCATTCTCTATCTTGGCATTGTGTCTACCCAGTATTCTGATGTCTCTAGAGATTAAATCAATGGCAGTTTTGAAACAATTTGGGATTCTATTTGTGTTGGGCATTGCGGGAATTGCGATGTTTACGATTACGTCGGTTCCATTAGTTGAGCAACAGTTGGCGAAACTGTCTCCAGAAATACTGGCAAAAGTTCCGCCACTGTGGGTTTTAATACTGCTACAAGGACTACAGCCTACAGTTCTACTGGTAATCAGCATTCTGAGCGGAATTGGCTGTGCCTATCGCGTTGGATTACGCTCACATTTGATTGACTACTGGGTACTTCATACTCCTAAGATTCCATTTTCTGTCATTGAGATGAAATGGAGCTTGGGTGTGGGTGCAGCGATAACGATCATTGTCCTGTTGCTTGATCGGTTCATGAAACCTGCTCTACCTGAAGCGCTACAGGCATCCAATAACACAGAACCGAATTGGCTGAGTTCGCTTACAGCAATGCTTTATGGCGGCATCACTGAGGAAATTCTGATGCGCTGGGGCTTAATGTCGCTGCTTGTTTGGATAGCGTGGAAGGTCTTAAAACAAGGCATCACGTTGCCAAGCCAAGGAATATACCAAGGTGCGATTGTGCTAGCAGCGCTGGTATTTGGACTTTTACACCTGCCCGCAACTGCCGCGATAGTTCCACTCACTCCGCTTGTGATTATCCGAGCGATATTACTCAATGGGATTGGTGGCATTGCTTTTGGTTGGCTCTTTTGGCAATACTCGCTTGAGGCTGCGATGTTATCCCATGTCAGCTTTCATGCCTTTTCCTTTGCTCTTAGCTTTTTGCTGGCAAGATTTGTCTAAGCTTTTTTCTAAAGCGATTTCATGATTATTTCGAGAGAGAACAACCGAACTTAGATTTTAGGAGAAATAAAATAGAATGATACTTCAGGATAAAGTGGCGTTAGTCACTGGAGGCACAGCGGGAATTGGTCAAGCCGCCGCGATTGCGTTCGGTGCTGCGGGTGCAAAAGTTGTGTTCTCCGGCAGACGCGATGCAGAACGCGAAACAACTTCTGCGATGATTCGTGAGACAGGAGCGGAGTGTTTGTTTGTGCGATCGGATGTATCGAGTGAACCAGAGGTGAAGGCGCTGATAGAGAAAACAATCGCAACTTACGGAAGGCTAGATTTTGCCTTCAATAACGCTGGGTTTGGTACAGTCCCAAAGCCACTACACGAGCAGTCTGTTGAAGACTTTGACAGCACGATGGCGACTAACCTGCGGGGTGTGTTCTTGTGCATGAAATATGAAATTCAGCAGATGCTGACTCAAGGAGCAGGAGTCATTATCAACAACTCTTCAGTATGGGGATTGATCGGGGCATTTGGAATGGGTCCTTATACTGCGAGCAAACATGCTGTGATGGGTCTCACTCGTTCTGCTGCGCTCGATTATGCCAAGCAAGGGATTCGGATTAATGCCGTCAATCCTGGCTATATTCGCGGCACAGAACTAGTTACTCCTAAGAGTCTCCAAGAGATGGGTATGACTTTAGAGCAGTTTGATTCGATGTTGTCGTCGAGCGTCCCGATGGGGCATAGGGGTCAACCTGAAGAAATTGCTGCAACGGTTGTGTTCTTATGTTCTGATGCTGCGAGCTATATCACAGGGCAACCGTTCGCGATCGATGGCGGAGTCACAGCGAGTTAATTTTTGATTTTTGATGGTGGACTCACAGTGAATCGATCCATTTGAAGAGAGAACAACCGGACTTAATTTTAGGAGAAATAGAATGATACTTCAGGATAAAGTGGTGCTTGTCACTGGCGGAACTTCAGGAATTGGTCGTGCAACCGCGTTAGCGAAGCTTAACGAAGTTATCGCCTTCGCTGCTGCTGGTGCAAAAGTAGGGGTACAGCTGGGAGGTACCCCAAATACGTCCTCGAATTCATCGTCTGAAGTAGAGCTAGCTGCTTTGTAAGACTCTGAAAAATCATCACAAGAATCTGAAAGAAGTCAAGCATTAGAACTCAATACACTCTAGATATCTAGAAGCAGGAGAATTCAATATGGTTAAACAGCAAACTGTAGACAAACAAGCAAATTTACAGGCAACCCCCGACCTGACACCCGCTCAGGAATCCCTGCAAGCACTCTGGGAAGAGCATATTGGGTACGAGTTTGGCACTCACAACACTGAAGATGCCCTCGCTACGATGGTTGAGGATGCTTACGTAAATCACATTCCGGTCATCACTGGAGGAGTAGGGAAACCAGCATTGCGCGAGTTTTATTCCAAATACTTCATTACAAAAATGCCGCCAGACATCGAACTGATT
Source organism: Gloeocapsa sp. UFS-A4-WI-NPMV-4B04 (assembly GCA_019359535.1). Taxonomy (GTDB): domain Bacteria; phylum Cyanobacteriota; class Cyanobacteriia; order Cyanobacteriales; family Chroococcidiopsidaceae; genus JAHHHE01. The sequence continues at coordinate 4,386 of JAHHHE010000200.1, forward strand.
CCGATCTCGCGCACGATCGGGACCGACCAGCTTGTTGATGAAATGCTTGTTAAGTTCACTCATACCGTCCAGATGGACTGGATGCTACCCGGCATTGCGCCAACAGGGAAACGGGTTGAAGTGGCTGTGGTCGGGATTGTCCAGTTCCGCGACGGCAAGTTAGCCCACGAACACATTTACTGGGATCAGGCAAGTGTATTGGTTCAGCTCGGCTTGCTCGATCCGGGTACGCTGCCCGTTGTCGGGGTTGACAGCGCGCGCAAGGCGATCGATCCGAGCTTGCCCTCCAACACGCTAATTGATCGTGCCAGCGCTCGCGACTAAGTGTAGGAGCCAGCAAACATTAATGCCAAAATCCGCCATTTTACAACCACGATGAGTAACGATCCTGGTTGTAAAATGGCGCTTCTTATTGCTGGCTTCTATACGTATTGCTGCCCATTGAGTTTTTGACGCAAGTGACATAACCATTCACAACAAGAGGGAACGAGCGTGATTCTTAAGAATAAGGTAGCTTTAGTGACGGGAGGAACAGCGGGCATTGGTCGAGCCACTGCGATCGCCTTCGGTGCTGCTGGCGCAAAAGTGGTGTTCTCAGGCAGACGGGATGCTGAAGGAGAAAAAACCGCCAAACTGATTCGTGAAACGGGTGCTGAATGCCTATATGTCCGTTCAGATGTCAGCAGTGAAGCAGAGGTACAAGCTTTGGTGGAGAAGGCGATCGCCACTTACGGCAGACTCGATTGTGCCTTTAACAATGCTGGAACTAGTCTAGTAGCAAACCACTGCACGAACAATCCATTGAAGATTTTGACAAGGTGATGTCGATTAATGTGCGGGGGCTGTTCTTGTGTATGAAATACGAAATTCAGCAGATGTTGAGCCAAGGATCGGGTGCGATCGTCAATAATTCGTCAACGGTTGGCTTATTTGGGTTCCCAGGTACATCTCCCTATGTCGCTAGCAAACACGCGGTGATGGGTTTGACGCGATCGGCGGCTCTCGATTATGCCAAACAGGGGATTCGGATTAATGCCGTCAATCCGGGTCTGATCGCTACTGACATGGTTGATCGCATATTAGAGCCACTGGGGATTACGGTAGATAGTTTTGCCTCTACAGTTCCAATGGGGCGTGTCGGTCAAGCAGAAGAAATTGCTCAAGCCGTTATTTTTCTTTGCTCTGATGCTGCCAGCTACATTACGGGACAACCCTTAGCGATCGATGGTGGATACACAGTGAGTTAAACCGCGATCTGCCAAGGCAGATATCTTTTTGCGATCGCAGTTCTGAATAGGTAGTTTCTAAACAATTTTCTGGAATGACCTCGAAACAGGTTCACTATCGCTGAAAAAGCCGCCGATTTAATTAAAGCTGCACATTACATTACTGATCGCCCATTAATCTTCGCAAAGTCTCGTCTCTGCGCCTAGAAGAAATCAAGGAAAATATGCAAAGAAAGACATTTAAAACGTCTGATGGTGCCCAAATGAGCTACATCAGTGCAGGTGAGGGAAAACCGCTCGTGATGCTTCACGGTTGGTCGCAGTCGGCAGAACAATTCAAATATCAAATTCCCGCTTTTGCCGAACACTATCGGGTGATCGCTGTTGATTTGCGAGGACACAGTGAGTCGGAGAAAGTCTCTTTTGGGTATCGCATTGCTCGCTTATCCAAAGACCTTCAGGAATTAATCGGCGCTCTGCAACTCGAAAAGCCGCATCTACTAGGTCATTCAATGGGATGTGCCATTATCTGGAGCTATCTCGATCTATTCGGCTTAGATGAAATTGATCGGTTAGTGTTGGTTGATCAATCGCCACTGGGAACGTTGCGAGAGCGCAAAGCGCACGCTACGCGATCGCATTGGAACGCTCAAGAAATAGCAGCATCTGGGGCAATTTTTACTGCTAAACAACTCAACGCAGCAGTACACGCTTTAGAGAGTAGTGAAGCTGAAGAATTTACCCGAAACCTCTTGACTTCAATGGTCACGCCAGCGATGTCAAAAGAACAGTTCGAGTGGATTGTCGAGTGCAACCAACGCTTGCCGCGAGCGATCGCTGCGACACTGCTGTACAACCATCTTCATACAGACTGGCGCGATCAAATTGTCAGGATTCGTCAGCCAACTCTGATTATTGGTGGCAGAAAAAGTATAATTCCGTGGCAATCGCAGGTCTGGATTAACCAAAGCATTCCTGACTCGGAGTTGGAAATCTTTGAAGCGGCTGAAGGCGGCGGACATTTCATGTTCATTGAGAGTCCAGACAAGTTCAACCGACGAGTTTTGCAGTTCCTATCGCTTGAAGCGAACCAGGAAAGGCATACAGCAACGCTGGACACTATACTCCTGGGGCACGTAGGAACACGAGATAAAGTTGAACACTGAAAAAGTTTTTGTAACCCATTCATCCAAGGATGATGATTTATTTGTGAATTAGTTGATTAACTACGACACAAAACTTAATTCAAGATGATTTTTGCAATCCAAACCTCTTTCAGGAATTAACCAAAAGAATTATTGCCATTCCCTATCCTCAAGTTCCTTTATCGGCAACAATAAGGTGGCTTCAATTTCTTGCCTAATAGCAGATGTCACTTCACAATTGCTATGCAGGCAATCGAGTAGTAACTGATTAGCATCATAGTAGCGTTGCAACACTTGCTCTTGCTCAGAGCTAAACTGCCACTGGTGGTTAATATTGCGATAATTAATCACCGTCTTGTTTACCTGTTCAGCCCAAGTTGAATAGTTCGTTTGCGACCATAGCTCAAACCGTTGTTGACTTTGACCAGATTTTGGCAACTGGTCAGAGAGTTGTTGCAGGGATTTATGGAGTCCAACATCCAGAATAATACCCAGAATGTTGCTCATAGCTTCTCCGCAGGCGTGGATGTGAGCAAAGCTTTGGCTCCCATCAATTGCACACTCTATCAGCAGGTCATCTAATGCCGCATCCAGAAACATCCCTTGGTCGAGGCTGCTGGCTAGGGCAAAGTGCGAAGCCATGTGAGGAGTTCGACTCAAGGCCAGGTAAAATGCTCGAACTGTCGCATCTTTGGATTGGATGGGAATACTGCGAGATTTTTGGCTAGCCCAGGTCAAAAACTTTTGTAAATAAGCATCTTGGGCAACCAGTGTATCAATCTGTTGCTTCATCAACAGTACTAGAGAGTCTGCACTCCTGAGCATGGTGGCGGTTAACAAGAAGATTTCGCGCCAGTGGGGGTCGGTGATATGACTGACTAGACCGGATAGCGCTTGCCCAAATGCCTCTAAGTTATGGCTGGCAACGATTTTCCTCGCTGTGAAGTATTCTTGAAATGCTAGATAGGAAAAGGAAAAAATTCCCCGCGCCCGTTCTGCCAGTAGCCCATGTTGAGCCTCGATTGACTTCAGCGCTGCTTCGCTTTCTATTTGCAGTTCTTCTGCATCCATTGGCACATTGCTTAGATTGTCAATATAGTCACCAATGTATTGCTCAACGATGCGTTGCTCAAAAAAGTACTGACCCTGCTCAAATGTCGCGGCGGCAATTTGACTGAATAACTTGAGTTTCTGTGATAATAAAAACCCTCGGTAAACGTCATCCCGTTCAACGCCTCTGGCTTCATCCCATTTGCCTAATAGAAGGTCTAAACCTTCCTTATAAAAGTCAGTCCGCTTAGTCGGAAATTTTCCTTTACCATGAAACACCCAACAGGCAAGATGCAAAAATAGGGGTGTGACGACGAGTTGGCGAAATTGCCAATTTTTATCTAATTCCAACTTTTGAATAAACTCAACGGACTGCGCCTGACCATCTTTTTGGCTAGTTTTGCTAAAAACCATAAACCATTTTTGAGCGAAGGCTCGGATTTGTTCTAAGGTAAATGGCGCAATTTCAACATCGGTAAAGCCTCGGAGTCTGAGTTTTTGAGCTGCTGTTCGACAGGTCGCCACGAACCGATTTTTGTGATACTTCTCTGAAAACCTCCGAATTTCGTTCAAGATAGCATTGCTTTGTTGATTAAGAACTTCATCCATGCCATCAAGCAAGAGTAATACTCTGCCTGCATTCAGCAAGGTTTCGATGACTGAGGGATCGGAAATTCCAGATGTGATAAATTCCTGACAGATGTATTTTAATAGGCTGAACTCGTTGGTAATCTTAGACTCTTGGGCAAAGTTTCTCAGTGTGATGAATATTGGCACCTGATTTGCCGCAAATGCGTTTTGGTTACATTGAATGGCAAGATATTGCAAAAAGGTTGTTTTACCTACTCCTGGTTTGCCTAGTACCCTAATTTTGGAGTAAGTTTCAACCGCCTGTGTACCAGGTATCTGTTTATCGTCAACTTTACCTAAGCCAAAACGGTCGAATTCTTTGCGATCGAGGTTTTGCAGATCAGTGATTTCTAACCACTGAAGGCTAGCAATGTCCTCCAAAATATTCACATCTATATATATGTCATTGATCGCAACTGGACGGCCGATATCCAATAACTGCAAAATACCACACTGGTCTTGAATTTTGTCAAAGCGTTGCGATCGCACTTTCTGCACTAGTTTATCAATATCCAGTACAGTGGGCTGGGCGTATTCTTCTCGTTCCAAAAATTCTGCTGGAGGATTAGTCGCAATCTCCCGCCAATTCAGTTCTAAAATCAAACAAATTTCAATAAAGGTATGACGCTCAACTGGACGACCACTGAAAAACCGCCAAATTGGTTGTCTAGTCTTGAGGTTGACTTCTGCTGCTAGATTGTCTTGTGTCCAACCCTTGCGAGTAAACGCTCTTTTAGCCTCTTGAATCCCAGTGAGTGATGCTTGAAGCGATCGCTTGACCATAGGAACTTCTAAAATCAAGAACTCAAATTTTTATTAACATCAAATTTTTATTAACATCTTTGATACTAGAATTTTTTTTGTGGTAATAAATCTCTCCTTGGTTAAAGTTATACACAATTAAGAAAAAATACTCTAGCTATAGTGAGATCCTATTAAATATATTAATTTTTGTAATAAACTCAAACACTATAAACTTATTTTATACATTTGAAACTTGGAGAAATACTTAATCCCAAGAACCCATCTGTCATGCTCTATGAAGTACAGATTAAGGGCTGATCAATATTCGTCCTTATTCACTATGAATTTAGTTTGAAGATGAATATGAATTTTTTATTAATTAGTAAAGTATATAAAATTATTGAGCTTGCTGAATTAATTTATTGCCCAAAGTCATCAGATATACTGTTTGGGAGAGTAAATATACTAGAAACTTTTCTAGACAAATTGTCTAATTATTTAGAAGATTTTGAAATGACAGGAAGAACATCAATCAGAGTACTACATAAATATGTAGACGATTTTTCTTCAGATGAAAAAGGACAAGTTGTAGCCCTTATATGGCTTGGTCAATATGTATCCTGTGAACAACCATCAGACTTAAATGATTTAACTGCACAAGCACTACATCTCATCCCTCAAAACTATACAACTAGCTACATTATCGAAAAGGCTTTCCTAGCTAAATATCTTCGCTCCGGGCTGAAAAAAATAAATAATAACCACTGCAATAATTAAATTGAGTAGCTGCGTGCGGTCTTTTCTATTTGATAACAGCATTTAATGATGATGTCGCTCCTTGTCTGGAGATATACGACTTAGAAATGCAAGGTAGAGTGGATATTTTGGTTGAGGAGTAAACTCATAACTAATAACATCTATAGCGTTGTTAAATAGTTGAGTCTTAACCTTACCCGTTATGCTTCATCTTGAAAAGGCTAGTCCTATGGCCTATCACTGACTTAATTAACCCTGTGTCATTCCGTTAATATCTCTCGCCTGTGGCAGCCAAGCGAATGCGATAGATAGCTGTGTTGGCTGTGATAAAAAGGCTGTGACCATCTTCTCCCCAGGCCAAATTGCTTGTTCGTACAGCCGTTTCAATACTCCCCAGAAGCGTCCCATCCGGAGCAAAAATGAAAACTGCCTCGGGTGCAGCAGCGTACACATTACCTGCTTTATCAACCTTGAGCCCATCGGGATTACCCTGGCGTTTGCGTTCCCATGTCCAGCCATCCGCAAATGTGCGACCATTTTGAAGCGTGCCATCCGATACTACATCGTATGCCAGCCATGTCGATTTTTTGCTGGTTGAATCGGAAATATAGAGAATCTTTTCATTTGGAGAAAATGCAATGCCATTGGGAGAACGAATCTTATCAGTCAATAGCGTTAACTTGCCATCGGGCGATAAGCGGTAAACGCCACTGAACGGGAGTTCCTTCTTTGGGTCGTCAAATCTTTGGGTTGGCAAACCATAGGGGGGATCGGTGAAGTAAAGGTCTCCATTGGATTTGTAAACCAGGTCATTGGGACTGTTCAACCGTTTGTTGTCATACCGCTCTGCCAGAGCAATTTGGGCGTTGTTCTCTCTGTTCTCTAACCGAGCGACGCGACGATTGCCATGCTGACACATCACCAGTCTGCCCTGGCTATCAAAGGTTAACCCATTAGAACCGGGTTCTATTCCGTTGAAGGGAGTGTCCTCCGTATATCCGCTGGGACTCAAATAAGTCGAGATCCCTTTCCTCGCTTCCCATTTGTAGATTTTATTGGCTTTCACATCCGAAAACAGCAGATATTTCTCTTTTCGATTCCAGACCGGACCTTCCACCCAGAGAAATCCATCCGCTAATTTTTCTAATTTGGCATTAGCAGGAACAATACTGTTAATACGGGAATCATAGCGGACAATTCTGCCAGGAATGGTGGAAGCCTCAATGTCAATCGGCGACAAATCTTTCTTATGCTGGGTGTGACTTTAATTTGATGTATAATAGAAAAGGAGTAAACAAATCAAAAAAAACACTACCCCCTCAGAAAGTTAAAACATGACTGCCACAATTGTCCACGAAAGTGCAGATAGTTTGACCATC
>JAHHHE010000201.1 GCA_019359535.1 Gloeocapsa sp. UFS-A4-WI-NPMV-4B04
CATCCGTGATGGCATAAATCGCTATAATTTCAGCAATCATTTTTTCGTCTCTCCAAGAGTTACAAGACCTTGGAGAGATTTTATTTGGTTTGCTCCCGCTTCCGCTTCTAACTAGCAACTTGGGTTAGTATCGTCTGAGGGCTGAAAGCTGATAGCTTAAATTAAAAGCTAATTCTGACGATAAGACTTGAAAACACGCTCTAATTACTGGCAATTACTACCTTACATCAAACCCCAGTGGAAAACTATTGCTCAGGGGCTAATTTGGATCTTTGGCTATGTAATATCAACATTATTGCTAATTTATCTAGCAGGTAAATTGCCAACCCCTTTCAGTCAGGGTGATGTGGTGGCGATCGCCCAAATCTCCGCTATTGCCTTAGTTGTTTTTCTATTTAGAGGCGCTGCTCAGGCTGGTCAAGACTTATTAATGGCTTCAGCCGCTTTAAAAGTTGCTTTAGACCTGCGTAAGCAAGTTTATGCCCACCTACACAAGCTCAATCTCAGTTATTTTGAAACTACCAAAGCAGGGGATTTATCCTACCGCCTCACTGAAGATATTGACCGAGTTGGAGAAGTGGTGAACAAACTCTTTCATGATTTTGTTCCCTGCGTTATTCAATTGGTTGTAATCCCTGCATACATGATTTATCTAAATTGGCAGCTGACGCTGGCTACACTGATAGTTGCGCCGCTAATGGGTGTTTTAATTGGTTGGTTTGGCGAACGCTTAAGCAAGTTCTCGCGTCGTAGTCAAAATCGCGTCTCTAATTTGTCGGCAATATTAACAGAAGTATTTAGTGGTATCCGCTTAGTCCAAGCTTTTGCTGCCGAAAACTACGAAATCACCCGCTTTAGCAGGGAAGCTGAAGCTAGCCGCAGGGCTAAATACTCTGCTGAACAATTGAAGGCAATTCAGATTCCTATAGTGGGGTTTTTGGAAGCCTTGAGCATATTACTGTTGTTGTGTATTGGCGGGTGGCAAATTGCCCAAGACAACTTGACAGTAGAGAAGTTTTTTAGCTACCTTGCCGCAGTGGTGTCGTTGCTTGACCCCATTGCTCATGTTACTAACAACTACAACGAGTTCAAACAAGGTGAGGCTTCTGTAGATCGAGTTTTTGAACTTGTGGCGATTCAGCCTACCGTATTAGAAAAGGCGGATGCGATCGCACTTCCCCCAGTTACTGGCAAAGTCGAATATCGCAACGTCAGTTTTGCCTATAAACCAAATCAACCAGTGCTACAAAATCTAAGTTTACTAGCATTACCAGGAGAAAGAATTGCCCTTGTTGGTGCTTCTGGTGCTGGAAAAACTACATTAGTTAACCTATTACCTCGCTTTTACGATCCTCAGTCTGGTCAAATTTTGATTGACGGTATCAATATTCAGGATGTAACACTAAGTAGCCTACGGCGACAGATTGCAATTGTGCCTCAAGAAACAATTTTATTTTCCGGTACAATTGCCCAAAATATTGCTTTTGGACAAGCTGACTTTGATATAAAAGCAGTTCAAGCTGCTGCTGAAGTTGCCAATGCCGATCAATTTATTACTCAGTTACCTGACGGTTATTACACTTGGGTAGGAGAACGAGGTGTCAACTTATCAGGAGGACAACGCCAAAGACTTGCGATCGCGCGTGCAGTCCTCCTCAACTCTAGGATTCTTATTCTTGATGAAGCAACAAGCGCCTTAGATTCGGAATCGGAAGCACTGGTACAAGAAGCGCTAGAACGGTTAATGCAGAATCGCACAGTTTTTATCATTGCTCATCGGCTTGCCACAGTGCGCCATAGCGATCGCATTTTAGTTGTAGAACAAGGGCAAATTGTCGAATCAGGAAATCATGAGGAGTTATTAGCACTTTCACATCGGTATGCCCGATTTTATGCCCAACAGTTTAGTTAATAGTATAAACTGCTGCGTTTTTGTCGATGGACAATTCGTCAGGTTTAAGATCAAGCAGTCTTGTCTATGTAAGTGATGCTGACAGAGAGGCACTCAGAGTGAGTCGAATTGTTATAACTACAATTGGTTCCTTGGGCGATCTACATCCTATGATTGCGATAGCGCTTGAATTACACCAACGCGGTCACGATGTCGTATTTGCCACGCACCAAGTCTATCAATCTAAGATCGAAGCCTTGGGATTTGAGTTTCATTCAATGCGCCCTGATTTAACAGCGATGAACGATCCGCAAGAAATGGCGCGGATGATGGATCTAAAAACAGGTCAAGAATATATGGTGCGTCAATGGATAAATCCTAACTTACGTGCAATGTATACAGACTTGCTAAATGTTGCCTCATGTGCAGATTTTATCTTTTCAGGGGAAGGTGTGATAGCATCTCCACTGGTGGCGGAAAAACTTGCAATGCGATGGGCATCAAGCGCAATGGTTCCCATGTCTTTTTTCTCGGCTTACGACCCGCCAGTTTTAGCGCCATTTCCTAATTTGGCAAAGCTGTATAAACTCGGACTGCCTGTGAGTCAAGGCATTCTCAACTTTGCAAAGCTTGTTAGTAATTCTTGGGCAGACCCCATTCGTCAACTTCGCCGTGAACTAGGTTTATCATCCATCAAAGGCAATCCCTTAATTGATCACAAGTTCTCACCTTATCTCGTCGTTGCACTATTTTCCTCAGTTTTGGGACAGCCGCAACCGGATTGGGCAGAAAATACAGTAGTCGCGGGGTTCACATTCTATGATGGGACACAAGGCGAAGCAGAAATTACTCCAGAACTGAAGCAATTTTTGGATGCAGGTGAACCACCGATGGTTTTTACCCTTGGTTCAGCCGCAGTCCTAGATCCAGGTAACTTTTATCAGGAGAGTATTCAAGCCGCAAAACAGTTAAATCGCCGCGCCGTTCTGTTAATTGGCAAAAATACGCCGCCAAAGAATCTTGCAAAAGACATTCTGGCTGTGAGCTATGCACCGTACTCGCAAATTTTTCCTCACGCTTGTGCGATCGTGCATCAAGGAGGCATTGGCACAACGGCTCAGGCATTACGGGCGGGTCGTCCAACCCTGGTGATGCCCTACAGTCATGACCAGCCAGACAATGCAGCGCGAGTCAAGCACTTAGGAACTTCTCGAACGATTCTCCGTAAACAGTATTCAGGATCACAGGCTGCAAAAGAATTGTCGAAGTTGTTAAACAATTCTAGTTATGTAATAAAAGCCGCAGAAGTCGCAGGCATTATTAAAAAAGAAAATGGTGTTTGTGTGGCGTGTGATCAGATTGAAAAACAACTTAAAGAAGTTGCAGTCCTACGGTGAGCGCAGCAAGAGGCTTAAATTCTTTACTTTACGAGGGTTCGATGAACATCTAAGTGTTCTGGGTAAGTTTAGTGTAGTTGTAACAACTTTAGGCTCTTTTTAGCGATCGCCACAATCAACCAATTATGGGCTTCTAGCCATTCAAGATGTTCTAGGTAAGGGTTCATCCCTTGAAATGGAGATAGCATGGGGATAAGGGGCAATACGCATTCTCACTGCCTATCGTAACCATTGAGTCTACGAAACCACATCCGGCACTTTAAGCTCCACGTCCAATATCTGCATTTTCCTTCTGACTCCTCGTTATTATTACAGGGTTTCTAAATAACTCAGAAGGTCTGCCATTTTTTCTGCACTCGGCTGGAACTGCGGCATTGGCGGGGTTTCACCACTTGTAACTTGGTGAATCAAACCAAAGCGAGATTTCCGCTTCGAGACTTTTTGCAAACTAGGTCCCACGCTTCCATCTCCCTGCAAGCCATGACAGCCTGCACAATTCATTTGAAAGATAGCTTGACCTTGAACTGGATCTCCGCTAATAGATAAAACGCTTTTGATGTATGGATCTGATACACGAATCATGTGAACGCTGAAAATAGCCATGAGAACTGCTAACACGATCGCCAGAACGATTAAAGTTAGTCGCTGAATCAGAATTTCAGGTTTGTAAAGCTCGTTATCCAAAAGGTTTGCGCTTAAATACAGAATTTACAAAATTTTTATGTCCTACACATAGCTTAAAAGTTCTTGATGATGTCCGCAAGCAAAGTTAGCAGGAGTATATGTGCCAGGACTCTTAACTTACTTCATCTGCACATTGAGTTAACAATGCTAACTGACCTCTATTTTTCTGATCTATACCTAGTAAGATGAAAAACAGGTAATAAATGTTTATCCATTGCAAAGGAGATTAACGTGGTTGAACCACTGCTTGATGGCATTGTGCTAGGTCTAATAGGTGTAACACTAGCTGGTCTGTTCTTTGCTGCTTATAAGCAGTACAAGCGTGGCAAGCAGCTAGGTATTTAAACTTCTAGTCTGTCTTAAATAGTGACCGAAGAGAGTGAGTAGTGAGTAGTGAAAAGTGAAGAGTGAAAAAGAAATGCCCCGAATTAATCGCTTACAAAAAGAGCGAGTTTATTCATGGAGAAGAAAGAGTTGGATAGAGAGTGTACCCCGATATCCTAAGAGTTCTCATTTCAATCACGAAGATTAATCAATAAAGCTTCACTACTCACTCGTCACTCATCACTGCTTATAGGGCTATAGAAGGTTATAGCTGTGTTGCCGTAAATCTTTTGGCGGCAGATTTCTAATGTAGGGATGAGTTGAGGTTCCCAAGTGTTCGGATTGTGTTCCACTGCTATTTCACCGTTAGGATTCAGCAGTTGATAATGAGCGATCGCTTTTAACACTGGCTGGTACAAATCACTAGCATAAGGTGGATCGAAGTACATCCGGTCAAATTGCTGCCCTGAAATATCTTTTAATCGCTGCACCACATCTCCCCGTAACACCTGAAACTTCTGTTCAGGTTGAGCCACTCGCTGCCAATTTTGTTGGATAATGCCACAAGCACGGCTCGATTGTTCAATACCTAGTACAAAGGCTGCACCCCGACACAAAGCTTCTGCACCCATCGCCCCACTACCCGCACACAGGTCAAGCCAGCGACAATCAACAATTTTTCCTTGCCAAATGTTAAACAAAGCCTCCCGCACACGCGCTGGTGTAGGCCGAGTTGCTAAACCAGGCAGTGTTTTAATTTGACGATTACCATGAATTCTCATCAGCAGTCATGGAATAGGAGGGTTAAATGACTCAACTGAGGCAGCAGTTGATAATGGATCGGGTGGCTGAGGTTTCCAAGGTCGTCGTCCAATATTTGGACGTGGTGGAGGTTGATCAGGAGAATCTGGCCATTCATCATCCCAAACATTTTCAGAGTATTCATCCTCATAAATAGCATCTTCAGGTTGAGTAAGCGATCGCCTGTGCCTAATACGTTGCCGTTGTCTTATTCTCTCTCGTGCTTGTGACCGAGGAGACGATGATGGCGATAATTCAGTCACATTATCAGGGTTTTCAAAATAGTCTCGTAGCTTCGCGGCCGCGTCACCATCAAACCAAAACTCTCTCGGCTTGCGCTTAAATAGACCGGAATTAGCCGCTACTGAAATCACAACACAGCATTTACCGCCGATTGAGATGCGGTCTAGTTCAACAGCAACAATGTGATCAGTATTGATAACTGTATCGCTAACCTTGAGAAATGCCATAGCTAGCTTATTGAGGTTAAATTTATGCTACCAAACCCCTTTGGGGCAGTGAGTAGCTCGTCCGTAAAAACTGCCCCGAACAAGGAAAAAGACTTGTATGCAGAAGCGCGAAACTATACATAAGGCAACTTGTTCTCCACCCCCTACTCACTGCTCACTGCTCACTGCTCACTGCTCACTCTTAACTTATGCTGGAACCATAGACTCAACTTGCTGCACAAAGTTAGACAAGATTTGTAGACCTGCCGTGGAAGACTTCTCTGGGTGAAACTGCACTGCCATTAAGTTACGATTAGCGATCGCAGCTGTCACTGTTTGGCTACCATGAGTAACTGTTGCTGCCTTAACTTGAGGATCTGTGGGGTCAACATAGTAGGAGTGAACAAAATAAACCCAAGCCTGAGGAGGTAACTTTTGCCATAGCGCACATCCTGGCTGAGTAATTTCTAGTTGATTCCAACCCATGTGGGGAATTGTGATTTCTGGTTCATGTACAAACCTCCGCACAGTTCCTTTAATAATTCCCAGTCCTGGTTCCTTGCCTTCTTCACTACTCTCGAATAAGATTTGTAAACCCAGGCAAATGCCTAAGAATGGTTTGCCACTGGAGATCGCTTTTTTGATTGGTTCTTCTAACCCACGCGATCGCAAATGCTGTACTGCTGGATCAAACGATCCTACTCCGGGCAGTATCACTGCTTCTGCCTGTTCTATTTCAATTGGGGAATCAGTAATCTTAGGATTTGCCCCAGCTTTCTCTAATCCTTTGCAGACTGAGTGCAAATTTCCCATGTCATAGTCTACTACCGCAATTACTGACATTGACACGCTCCCCTTATATTATTTATTTATCCTTTTTTATTTTAAGTTAATAGCTGATATTTTGTATGCCTCACAAAATATTGTTAACCTCTTTTGACACCTGGCTACCTCATCATAAATCTAATTCTTCAGATGATTTATTAAATGAGATATCTAAGCTTAATGATTCATCTTCCTTTTTAACCTTTTCGCGACTGCTACCTGTAGATATAAATTTGTCTAGTTCTTATGTAATTGCAAAAATAAATGAATTCCAACCCGATACTATTATTTGTTGTGGCATGGCTGAAAGTCGTAATCAATTAACTATAGAATCAAATGCTAGGTGTGGGGACACAGTTTTAAAAACACAAATAAACTTGCAAGAATTGTTAACTGGTTTATCTAGTGTTGAAATTAGCGACGATGCAGGTGAATTTGTCTGCGAAGGTCTTTACTATTCAGTATTAAATTATATCGTTAAATGGCAACTCAACATTAATTGTATATTTGTTCACGTTCCTGTTTTAACTGAAGAAAATCTGGCTGAAATTGTTGCAGATTTCAAACTAATTATTCGTAAACTTGGAGGTTTATAATAACTTACCTACCTCGTAATTAACAGATATTATCTTATGCTACTCTTGCCAATTTTACCGCTTGCTCAAGTAACTTCCATGCCACCCCAAGAAGTGGTGCAACCTCAACAAGTGCGTTCTTTACCAGGTAAGCTGGATACAGTACCAGTATTTAACAGCAATAGTCCCGAATTGGTGCAGGAAGAGGGAATTCTACTTTCAACTTTTCCGCCATTAGGTAAACGGGTAAGTACAGCGCACCTCAACTTTCCGTTACAGGGAAGATTTGATATATTTGCTCATCATGTTGCTAAGGCTACTTCACCTCTAGATTTGCGATCGCTTTATCTAGGCATAATTCTGCATAATCCTAGCACCCAGCCAGTTAGGGTAGATGTGTTGCAAGCTGCAAGTTATCTCAGTCAACCGGATGCACCGTTTATTGAGTTGCCGTCCTTAGTTGAGAATCCGTTAGGTAAAGTATTTGCAGGGCCAGGCGATCGCGTGATGAATGATATCTTACGAGAACAGCGACAAGCCACCTTCCCGTCTCAAGTAGTAATTCCACCACGCCAAAGCCAACTGCTGCTCAATCTACCGATTCCAGTTAAAGGTCTAGAACCGCCTATTAATGGTAGGTCTACATTAATGCGACTGCGGAGTAATGGTGCAGTTTACGCAGCTAGTTTAGCGATGTATGCGCCTGTTAATTCTGATGGTATTGAGCGATCGCCTACTTTAGCGCAATGGCAGCAATTGTTGAATAATAGTGGTTTGGCTGGGCCACGCGATCACGCTCCAACTCCTCCTGATCAAACAACAGGGGTAATTTATGGTCGCGTCGCCGGAGTAGCTCAAGGTTCCCAGTGGCAAGCCCAAATCATTGATCACCCTAAAGCTCAGTATCTAAGTATTCCTCAACCAGGTCAAGCTTTTTCCTATGGTCTGAGTACGTTACCTGGGGGTAGGCTAGGAACAGATCAAGTGCAAAGTGCGCCACTTATAGTCCGTTACCCAGATACTGCCTACCGCGCTCATGGCAACTACGGGATTCAATACAGCCTCAGCTTGCCCTTGGATAATAATACTAAACAACTGCAAACTGTTACCTTGTCAATTCAAACACCAATCAAAAAAGATCAGTTAAGTAAAGGGGGGTTAGGCTTCTTTGAACCACCCGCTTCTCAAGTCTTCTTTCGTGGCACAGTACGGCTAGGATATAACGATGATAAAGGTTTACCTCGGACGCGGTATGTGCATTTGGTTCAAAAAAGAGGTGAGCAAGGTAAGCTATTGGTGATGCTGAACATGAAACAAGGCGATCGCCGTCTTGTCAAAATAGACTTTTTGTATCCGCCAGATGCAACGCCACCGCAGGTTTTAACTGTCAAAACTTTGAAATTATCTGGTCAAGCTCAAGACCGTTGAAATCCAAATCCTGTCTTCTTTGTACTTTTGCTCTTTGACTGTGATTTGTCAACTTCTGCTACAGCTTCTTCAAATAAATTATGCAGATGTACTGGAACACTAGCAATTTCTGGTAGCTCTGGCTCTATTGGTTTATTGTATTCTTGCAAAAGCTCATTTAAATCAGAGTCAAGCTTGAAATCGGGACGCTTTAATAGTGTTTGCAATAGCTTTTCTAGCTCAATTGGGTACTGTTGAGTTAATCGCTGCCAGATAAATGCATTAATTGTGGGATTTTCTAGGTAATAGCGAATTAGTTTTTCAGAACCTTCGACGCTTTGCCAGTTATCCGCTTCTAAAAGTGTTTTGAACTGACTATACGTTGGTAAAAACATCTGACCCCAGCGAGGATCAGACATAGCTGTGACCTGTTCTGCTTTCTTGAGTTCGGCAGGCAAGTCAACTTTAGGCATTACCATTTTGGTAGTGCTTTTACTATCAAATAGCTGCGATATCGCTTTGGAATCAGCACCAACTTCCTCTGCTACGGCTCTAATTTCTTCTTCCCCAATTCCAGCTTCTTCAGCCGCTTCTGCCAATGTTTTAGATTCGTCAATACCAGCTGCTGCCAAGCGTCGCTGTATCAATGCTTCTTGAAATTCAGCAATCTTTTTGTTGAGTTGGTATCCAGGCATTGTAACTTCGTCGCTACCAAAAAAGTCAACAAATTGCTGATGATATTGCCCTACAGACTGCCAAGCCTGCTCTAATAACTCTGGAGCATCGCTGTAAAGAGCGCTTTTATAGTTATCTTTAAAGTTACCAATTGCTACTGCTAGCTTAGGTTTACCCAATTTACCCATTGGTGTACATGGACCAGAAAACGTCCAGTATGTATCAGTAACAGGTGCAATCCGAGTTAGTAAAATTTCCCCTTCTTTAAACCGAGTCATCTCCGCTAGCAATTGGGAATTGTTCGGTTTGACGATGTAATGCTTGGCTGTCAGCCAGTTCCTTAGATCAAAAGCATCAGGCAAAATTTGATTTACGGCAAATAAGCCAATAAAACTACGTCGCCAGTTACTAACTAATTGGCGATCGCTTTGTGATAACTCTGGTTGGCTTGACAAAAATAAATCTAGCGGTGTTTTGTCTCCAACTTTGCCTTCTGTTATAAAGGTGTCAATTATTAAGTCCTGCTGGACACTATCTCCGCGCTTTCCCCGCGAGTGTTCCGCCGCATACATTTCTAAGGCTTCTGCTAATTCTCCTTCAGCATCAAGGACAAAATTAACTAAGTTTTGTTTTAGTTTGCGCGATCGCTCTAGTATTTCATCCACAACTTAATCTCTCGACTCAACTTCTCTAGATTAAAGGTTCCGAAAGAATTTGAGCAAAAGTTGGTAGGAATAAGATCTCATGTCTCTAGTGCGTATCACGTTAAGCTACTTTTTAATAAGCTAGCTAATTAAATTTATTTTTAACTGTGGTTACATTACATTCCTTTCCTGATCAACAGGCAATCCTAAATCTTGCCAAGCGCTACCCTCAGTTAGATATCGCTTCAGTGGAAACTTGTTTGGCTTTTCTAAATACTACGGCTGATGTTTATCAAGCTTTAGATGTTCATTTTGCCCGCTATGAGCTTTCGATGGGTAAATTTACTATACTCATGCAATTGTTACAGGCTGATGAGCAAGGATTAACACCTTCTGAATGCGCTGAAAAATGTGGTGTTACCAGAGCAACAATTACAGGACTTCTTGACGGACTAGAACGCAAAGAATTAGTAACACGCAAGCCTTATCCATCAGACAGGCGGATGCTAAGTATTCATCTAACCGATAAGGGTCAACAGTTGCTCTGCCAAATGCTTCCAGACCATTTTTGCCGCACTACAAATTTAATGGCAAATCTCACTGATACCGAAAAGAAAACACTGATTGAGCTTTTGAGTAAAGTAAAGGCTGGAACCCCCGCAATACTTAAGCCATAACCTTATAAGCCGATCATTTGTGAGAAGCTACTAGGTGTTATATTATTTCAATTAGCAGCCTAACTATAAGGCTACTAATTAAATCTTACTAAACTCTCTACCCAACAGTAAACACTTTGACATTATCAAAAGGAAGAGCTTATGAATAAGCTAAACATCAAGCAAAAAAACTGGTTATTATCCTCTCATGTTGCTTTTGGAGGAATTTGGTTAGGCACTGCTCTATGCATGATTATCATTACTCTAAATAACCGAAATACCCCTAATGGTGATCAACTGTACGCAATTAACTCTATTCTTAAGTTGCTAGACGACTTGGTTATTATCCCTGCTGCTACCCTATCACTACTAACGGGTGGACTGCTCTCCTGGTTAACCATTTGGGGATTCGTGAAACACTACTGGGTCATCGTCAAGTGGGTTGCAACCGTGACACTTATAATCTTCGGTACATTCTGGCTAGGCCCCTGGACAAATGCAATGACTGGAATTTCTGAAGCAGAGCGATTACAAGCGTTGCAAAATCCGCTATATATATTTGACCAAAAAGCAGTCCTTGTAGGTGCAATGATTCAGACATTCTGCCTTCTAGCTATTATCAGTATCTCAGTCCTTAAGCCTTGGGGAAGACGAAAATCCAAAGCTCAAGGACAAGAAGCTGTTTCTTGATAGTAAATAAAAATATTAGCTATAGCAAAAAACCTCCTCTCAGGAAAGAGATAGAGGCTAATGCTTTGAATATAAGACCTGGCACTGAGCTATTTTCCCGCAGGGCAACCCCTAGAGTATCGTCGCCGCAGCAGCGTTTCACAACTGAGTTCGGGATGGAGTCAGAGTGGTTCCACTGCGCCAGAAGCACCAGGAAAACTGTC
>JAHHHE010000202.1 GCA_019359535.1 Gloeocapsa sp. UFS-A4-WI-NPMV-4B04
AGCAATCGCAGCGTTTCAGGATTCAACTCCCGCATGAACTGCATGGTTATAGGTACATAATCGCTACAATTCTATTTTGACAAATTTTAACTCTTAAGTGAGTAATTTATTCTGCACATCTACTTATATGCCCCCTTGGTCAAGCCGGATAAATCCGCAGGCGACGATTGGGTTCAGAGCCAAAACTGCTGGAATTCAAACGGTAGTGTTCAACCAGTTCGTGTTGCATTTGCCGCACTTTAGCAGAGCGAGGTAACAACTCCACCGGCTGCCCCTCAGGAATCACAATTTGCTCCACAGCAAGTCTTGCTTCTTCTAGGGCGGCAATCTCATCAGAACTCCCACTTTGGGCAAAAAGACTGAGTTTTTGCCCATCGGTGGTGTCCGGTTTGTCCATGCCCAACACCTGCTGCAAAGTATGGGTAATAGTCGGGATGGTGTTAGCTTTAATCGTGTGAATGGGCAGTTGACGCTCTTCAGCTATGCGCCGTAAGTTGGAGTGTTTTCTCACATGCGCCCGGAGGGCCAAAATTGCATCGGCACTATCAACATTCTTCGTCAGCACCACTGGCAAATTAAGTGTCTGGAGCACCTGCTCCAACTGATGAAAACTGATGCCATAGGGGTAAATGTGCAATGGCAAACCTTCGCCATTTGAACCCGGCTTGTGCCCAACGTAGCCAAACTGATCTGGCTGCGACCCGTTTCTAGCCAGCAATCGCTCAAACTCCCGTTCCCCCGAAGTCGTATCTAGCTCTCTACCGGCTTCCTGTCTTGTCGTAGAGTCTTCGTGGCTTGTTGGTGTGTTATGAAGCCGGTAGGGGTGTGACGGCAGTTGTAAGCCTGAAACCCTGTCTGGCTCCGGCGCTTGGGAAAATGGTAGTACCTGTCTAGATGCACGCCCTCTTGGACCACTAGGGAGTTCGCGTGTAATCGTGACCTGACCGTTTTCATTCACGGTTCTCACTTGCGGATTAGGCTTATGTCCCCGTAGTAGGCTGTCTACTGTGTCAGCGACACTTTCATGCACCACCCAGCGCTGCCGCTCCAGCATCTCCACAACAAGGTCAAAAGTGGGTGGGGCTTTGCGCTCCAGAACGCTCTTCTGGCTACCTCGTCGTCTGGCTTCTTCATCGCCCAGGGTTACGGACTGAATCCCGCCGACCAAGTCAGACAGTGTTGGGTTTTTGATCAGGTTTTCAATTTCGTTGCCGTGGGCGGTACCTACTAACTGCACGCCGCGCTCGGCAATGGTACGAGCTGCCATAGCTTCCAGTTCCGTCCCGATTTCATCAATCACGATGACTTCTGGCATGTGGTTTTCCACTGCCTCAATCATCACTTGATGCTGGAGTTCCGGACGCGCCACTTGCATCCGCCGCGCCCTACCAATTGCCGAGTGCGGAATATCCCCATCGCCAGCAATTTCATTAGAGGTGTCGATAATGACTACGCGCTTGTTGAGATCATCTGCCAACACGCGAGCAATTTCCCGCAGGGCGGTCGTTTTGCCTACGCCTGGGCGACCCAGCATCAGAATCGACTGACCAGTTTCTACCAGGTCACGGATCATGTGAATTGTCCCTTTGACCGCGCGACCAACGCGACAAGTCAAGCCAATAATCTCGCCTGTCCGGTTTCGGATAGCGCTGATGCGATGCAGGGTTTGCTCAATTCCTGCCCGGTTATCCCCACCAAAATGTCCTACTCGCTGGATGCAATAGTTCAACTGTTCAGTGGAAACCAGTGTTTCGGAAAGGTACTCTGCTGCGGAAGGGAAGCGCGCCTCTGGACGACGACCCAGATCCATGACTACTTCAATCAATTTGTCCCTCAAGGGGTGCTGCTCTAAGACCTGTCTACTATCTAGTGGCAAAATATCCAGTAATTTCTGGATCTCGTCTTTTATCGGCATATGTGATGCAGCCCTTAAAATGGTCCTTATTGTATTTCTGAGATGAAACGGTCAAGGTGCTTGACCGCGTTCTTCTATCCGGGCGATTGTTTGGCCAATTTCAAGCTAGTCAGGACTTGAGCGCGAATGACTTGGTAGTTCCGGCTCTTTTCTAATTCCTTTTACATTTGACGAAGCAGTTGGCGAAGCTTTGCCTTCAACTCCGAATTCTCACGAACCTGTTCTGCTAGCAGCTTGGGTCACGGAGCCGATGAAAACAAACCTGCCAAAACCGTCTCCAGCCCATTTTCTATTGTGTATCCTGCCAAAACCCACGATAGTGGGAGTTTTCTACTTGACGGGTAGAGATTTCTCGAATTACCTTGGCAGCGCTTACACTGCGTCTCTAGGTAGTGAATGTTCCAGACTCCGGACCCAATTTTGGATACCCATTTCAAGGGTTAGAAGCCCTTGTTTTTGATTCTGCAAACCTGAGCAATAGACTATCCACGCGCTCTAATGAGTTGAGCACTATTGTAGGCTTGCAGGCGCGACATCAATCAGTTCGAGTAATCGCTGTTTCAAGGTATCCAGTCCCAGTCGTTCGGTAGCAGAGATAAAGATGGCATTGGGGTATGCCTGCTGTGCCTGGGTCAGCGTGTTAGAATCCACGCGCTCAATCTTATTGAACGCCAGTAACGCTGTACCGGGCATCGAGGGCAGGTCTGCCAAAATCTCTTCCACCGAGCGAATATGGTCTGCCCAAGCAGGATGAGACAGATCCACTAGATGCAGCAGCGCATCAGCTTCCGTTACTTCCTCCAGCGTGGCGCGAAAGGCATCCATCAATGCAGGGGGAAGATGGTGAATGAAGCCGACTGTATCGGTGAGCAGGACATCTCGCCGTTCTTGAGTTTGGGAATCGGTGATGCTGAGTCGGCGGGTGGTGGGGTCGAGGGTGGCAAAGAGCTGATCTGCCGTGTAGACTTCTGCGTGGGTCAACACATTGAGCAGAGTTGATTTTCCAGCATTGGTATAACCCACCAGAGCAATCACTGGAATCGCTTGCTGTTCCCGCTGATGCCGCAACCGCGAACGGTGTGCTTGGAGTTGATTAACTTCCTTCTGAAGCTGACCAATGCGACGCCCAATCGTGCGACGTTCCGTTTCCAGTTTGGTTTCACCCGGTCCGCGTGTACCAATTCCTGCCCCTAGACGTGACATCGCCTGTTCGCGTCCTCGGAGTCGGGGCAACTGATACTCTAGCTGTGCCAGTTCGACTTGCAATTTGCCTGCTTGCGATTGAGCACGTTGAGCAAAGATGTCTAAAATGACCTCAGTTCGATCCACCACTCGCACTCCGATTTGCTCTTCCAAGTTGCGGGCTTGAGCAGCGGAGATATCACGATCAAAGACAATCAGATTTGCTCCCACCGTTTGCGCGTGCAAAGCAATTTCTTCTACCTTGCCCTGCCCAACTACAGTTTGAGGATGAGGTTGCGTTCGCTTCTGCTGGATAATTCCCACGACTTTGCCCCCGGCACTTTCCACCAACCGCGCCAGTTCTGCTAACCCATCTTGAAACTGCTGCTCCGTGATGTCTTCGGTTATCAGTCCAACCAATAGGACGCGATCGCGCTCCGAGGCAGCAGGTTGCAGTTGGCTCAGAGCAAAACCTGCTTCGCGTAATTCCGTTTCCCACTCATGCACCAAGTCGTCAAAATTTTCCTCAGTCAATTCATCCAGGCTCAGAGGAGATGAAACCGTCCAGGGTTGCTCGACATCGGGTACGAGATGCGCCAGATAAGCGGCTTTGATTTGTCCTGCGCCATTTTGGGAACGAGCAGAACCATTACCATCTGAGTTTAAAACTACCAGGGCATCGAGCCGTTGGCGCACCATTGCTACAAGAGAGGCGGTATCCGGAGCCTGAGATTGAACTGCCAGACAGCGAATACCACTTAAGCGTTCTGCACTCTGGCGAGGTAGGTCAGAGGGGGAGATCTGTGTCTGTGCTGGAGTGCCCACTCCCACTCGCACCACTTGTCCCCGCCGATTGATGTAGCTGCACACCGGCTGATGAATTTCATGACTGATGGCAGCAAGCTGTTGAGCAAACTCAGAGGTCATGAGGCGATCTCCCGGTTGCCGTTGCTCATACAGCCGTTGGAGTTGCTTAATGTGACTGGACTTTATGCCTTTCCAATTGCCGTAAATTGTCTCCATTAAAGTCTTGGTTGGATTGCTGAAGTACCTTACTTCAGGTGTAGTTCACTTCATTGGAGACTAAATCTTTCTCTAGACTTAACCACCGTTCCTGAGAAGGCACATACCAGCGGGAAATTGGTTACTGGTTTAACTATAGAAGGCTACGAAGAAGCGGCAAAACGCTTCAAGCCAAGGCAAGAGTACAAGGCACTACGGTGCCGAAGTGGTGACAGTCAAGCTTCCCAGAAAGAACCCATGGGTGGTCTTGTAAATCTGTTGTTGATAACTTTCAAATTTAAATAATATAAACGTTTTTAAGAGTCAAGCAACAGATCGGAAACACTACCCGGTGGTGTTGATTGAAACTAGGCACATCTGATAACAGGTGCCTTGCTCTGTCCTTACCGCATTGACGAGTGGCTTTAGGCTTTAAAACTACTGCGCTCGGTAACTTGAGTTCGCTTTTGTGTACGAAAGCAGACAGACCTCTGAGGCTGAGGGGGTTTATTCTTTAGACAGTAGGATATTCATTCCTAACGTAAGTGCAGTTGATTTGCTCAACTCGACTAAATTAGGAAATTTGCGGTTGTCTGGGTTAAGGGCAATAAGAGGTCAAAAATGACGAATTTAACCAGCATTCCTCGTGAACAGAATGATGATACTAACCAAAAAAACCTAGAAACCCTATGGGGTGAGAGTTGGAAAAAACTCACTCCAAAACAGAGACAATTGGTTGGTGAAATTTTGAGGAACCTAAACATGACTTGCAAAACAGCCTACTAGGGCAACCCACTGTGACCAAGATAGGCGGACGGTCATAATCTGTAGCTCTGCCTGCGCCGGTGACACCAGAAAGGAACTGCGGTTTATCCATAGCTATGCACGGATTAGCCAACAGATTTAGATAGTGTTCTAGATTCGTTGTTACTCTTTTGTAACTGCTTGGAAGAGTTAAACCCAGACATCATTAACCACTGTTTTAAAACACTGCTGAGGTATTTACATGAACGCGGACACAATCGCCCAGCAGGTGCAGGTTAGGCAAGCGCGCTTGCATGAGCTGTTCAAAGACACTAACGTCTCCCAAAAGCTGCAACCAGCTCTGCTGCCGCTAGCCTTTAAGGAGCTTGGCGTTGCCTCGGAAGAACTACAGGTGGTCGTAGAGGAGTTGCAGCAACAGAATGAGCAACTGGCAGCAGCACGAGCGGCAGTAGAAGTGGAACACCAGCACTACCAGGAGCTGTTCGAGGAAATACCGTCCGCCTACCTGGTAACTGATCCGGCAGGGATAATCCAGGAAGTCAACCGCGCCGCCGCCAAGCTACTCAACATCGAGCAGCGGTTCCTGATGGGCAAACCGCTGTTCATCTTTGTTGCTGAGTCCGAGCGCCAGAACTTTCATTCTCAACTGACCCAGCTGCAACAAGCGCAACAGGTGCAGGAGTGGGTAGTACGTCTTTGTCCACGTAGAGACAAACCTTTTGACGCAGATCTAACGGTAGCTATCGTCCACAACGGGGAAGGCAGGGTGGCCGGACTGCGTGTATGTATGCGTGACATCAGCGACCCTGGGTGCAAGCTGCTCTTCCACCAGCGAGTCGAGGCAGAGCTAGAAACAAAGGACTATGACTCCAGCCCAGAGCGCCTAAAGCATGTTTATTTAAAAGGAGAGACTATCCCCCTCAACCCCCATAGTCTTTGGCAAGTCTGTCAGGGCATTGTGAAGCTGAGTACGATGAGTGAAAATGGCGAACATGAGGTGGTTGTGGGGTTTGTAGGACCATCAATGCCCTTTGGTCCTGATTTAACTAAGCTACATACCTACGAAGCTACAGCGCTTTCAGAAGTACACTTAGTGTGCTTCTTTTTAAAAGAAATAGCAGCCTCCCCTAGTCTGGCTCAAACCCTTTTACCTCTAATTAACCAGCGGCTACGGCAGACAGAGGCCCTTTTAGCCATTTCCGGAATGCGACACCTGAAAGACCGCTTGTACCATCTATTGCTGCTATTGAAACAGGAATTTGGTCAACCCGTGGCACAAGGAACTCGGATCTCGGTTCGCTTGACCCATCAAGACCTGGCCGACGCCTGCTCTAGCACCAGGGTGACAATCACCCACCTGCTCGGCAAGTTACAGCAACAAAAGAAGATTACCTTAGACTCTAAAAAATACATTATCCTTCAAAAGCAGGGCTTTTGAAGTGCCTGGAGACCGAAAGATTGGCACTGCTAGACCTCTGGATGTTGGCGTTTGGACTAAAACCCGCGCATCCGCTCTTCACCCCGACTCAGGGGGTGCTACTTGCAGTTGAATGGGTCACAAGGAGCCCACTTTAGTAATGAAGCGCTCAATGACTGCCTTTGTACGCTTGTACAAGGCGCGACTGCTTCCCTACGCTCAGACCAAAAAGGATGCGCTCACGTACAGCTTCCAGGTCTGGAAGAAGCCCCTGCTGTTGCCTGAGAGATTCAGCCTCGGCTCTCAGGCGTTGGACTCCCCCATCAGTTCAGTCTCCAGTTCTGTTATACGCTGCAAGATGGTGTCTTGCACAAGGGTTGTTAACTGGTTGACCTGTTCACCCAGCGCCGTGACAGTTTCGCTCAACTCACTTTGCATGACAATGTCTTGCACTATCATACCAGGCTGAGTCTGTTGCTGGCTCCTGGCGACGGCTAGCCCTAGCTCTAGGAGTTCAATGATCGCTTCGGAGCGGTTGCCTTTGGTCGAGGACACGTCGCATAATTCAAAATCTGGCTGAATACTTCATTGGGGATTCTGAGCGTGACCGATTCAGACTTAGTGGAGGACGGTGTTTTCGCTATATCTAACACTAACTAACATCAACTAATAACAACACTGTAGTACGCTGTAAGATAGTGTAAGCAAATTCGGTTGAGATTAACTAACAGTGCAATTTAATACCTGCTCTTGTCTTGCGGTGTAAGAGAAACGATCCGAGGATGGGTGCCTTTAAGCTTGGACAATGGAAGGCACGGGCGATCGCTTGCGCGTCTTTGCGCGTTCTGATGGGCGTGTGGGCATGGTTTAATTCACTTATGAAAAATCTATTTTGCCCAAGCCACCCATGAATCAAGCGATCGCTTACCGAGATGAGCCAGTCGAACTGGCGCTTACGGAACCGCTGCCCCTGACCCAACATCCAGCTGCCGTGTACTTGTCCCAGCTGGCTCCCAAGTCGCGGCGCACGATGCGACAGTCTTTGAATGCGATCTCCTCAATGTTAACCAACGGAACTTGCGATGCTATGACTCTGGACTGGTCAAAGCTACGCTACCAGCACACAGCTGCTCTATGCGCTGTCTTTAGGGATAAGTATGCCCCAGCTACGGCTAATAGAATGTTGTCAGCGTTACGCCGTGTCCTCAAAGAAGCACGGCGATTGAAGCTGATGGATGCTGATGATTATGACAGTGCGGTGGATTTTAAAGGCATTAAAAGTACCCAGATGTTGCGCGGTCGAGCTTTGAGCGAGTCAGAAATTTCGGCACTTTTATCCGTTTGTATGGATGACCCCACGCCAAAAGGGGTGCGGGATGCAGCAATGATTTCTATCTTGATGGCAGGGTTGCGACGCAGTGAAGTGGTAAATCTTGATATTTCTGACTTTGACCCAAAGACGGGGGGGCTAACAATCCGTCGGGGCAAGGGAATGAAAGACCGGATAACTTATCTGCCACAGGGAGCGAGCGCTGCTGTGCAGGACTGGCTTGCCATTAGAGGGGATGAGCCGGGACCGCTGCTGTATCCAGTCGATAAAGCGGGTCGAATCCCGACTCGACGTTTAACTGACCAGGCGGTGATGTTCGTTCTCCAAAAACGAGCCGCTGAATCCTCTGTAGCGGCGTTCTCGCCTCATGATTTCCGGCGGACGTTTATCACAGAATTGTTGGACACAGGCGCAGATGTGATTACTGTTTCCCGGCTGGCAGGACACGCCGATCCTGCTACTACTGCTAAATACGATATGCGGGGGGAAGAAGTCAAACGTCTTGCTGTGGCTCGTCTAAAGGTTCCTTATCGCCCACGTCGCCCTGAATCGGAGTAGCTCTTCAGGCAATGACCCTAACGATAGTGCAGGCTTCTGACTTTAAGACTGTGGGACTCCCGGCTGTGCCTCAGCTCTTATGTAACTGAGTCTTGATACTAGAAAACTGGCGGATGACGACCTAGACTCTGACAAACCGAATCTGCAATTTGATCCCACTAATACCCTAAATGTTGAGTCAATGTAGCGTTTCTCTCGTGGGTTGAATCAATGAAAGAGATGCCAGAGCTAAATTCCTTAAAGCTATCCTGGCTCGTCAGAGCTAAATCCTAGCTCCTTCAATGCCCTTCTAATGTTGAGTTTAGGTGGTCTGCTCTTGGGTGGCACTAGCCCCAACTCCCTTGCTGTCTCAAATAGTTCTCCAATAACGCTATCCAAATAGCTATCGCTGGATTCATCTTGCAGATCCTCTATCCTGCCCTCGTAAGCTAAAGTGTAGAGTTCTAGCGGGTGCTTCCCCAAAACTTTTGATAACTTCTTCAAAGTGGTATCTGTTGGGTTTGTTCGCTTGAAACAGGCAGCGCGCAGCCCAGGCTGAGTAATTCCAGCTTGTTTCGCCAGTTCGTTCATGCTGATATTGTGTTCCTCCATATGCTGAAGGATCAACTTTCCTAGGGGCGAACAGTCTTGAGGTTTTATCTGCAGCTTGGCTGCCATTTTTTAGTACCAACTTTTGAGATATAATATTTCATTATAAAATTGAGCTATGATGAGCTATCACAAGAAAACTGGGCTGATTAGGGAAGACGTGATTGGAACCCACCGAACCCTGATCATCTCCCAGCTTCTTGTGTAACGGTTGCGCGGTAGCCAATTGTCCAACGGGTCAAGTGATGAAAGTGTACGACGCTCGACTCACCTGACCAAGCGATTGAGGGGGCTACTGCGGTGTGCCGTACTTTAGCAACTACCCACAATGCTATCAAAACTTGACGGCTAACGCATTAGTACGCAAGCATTGTTTGGATTCTGTTGCTACCTCTACCCCCTCAATCGCGCTCATTGAAAGCAGTTGAGGATTTTGTGTCTAACTCATTTTCAGTTGTTCTGCGGCGCGACTATCTAGAGCTAATCGAATCAATGGCAGTAGGAATTGAGGGCAAGGTGATTCGCTGCGCCGCTACACTCATTACCTACTATCGCCACTGGCAGGAATGGAAGCAGAAACATCAACGTACTGATTGGGTTTACCAGCCCCTACGCCAGATCTACAGAGACTTAATGGGCTTATTTTCCATGCCTGTGATTCGAGCCGCCAACGACTTACTGAGCGATCTGGGTCTGCTAGAGCGCCGGGGGAACCCAGGTAACGGCCAGGACAAAACATATCAGTATAATGTGCGGTTCGACCGCGTTAGAGAGCTATTGGCTAAAAGCTGTGCGGGAGCTTCATTTGAAAAAACAGATGTTTCGGTAGCAATTCCAAACTTCTCGTCGTTAACTGCAAACACACACCACAATATTCAATTCAATAAAGTCATATCCTCAAATCATGATGCAATTGAAAAAAATGAGATAGAAAGCAACCAGAAAAGCATCACCTCAACTACTCAGGTAGAAATACCTACGGCAACCAAAGAACAGGAAGAAGCTCATCGGTTAGTAGCAGAATCTTTGGATGTAGGTCAACATTCCGATACATCGTTAGATGGCGATGAAAAAATTGAGTTAGCCCAGCAGTTTTTAGCATCGTTAAACACCGCAGCCCAACGAGCCGAGCGCTACCGCTCTCCAGTCTCAGACCAAATCCGAAGAGTCCGTATCCCAGGACTGGATGAGGAAACGCACGAGGTTTTGTGGAAGCACCAAGCAACTCTGGAGAAGTTAAACGCGGATCTTAACGCCGAGCGGCTCAAGAGCGCGATTGCGGATAACCCACAGCATTTAGAAGACGCGATCCTAGCATTCAAAGAAAACTCTGCCAAGGGAGCCAAAACAAAAGAAGCCGCGACTGGTTTTCTATTTAATGCTCTGCGTTATGGTTGGAAGCCTCGACAGTCTAGCAGCGCTAGTACGAACGTTCAGGTGTATACACCGCCGCCACAGATACTGTCCGACCCATTGCCACCCACTTTTGAGCAGGTGGTAGAGCGCAAGCGATTAATGTGGCAGAATGCCAGCATTCTGCGCCCCGGCGTTGAGGCATGGGTGCAGCAGACAAAAGGTGTAATTATGACGCATGATGGTCCTGCCATAGCTGATAATGCCAACACGCCTAGCTTCTCAGAGCCAGAGCAGAACGAACCAATTACCTTAAACCAATCTTCGCTCCTCGTAGCATCCAATCATACCGCAACAGTAGCCAACGCCCCAACCGAACCAGGATGCCATCAGCCGCCAGCAACAGATAACTCTGACGAGGAATCATTATCTTCTGCCGCTGTGGAACTGCCCACCGAGCTATCGCCTACCACGCCACCTTCACCTACCGTGAAACAAGCAAGTCGTAGCAAATTTCAGCCTGTTGAGATTCTCACGAAAGCTGGCGAATGGGTAGCTGGTTACTTCGTTCACAGTTGCATAGCTGTTGCCAATCTAGTTGGGATTGAGCGGCGCTTTACTTTGTTCGATGCTTTGGGACAGACCTATGTATATAGGGGACAGATCCGCCCACCCCAAAATCTAGCAGGTGCAACGTGATGAAAAATTTGACGCTGCTAAGAGCGCCCCTCAAAGTCTGGGTCACTCTCATAGTGTATCTCCATCGCCTTTTCTCCCAATAAGTGTGCAGTCTGAACAATAATTTTCTGACACTGTTTGAGTTCCTGTTGGGTGCTGGCGAGCTGATCTTTTAAGAGAGCGATCTCTTGGCGCTGTTGTTCCACTTGGCGTGACTTGAGTTCATTCGTCCGCTCTGACCATTTAACTCGTTCACTAGAATCTTTGAGTGCTGTTTGAGCTGATTGCGCTGTGATAGAAGCTAGAGCGTGTCATCAATTAGGTAAGCTGGAATTGGCGATACATCAGATAAGCTGATTAGAACCACCATGACGACTCGACGTTACGCCCTTAGAGATGACCAGTGGGAGCGCATCAAAGACC
>JAHHHE010000203.1 GCA_019359535.1 Gloeocapsa sp. UFS-A4-WI-NPMV-4B04
TATCGATGTTCCAATTCTTCTAAACTCAGATGCGGGGCAATAGTAATCCGTTTGGGCATGAAGCAAGACGCAAGTGCAAGATCGGTATATCCATTATACTATGGGTATTCAAACTGACTTGATATTATATACTGATTTGGATAAAACTTGAACTGCTAAACAAGAATATAATTACCTCTAGAAAGATCTACGAAAACTAGAGGCATTATAATTCTTTCAAATAATTTTTTACTGGGAGTTTTCCCACTCTGGAGTAAGACGACGGAAGTTGTACTCTGCAGCGCTAGAATGACAGTTAACGCAACTACTAATCTCAATAGGACGAGGTAACTTAACTCTGGGATGCAACGCTTTAAAATAGCGCGAGTCGTCCACTCTATAAGGTGTTTCTTCTTCTGTAGTGTGGGGACGAGAAAAAGTTTGGAGATATTTCCACACCAGCAAACGGGGTGGATCAATTAAGGGCGGTAGTTGTGCGCCATAGTGCTGTGTATCTTGCAATATTTGTTTCCAGGTTTGCGTGGGCAAAATAGCTGGAGGTAGCGCAATGTGACAACTAGCACAGTTTTCTAGATATAATTCTTGCCCTAGCTGATAACCTGCGGGAACTTCATCAACAGTACCGATCGCGTCTGTTGCAGAAATCTGTGTAGTTGGTTGGGCATTAGTGACTAAAGCTAGCCCCCAACCCATAGCCAGACTCCAAAGTAGAATTAACAAAAATAACCCAATAGGCGATCGCTTAAGTTTACGCCGCCGTCGCATCACACCGAAATTATTGGACATCTCAACAACCAACCACGATTAAGGAATTGAAATTGAGCGCAACAGCCGCTCCACAACAGTTTTAGCTTTACGTCCTCCAGCTGGAATGAGGCGATGGCAAAGGACATGAGGAGCCAAAAACTTGATGTCATCGGGAATAGCATAATTGCGATCATCAAGAAAAGCCAGAGCTTGAGCTGCTTTTTGTAAGGCAATAGTACCGCGAGGACTCACACCAAGAGTAATTTCCTCATCCTGCCGCGTAGCTCGAACTATGTCAAGAATATACTGTTGTAAAGATTTTTCCACCTTCACAGCAGCACAAAGCTTACGTAATTCTTGTAATTCTGCAAGCGTAATACATGGTTGCAAATCACTTACATTCACTCCATCCTGCAACCTTTGTAGCATCTGGAGTTCTTCTACTTCGGAAGGATAACCCAAAGTCAAAGACAAACTGAAGCGATCCATCTGCGCTTCTGGTAAAGGAAATGTACCGTGGTACTCAATGGGGTTTTGGGTAGCAATCACAAAAAATGGTAGGGGAACCTTACGGGAAACACCATCAACTGTAACCTGCTGCTCTTCCATCACTTCTAAAAGCGCAGACTGAGTGCGGGGTGTGGCGCGATTAATTTCATCTGCTAGCAGCACATTGGCAAATACTGGGCCAGCCATAAATTCAAATTCGCCGCTTTTGGGGTTCCAAATATTGGTTCCGGTGATGTCTGTCGGTAATAAATCGGGAGTACATTGCAGGCGTTGAAACCGTCCGTCAATTGAACGCGCTAGTGATTTTGCTAATAGCGTTTTGCCAACGCCAGGGACATCTTCTAGTAAAGCGTGGCCACCACCAAGAAGGGCGACTAAAACTAAGCGGATTGCTTCGGCTTTGCCAACGATTGTACGCCCCAGGTTTTGGGTTAGTTGCTCAATTCGTTCTCTCATGGCTGAATTTATGACTCCAAGGTGAGAACGGATCTTGCTCTTGCACAGTCAGCCTGAATCTGTGCTTTTAAAGCTTCTAGGGAAGCAAATTTTTGTTCAGGTCGCAAAAACTTTTCTAGCTGCACTGTTAGAGTCTTTCCATATAAATCTCCAGACCAATCTAACAGATGCACCTCCACTGATGGATATGTACCATTTACTGTAGGACGAGAGCCAATATTCATCACACCTTTGAAGCTGAGAGGCGTTAGCGAAGCGGGACTTTGTCCGAGGCAAGAGGCGAGAGGCGAGGGGGTGGGAGTTTCACTTACTTTTTTGTTTTGCTGTCTAGCAAATAACTCCTCGTGATTGAACACTGCGCCTAATTCCTTACTCTCATCTTCTCCAAAAACTTGCACAGCATAGACACCCTGTCGCGGCAAAAACTTTTCGGGAGGCAGTTGGATATTGGCAGTGGGAAAGCCTATTGTTCTGCCTAACTGTTGTCCTTCAACAATCCGACCTGTGAGAGTGTAAGGACGACCTAGCAAGATTTTAGCGCGGTGCAGATCGCCTTGTTCTAAAGCTTGACGGATTGATGAACTACTGATGCGTTCGTCCACCGTCTTTATAGAAGAATCGCCTCCAATATTTTGCAGAGGAATAATAGTAACGGGAATGCCAGATGTTGCTGCGATCGCTTGTAAATCAGAGGCGGTTCCACTACGCTGATACCCAAACCGAAAATCCTGCCCGACACTAATTTGCTGTGCTTGCAGTTGTTGAACCAAAATCTTTTCCACAAACTCTTGAGGGCTTAAAGCGGCTAGTTCCCGATCAAACGGCAATAACACCAGCTGTTCTACTCCCAAGTCTGTTAGCTGCTGTACCTTTTCATTTAACGGTGTTAGCAACGTCCGCCGCGAACCTGTGAAAAACTCTTGAGGATGCGGATTGAAAGTTACTACTGTGCTGTATATTTTTTTATTTGCATAAGTTAGACCAGAGCAAGAATTGATTGCTCTCGCCTCTAATGTCGTTTTTACAACAGGCTGAATTACCTGTTGATGCCCACGATGCACACCATCGAAATTTCCCAGAGCAACAGCAGTTGGTGTTAAAGCTTTAGTTAGAGATGAAGTAATCCACATTTAGATTTTGACATAACAAGACAATCGCAAACGCCTAAGCAGAAATATCTAAATTAAATGCTAAGGAAAATTGAAATCCCATTTTGGTAATTGTTTCAGTCCAGATGCATAAGTGAGGTTGTATTGCAAGGGAGTTATAGTAATAAAGTTATTGCGAATTGCCTGGACATCAGTGGGGATGTCTTGAGGCAGATTTAGACCTTGTGGTTCAACTTCCTCAAGTAACTCTCCGGCTAACCAGTAGTAAGTCTTACCACGCGGATCGATCCGCTTTTCAAAAACATCAATATAGCGCCGCACTCCCTGACGGGTAATAGTGACTCCAGCAATTTCTTGTAACTTTACAGCAGGCACATTAACATTAAGCAACATTACTTCTGGTAAAGGTTTAAGCGCTAGCTGGGCAAGTAGAGTTTGAGCAAATTTGACAGCGTTTTGAAATTCTTGAGATGAAAAGCTGGTCAGACTAATCGCAATACTGGGAATTTGCTCAATCACACCTTCCATCGCTGCTGACACTGTACCGGAATACAAAATATCTGTCCCCAAATTTGCCCCTTGATTAATGCCAGAAATCACAAAATCAGGAGGGCTATCTAGCAATGCCCACAGCGCTAGTTTAACGCAGTCAGAGGGAGTGCCAGAACAAGCCCAGGCTTTGATATTGGGATCAAAAAAGGAATCGACGATTTCGGCGCGGATCGGTTGATGTAGAGTCAAACCATGCCCAGTTGCTGATCGCTCTCGATCTGGACAAACCACTGTAACATCATGACCTGCTGCTGCTAAACCATTAGCCAGGCTACGAACTCCCAGCGCAAAAATACCGTCATCGTTGCTAATTAGTAATTTCATCTATAAGAGGCGAGAGGCAAGAGGCGCTTAGGCTAGAGGAACTAAAGGCAAGTACAAGAGGCAAGAGGAACTAAAGGCGAGAAGCCATTACAAATATTCTCCTCTACTAAGAAAGCTCCCCATTTACTTCTACTTTACTAGAGCGATCGCTTCTAAACTGGTAAGATATACTGCCGAATGTTGACGGTCATATTAGCATTACTATTAAAAATGACTAGCATAACTAATCAGCCTAGCAATTTAGAGGCTCAACTAGAAGCATTGCAACAAGAAGCGAGAGGCGCGATCGCTGCTGCCGATACCTTGGAGCGCTTGGAGGAACTCAGAGTAGGTTATCTTGGTAAGAAGGGTCAGCTATCAGCACTGTTGCGGAGCATGGGTCAGCTATCGGCCGAAGAGCGTCCAAAAATTGGGGCAATCGCCAATACTGTCAAAGAAGCCCTGCAATCCGACCTAGAACGCCAGCGAACAACATTGCAAGCCGCGCAAATTCAAGCACAGCTGGAAGCTGAAACCTTGGATGTCACAATGCCTGGTGTTTATCGTCCTCTCGGTCGCGTTCATCCGCTTAACAGCACCATTGACCGAGTATTAAATATCTTCGTTGGTCTGGGCTACAGTGTGGCTGAGGGGCCAGAAATGGAGACGGATTACTATAACTTTGAAGCGCTAAATTTCCTGCCAGATCACCCCGCCCGTGATATGCAGGATACCCTGTATCTGTCCGATGGAAATCTGTTGCGAACTCATACCTCTACAGTTCAGATTCGCTATATGGAAGACAATGACCCGCCGATTCGGATTGCCGTTCCAGGTCGAGTCTATCGCCGCGATACCGTAGATGCGACTCACTCAGCAGTCTTTCATCAGGTAGAAATTTTAGCGGTTGACGAAGGGCTGACATTTACCGATCTTAAAGGCACAATCAAAGTTTTTTTGCAAGAGATATTTGGCGATGTGCCGATCCGCTTTCGGGCAAGTTATTTTCCTTTCACAGAACCTTCGGCAGAAGTGGATGTGCAGTGGAAAGGTCGCTGGCTGGAGGTCATGGGCTGCGGTATGGTTGATCCAAATGTACTTAAAGCAGTAGGTTATGACCCCGAAATCTACACGGGATTTGCCGCAGGTATGGGCGTTGAACGAATTGCAATGGTGCTACATCAAATTGATGATATTCGGCGCTTGTATACCAGCGATCTGCGGTTTTTACAGCAATTCTAAGATAGTTGTGTTTGGTCTTAAATTACTCAGCACTTTATAAGTGTTGGGTAAAAAGAAGTAAACAAAAGTAGGTATTGATAACAATGATTATGTCTTCAAAACCTCATAAATTTGTGGATACCTACTTGATTAGCATATTAATTAAGCTAGCTTTAAAAATTGGCACAAACCTGCACTTAAATAAGTATCAATGAATTAACTAATTACCTTTGGAATAGTGAGTAGTGAAAAAACCTGCACCAAAGACACTGTTTTCAAGCCACCCTTTTAAAATATGAATAAATAGAAAAGTTTATATTAAAATTACTTATAAAAACACATAAACTCTCAATATTTTTTAATTTCTAAGTTTCTAGATTTATTGAAGGTGGATTACTACTTAATACTTTTTAGGTTCAAATAACTATTAATAAAGACTTAGAAAACATTGACTTTAAATATTTTTTATAATTTAAGTAAATTTAGGCACAAGGTTCTATTTTTGTATTTAAAAGGAGGAATTATTATGCCTAAAAATTCAGGCCAAGAAAATCAATGGTATAAATGGTTCGATCGAGAACAAATTGTGCATAATTTAGAGTTTATTCAAAACCTAATTGTTGTTTTATTATGTATTAGTCTATTTTGTATAATGGTGATTCGTTTAGGTGAGATATTTGTTTCCCTACTTCATCCGCTAAAATTCCAAAATGTAACATCAGACCTTTTATTTATTCTGATTTTGGTAGAGTTATTCCGATTACTAATTATTTATTTGCAAGAACAACGCATTTCTATAGGCGTGGCAGTCGAAGTTTCAATTGTATCTGTACTGCGAGAAGTTATTATTCGAGAAGTGCTGGAAATTCCTTGGCAACAAATCTTAGCCGTGTGTGCTTTTTTGTTAGTTTTAGCAGCGCTGCTGTTGACGAGGGCTTGGATAGCACGGATATTTAATCCAACTTCAGATGAAAAAAACAAAGCTATGGTTGATTAAGCCTTGGCTTAACAGTAAATAACTTGACCCAAGAGCAGATAGCAATCAATTAAAGTTAATTAGCGATCGCCTGATCTCTACTTAAACAGCGATCCAGGTAAAACCTACGATAAGGAGACTTTTTAATACATATGAAAGCAATTTTGGATCTGCTGAAGGAGACATTTTCAGAATGGAGCAAGGATAAGGCATCGCGGTTATCGGCGGCATTGGCGTATTACACAGTTTTCTCGCTTGCGCCGCTACTAATTATCGTGATTGCGATCGCAGGTGCAGTATTTGGGGAAGAAGCAGCAAGAGGCGAGATTGTTGGGCAAATTCAAGGCTTAGTTGGTAGAGATGGTGCAGAATTCATCGAAACAACGATTGAGAATGCTAACAAGCCAGCTACGGGGAGGTTCGCCTCGATTATCAGCATCATTGTCCTGCTATTTGGCGCATCTGGAGTATTTGCCGAGTTGCAAGATGCACTCAACACCGTTTGGGAAGTACAAGCAAAGCCGGAGCGTGGTCTAATCAACGTCATTCGCAACCGCTTTTTGTCATTCACAATGGTGCTAGGCGTTGGCTTTTTACTGCTTGTGTCCCTCGTCGCCAGTGCTGCTTTGGCTGCAACAGTCAATTTTTTTGGTCACTTGCTACCAGGACTCGACTTCCTCTGGCAACTGGCAAACTTGATTTTTAGTTTTGTCGTCACTACGGTGCTGTTTGGGCTGATTTACAAAACGCTACCAGATGTCAAAATTGGCTGGAGTGATGTCTGGATTGGTGCTGCTATCACCTCAGTGCTGTTCTCAATCGGTAGGTATGTGCTAGGGCAGTATCTAGGTAACAGTAGTTTTGGTTCAACTTACGGGGCAGCTGGTTCTTTAGTGGTTGTTTTGGCGTGGGTTTACTATGCCGCCCAGATCCTATTTTTCGGTGCTGAGTTTACCCAAGTCTATGCCAGAAAATACGGCTCTCAAATTGTGCCAGATAAAAACGCTGTAGCTTTGACAGAGGAGGCGCGTCTTCAACAAGGGATGAAACCAAATCAAGATGAGCAAGTGGGGAGATCAAATAAGACGCGACCTAACTTTATTAGTCGCTTATTTGGGCGTACTCAGCCCAAACGCTCAAAACGTAGAAGAGAATAAGTGACAATTTTTAGTCACTGCTGAGAGGCAACCTTCATAGGTAAATTAGATGCGTGACTTACTTCGTAAAAGCCATAGGTATGAAAAAAAAGCGTCGTCTACCTTCGATAGTAGAGATCGTAAAGCAGCAAGATGGACGGTTGAACATTGTAGGGATGGGCAAATGGTATTCCTACTGGCGCGATCCATACCATTTATTACTCACTATTCCTTGGTATGGCTTTCTAGCGCTGACTGTCTTAGGGTATCTGATTGCTAATACATTGTTTGCCTTGGCTTACCTAGCGGGCGGAGATGGCATCGAAAATGCCCGCCCTGGTAACTTCTTTGATGCCTTCTTCTTCAGCGTCCAGACAATGGCTTCGATTGGCTACGGCGCAATGCACCCCCGCACTACTTACGCGAATGCCGTAGTTACAGTTGAAGCGCTGGTAGGTTTAATGGGGTTGGCTATGGGTACTGGCTTAATGTTTGCTCGGTTCTCTCAACCTACAGCTCGCGTGATATTTAGCCGTGTAGCAGTCATTACTCCCTATGATGGTGTGCCAACTTTGATGTTTAGAGCGGCTAACCAGCGCCGCAACCAGATTCTAGAAGCACAGATGCGAGTACGCTTGATGCGCGATGAAGTTAGCGTAGAAGGACAATTTATGCGTAGGGTTTACGATCTCAACCTGGTGCGTAGCCAGAATCCAATGTTTTCCTTATCTTGGACGGCAATGCACCCGATTGACAAACAAAGTCCTCTGTATGGAACTACACCCGAAGCGTTAGATGAGGCAGAAACTTCACTTGTAGTCACTTTGAGCGGACTTGATGAAACTGTCTCACAAAGTATCTACTCCCGTTATACCTATGTAAGTAGGGATATTTTGTGGAATATGCGTTTTGTCGATATCGTATCTAAGACTGATCAGGGGAATCGCTTTGTTGACTACAGCCGTTTTCACGATGTCATGCCTCTGTAGGTAAGGTAAAAATTAATTTAGGCGTAAATGTTTAAATGATTTGCTATTAAGCGAAATTAAGTAGTGAATGCAGCAAAAAAGCGCTCTTGAACTGGAAGTGCGATCGCGTCTATCCTTAAAGCATTTTTATCTCGTTTGCCAAACCAATATCGCCTCACCTAATTAGTGAATCCAGAGTGCTATCAAGAGCTAGACTCTCTGGAACTTTTTGCTATTTATCTTTACTTATATCTACATTTTTGAAATTAAAATATAATTTTGAGCTTGATTCAATAACCACAACTCAAATTAGCTCCAAACTATCTTGACGCGCTGCGACTGAAAAAAATAGCAGCAATCACAATTAACATCAAAAGTATCAAAGGAACCCCAAGATTGGGAAGATCGGAAATACTCATAAGGGTCGCTTGACTTAGCTAAAACTAGCACCCGAATCACCTAATTTTAGTTTAGTGATAATTACAGCTTAATACTGAGAATTAACGATGACATCTCCAGAGTTATTGATCTGGCTCCAAGAACGAACTGCCCTAGCAATTCTTTCCCCAGAGATATTAAATGCGATCGCACTGGTGCTTGAAGAACAAATTGTGTCAGCAAACCACCGCTTAGTTTTAGAAGGCACTCCCCCTGAAGCGCTCTACATTCTTAAACAAGGTCAAATGGAGAGCGAATCCATCAGTCAAATTAATCCAGCCTTAGCTTGTGGCTTCCTCCCGGGAGCCGTCATTCACCTCCAAGAACTGCTACTAGATCAGCCAGCTAGGCAAACAATTACGACTTTAACCGAGTGCCACTTATGTGTTGTTCCTGCTGCTCAATTTCGGCAAATAGTGGCTCAACACCCCGAAATTACCCAGACTTTTTCTCGCCAGCTAGCTCAGGAATTAACCCAGTTGACATCAGCGCTTTCTTACGAGCAAGAGCGCTCCTCAGCCTTGCGTCCCTATCTAGTCACAAAAGCGCAACGAGGCATTGTGGGGGCAAGTCGTTACGCTGTACGTCTACGACAGCAAATTAGAGAAGCTAATTTTGATCGCAAGTCTGTTTTGGTTTTTGGAGAACCAGGCTTAGAAAAAGACAATATAGCGAGCTTAATCCACTTTGGTTCCCCTCAAAGACGAGAACCAATTATTAAAGTTAACTGCGGTATTCTCCAAACTAGCGGTGCAGATTTATTTGGTCGTAGCGGAGGTAAACAGGGATTGCTTGAATGGCTTGGGGAAGGCACATTGATTCTCAACAACATCCAAGAACTGCCAAAAGAGTTAGTACCGTCTATCTGTGAGTTGCTCCAAACAGGTACTTACACCCCAGTCAGCCGTTCGGGACAGCCACCAGCAGAACCCCGCATTTCTCGCGCCCGCATCCTGATGGTGTCTGAAAAGAACCAATCCACAATTGCTCGTTGTGTCGGTCATACGATCAAAGTTCCGCCGCTACGGGTGCGTAAAGCTGACATCAAAGCCCAAGTAGAATACTATATTAGTCTCTACTGTCGAGCTAGAGGCATTTCTAAACCTAAAGTCACGCCAGAAGCTCTGCGCCGCTTACAAGCTTATGATTTTCCTGGTAACTTGAAAGAGT
The DNA here is from genome assembly GCA_019359535.1 of Gloeocapsa sp. UFS-A4-WI-NPMV-4B04. Taxonomy (GTDB): domain Bacteria; phylum Cyanobacteriota; class Cyanobacteriia; order Cyanobacteriales; family Chroococcidiopsidaceae; genus JAHHHE01. The sequence goes on from JAHHHE010000203.1 coordinate 9,587, forward strand.
TGCAAAGTTTAGTAGAACGGGCAATTGTCCAGTCAGCAAGCGCTCTTGAGCTAACAGAAGAAATATTTTGGTCAGCCGAGACGCAGAAAAAAAGATTTCGCGTCAATCTCTTAAATGGTTATCCAAGATTGCGGCGGTTTCTCCGCAGTGACTGGTGGCCAGACCGGATTAACTATGGCTTTACTTTAACTGCTTTTGCGATCGCTGTCCTACTCCTCTTTATCGGTCCTCAGCATCGTAACGAGAATGTTGTTCTAAATCTATTTTGGGCGTGGTGGTGGCCTTTAATTCTGGTCGGCTTTCCGTTTGTCGGACGCTTGTGGTGTGCTGTTTGTCCATTCATGATTTATGGCGAAGTTACCCAAAAACTTTCTTTATGGCTAATTCCTCGACAACTAAAGCGCTGGCCACGAGAGCAAGCTGAGAAATGGGGAGGATGGTTTTTATTTGGATTATTCGTCCTGATTTTTTTGTGGGAAGAACTCTGGAATCTAGAAGATACAGCTTATCTTTCCGCTTGTTTGCTGTTGTTAATTACCGCCGGAGCAATGATTTTCTCGGCAATTTTTGAGCGCCGATTTTGGTGTCGCTATCTTTGCCCAATCGGGGGGATGAATGGTCTATTTGCCAAGCTATCCATGATTGAACTACGGGCGCAGCAAGGCACTTGTTCGGCTGAATGCACTACTTATCAGTGCTACAAAGGTGGCCCCCAAAAAGGTGAAGGGATGGAGACTGGGGGGTGTCCACTATACTCTCATCCGGCGCAACTGCAAGATAACAAAGATTGTGTACTGTGCATGACTTGTCTTAAAGCTTGTCCGCATCGCTCAGTAGAACTAAATTTGCGTCCTCCTGGAATTGAACTGTGGACAACTCATGTACCTCATAGCTATGAAGTGGCTTTGTTGTTTTTGCTGTTTGGCGGAGTATTTCTGCATCGCTTACCAGAATTGCAAATACTTCTGGGGTTGAACCTAAATTTACAGCAGTTTTGGCTTCACTTGGGTTTATCCCTCGTAGCTCTAATTATTCCAGCTGCTGTCGCCTTACTAATCTATGCTTTGATGCAACTTTCGTACCTGTTTTATCAACTCACATCACCAAGCCCAAATCCTAAGCCTAGACAATTTGTAGAACTTGCCTATGGCTACTTGCCGTTGGTACTAGGAGGGAATTTAGCTCATTACCTACGTTTGGGTTTAGGAGAAGCAGGACGTATCCTACCAGTAACTTTAGCAACGTTTAATTATAGTGGTGAAGGAATGCCTATTGTGGTAGCTCATCCAGCTGTCACAGCTTTTTTACAGGGAACAACGCTGATTTTCTCAGTCCTGCTGACGATGTTACTAACTCAAAAAATTGCCCGTCAGCCACTAAGATTACTATTACCGCAACATCTGGGCGCTGTTGCTTTAGCAGCCAGCATTTGGGTAATTGTTGTTGGACGATAGTGATGAGTAATATCCCTCTTCTGTCAGTTTCCAAATTAGCAAGTAGCAAATAAACCTGTTTATGCAGAAGAATAAATAGGTTTAAATTGATTCATCGCACTAATTAGGTGATTGAATCCAAGCAATAAACGCGAAT
>JAHHHE010000204.1 GCA_019359535.1 Gloeocapsa sp. UFS-A4-WI-NPMV-4B04
TTGACAACGGATATCACCCTAAAAAACTGGAGGAAGAATTGAAAACAGTTTATCCTCAAATCATGAACAAGATTAGGTTTAAGTTATCGCCCAAACCGTCCAAAGAACAAAAGCAACAGGGAGGAAAAACAGGCTTTGTCCCTGTCCAAGCTAGATGGATCATAGAAAGAACTAATTCTTGGATGGAAAGGTGCAAAAGTTTAGTCAAAAATTTTGAAAGAACTCTCGCTCATGCCACCACCAAAGTTAATCTTTGTTTTGTTCGCCTGATGCTTCAAAGATTGGCAACTGGTTAAATAGATCCCAAATGGGTTCTATATAGGAGAAAAGAATGTTGCCACCCCACATAAAAAACCGAAAAACCGGGAATTAAGCGATATTCAAAAACAAGAAAATCAAGTCTTTTCTAGCAGGCGTATCCTCATAGAACACATGATTAGATTGACTAAAGTTTTTCAAGTTGCCGCTCAACGGTTTCGTTTACGTCCTCAAACTTATCAACGAGTTATATTAACAGTTTGTGGATTAGTAAGACTCCGAATAGGAGCCTTAGTACAACTCGTCATTGAAAGGGGTCGAAAATCGTTAGGATCAGCGTAAAGCCTGTGGATGACCTATGCGTGGACGGACTTCTAGCATCAAAATTAGCCTGACGAGCGAACAAGGTGAAGCGCTCGCAAGCCTGCTTCGACGACAAAAAACGCCTATTGGACTGGCGAAACGCGCCCGTGCCGTTTTACTGTTAGCCGAAGGTGAAAGTTTCAGCCAAATCAGTAAGCGGGTCGGACTGGGAGAGAGACATTTACGCTCATTGGGCAAGACGTTTTATCGAGCAGGGAGTGGAAGGCTTGCAAGAACGTCCCCGACCGGGGAGAGTCCCGGTTTTTTCCCCCTCAAGTGGCGTTGTATCTGGTAAAAATGGCTTGTGAACTTCCAGATACTCAAGGCAGGTCTTTGTCACAATGGGACTGCACAGAGTTAGCTCGCCAAGTGGTCAGTGCTGGCTTAGTCGGGAGTATCTCTGCTGCTACGGTGCGACGTGTCCTCAAGAGTCATCACTTGAAACCTTGGCGGCATCATCTGTGGTTATCTGCTAAAGTTCCGCGTGACAAAACGTTTATCAGAGCCATTCGGCAGATTAGCCGTCTCTACACGCGCAAACTGAAACGACACGAGATGGTGGTGTGCTTGGACGAAAAGACTTCCCTACAACCGCGTCCTCGCAAAGCTCCGACCCGACCTGCCAAGCCTCAGTCGGTCATAAAAGTTGAACATGAGTATGAGCGCAAGGGTGCCCTCAACTTGTTTGCTGCCTTTGATACTCGCAGCGGAAAAGTTTGGGGACAGACCTATGAACGCAAACGTCAAGATGAGTTGATTGCGTTTCTGGAGTACCTGGATACAGAAATTCCTTGCCAAATCACCCAGATTCACGTTGTATTGGACAATCTCAGGATGCATAAGGGGAAGAAGGTACAAACTTGGCTCACCCAACATCCCCGATTTGTCTTTCACTTTCCACCTGTACATTGCTCCTGGATGAATCAAGTAGAACAGTGGTTTAGTATTCTTCTACCGCTTGCGGTTGAGCATTGCCAACTTCAAGAACAAGCAAGCTTTAGCAGAACGTCTGCAAGCGTTTATTCGCGAATGGAATGTTAATGCCCACCCGTTCAATTGGACGACTCAATCAGTGGCAAAAGTGATGGCAAAGTGTGAGGCTAAATCTGCTCGTGCCAAGGCCGCTTGATTTCCGTACCCCTTCTACGGTGACTTGTACTTAGTTTTACCTGATTAAAATCTGTGAACAAGGAGCGACTATCATGAATTAACAGTAAGTATCTTTTCAGGTATTACTAACTGCAACTATCTCAAACGCCTATTTTTAGGTTGGGGGCTGACGGGAATCACTTGATGAAACCATCTCTCAAAGCCAGCTATAGTAAGCTTTTGAGAATTTTCGGAAAGGTCTTCTTTACTAGGCTTGCATACATCAGCATGTCCTCTGTTAGGAATAACAAAATGAGGAGGATCATAATTACTAAAACGGAGAATAGGCACAACTTTATCGTGCTGTCCGTGAACAACTAGTTTAGCTAAAAGCGTTTTACTTGCTTCTGATGGTTTTTCTTGGGCCTTCTCTGTATCTGTACGTAGCTGTCTAAGCAAATTAGCATTTGGATCAAGCTCCTCTAATACTGGACAAAGATATTGACTAAGACCGACAATAGGTTTCATCCAACTTATAGTTGTAAAAGCATACATTGCAAGCAGTTGAACACGAGCTCCGCAGTGAGCTGGAGCAAATAAAATTAGTCGAGTTTTTAATAACCAAGATTTCTACTCAAGAAACGCGTTGACAAGTGCTAAACGGGATACAACAGCCCCTAAGGAATGAGCAACAATGAGCACGTTTTTATATTGAAAGCTATTAAGCCGAGCAGCTTCAGGATCTAGCGTTGCGTTACAAAATAATAGAGGTTCTTCAAAGAGTTGGTTAAGAAACTGTTTGAATAACGCACCGCTATTAGCAGCAGGTGTATTTCTTGAATCGTAGGTATAAAAAATTAAGTCATATCCTGCCAATTCATGTATATCTTGTAGCAATGTAGGGAATTGTAGCCAAGTTCCTATTGCATTTCTACGAAATCCATGAATAAATACTACAGCATTACCAGTAGAATTAACTGCCTAATAAGCAGTTCCATTGTCTTGACCGCAAGGGATTAACTGAGGAACGTAGTGAGTTTGAGTAAACATTGCAGCATCAATTGAACAAACATATAATTTGCTATAAAGTACAATACTATCAAATTCCACTTTAGATAGCTTTAAAATGTAAAGATTTTTAAGGAAAATACAGTTTATTCTCAATTAGAGGACTTGATATAGCAATGTAAAAATTTATTCAGAAATAAATACAAGTGTAAAAATTTATTCAGAAACAAATATATTTGTTTCTATGGAGTTTTTATCGTCAACAAGTAGTTAATAATACTTTCTGCTATTCTAAATCCTATAGAGGATCTAAGTGTTTTATCCAGTATTGTTGCACTACTTACAGTTTAAAGCCCTACCCCTGACTACCTAAATTATTATTCTTCTGCAATATCAAAAATTTAACATCTTTCGGAGATCACATAATTCTATGAACTTAAATTTAGTTAGTGTCTTTCTATCATTTATGGTTTCTGCGCTCAATGAGTTTCAAGTTTGGGCTTTACAGAAACCGGATGGAAGCCTTAGCAAGAAACTCCTTATGATCATCAGCTTCATCGAGGGTCTCATTGCAACCCAGCCCACCTACTTGGACAGTAAGCGGCTTGCGCTCGGACCAAATTTTTGTTGTGCTGGGCAGGTGGTGATGGGCGAGTTCGACGTGATTGAAACGGCGCTTACCTCACCCCAAGCCCGGACATGGCGTCTCGGCACCACCATACTGGACGAGAATCACACACCTAACCAGGATGTCGGCGGCAGGAATGTCTTCCTCCTTTCCTTGTCAGATGAGGAAGCTGATGGCAGCAGTGACCACGAGTCATTTAGAAAATGTATGCAGAACTATATCCTAAATGATGTCACAACAGAGCGTCAGCGCGATGCTACCGCTTTGCGGCTACTTAATCAGTTGGGAGCAGATTATGTGGAGATGCCCCATGGCAGGGGCGGCACTTTTTTCACCAATGACCAGCGGGGTTGGAAGGGATTTCTTGTGAAGTATCTGCACTATGTGCTCTTTGGTCTAGATCCAGACGACGAAGAGTCAATCAGTCTCCTGACTGAATTGCATTACACGCGCATGGGAACCCTCCACTACGTTGCGGGTGTCAGTCGCATTCTGCAGAGTCTAAACCTAAAGGGACACAAAAACCTGTCCGATCTAATCGAGCAAGCCGCGACGATATATGAAAATTCGCCAGCCCTTGCAGACTTTGAGCAGGATTACTCCACAGAGAACGGCATGACTGCGCGTGAACTCGCAAAGCTTATGACCTCTATCATCAGTATTGCAGCGCTACAAGGCCCGCTAAACCTTGGTTATACGGCAATGGGATATCATCCTCTCCCTGCCTACAAGGGGCGGCAGACTGATGATATTGATCCGACCCAGTATTGGGATGCGCTTGATTTGGATGACCGAGAGTCCGTACGGCTCTATCTACTAGAGTGCGCCCGGCTCTGGGCACCTGTTAGTGCTACACATCGAGTCGCTACCCAATCCTTTACGGCAACCATAGCAGGGGCGGAGCGAACCTTCCCTAAAGGCACCAAGGTTCTGATACCTATAAGTTTAGGGCTTCTAGATAAAGGTTTTTGGGGTTCTACAGTCTATGAGTTTAACGCGAAACGGGAGAACCTATGTCCCTATCACATGGGCTTTCATTCGGTTGGTGATCGCAGTGCAGGACGCATCTGTCCGGCTAAAGATATTGCACTAGATATGCTTGTGGATGTTGTAAGAGTAGTGGGAAAGGTGCGTCGCTCTACCTTCTAACCTAAGTTTTAGTCGCAGAAATGGGAAATATCTAAAAATTCGAAGAGAGCGTATCTGTAAATCAGAGGCAATATATGGAAAGTAAAACGGGTCAAGAATTTCAAGTTGAGATCAGAGAACTCAACGCAAATCAAATGACATTTCGATGTCGGATCTGTGGACTTGAGAATAATGGAGAGCCTGTTATATTACTTCATGGTTTTCCTGAAACGTAACCCTTGCGGATGCCGCAAGGTTTCAAAAATTTCACCTTATAGGACATGACTGGGGGTCTGGGTGCGGATGGACTGTTGTTGAACTGTATCCTGATCGGGTAAATAGCTGGTCTGCCTTATCCATCCCTCATATGGATGCATTTAGCCAGGCAAAAAAAACAGATTGTGATTAAAAAAAGCGAAGTTGGTATATGAATTTATTCCAGTTGCCACTAATTCCTGAACTGCTGCTTGGCTTTGCGGTTGCCGGACGCCGTCCTTCACTTTGGAAATTTTCCTCTGATCCAGAAGTAACGGACTATCTGACTGTCTTTAAGGAATTTGAAGGTCGTAGGGCTGCGATTAACTGGTACAGGGCCAATAAGGAACTTCCGATCCCCTATGGTGATGTTTCCGTCCCAACCGTGCTGATATGGGGAAATCAAGATATTGCGATCGGTCGTTCCAGCATAGAAATGACAAAGAACTATATGAAAGGGGAATATACCAGGATCGAACTTGATGCAGGGCATGCACTAATGCAGGAGAAGTTCGAACAGATAAACCACGCAATCTTAAGTCATATCCAACGGCATCCGATCTAGTAAATTGCCCTGCCGTCAACAGATGGAGGTAAGCGTTAATCATGTTCGAGGCTTACCTCATAGCTTTCTGAACCCTAGATATTGGTACTTTGCGGAATTTTTGAAGGCAGTAAAGTAGTGTAATGTGTAAAACGAACTTCGTTTCTGGCATTGATTTCTAACTCAATTGTGCGAAGCTTCTCCTGAAATTCTTGTAAAAGCTTTACTACACGGCTGTCTGTAAAGTATGAATTACCATAATCTCCCAGTTGTGTGTAGTAGACAGAACCCAAAACATAGGTCATATTCATTTGAGTTTCTGCCTGAGAGAGCGAGGGAAGTAATGCAAAATAGTCCGCTTCATTCTGAATATTTGTCTCAGGTGCTTTTCTGTAGCCTGCCAAGGGCATATTAGGCATATAGGTTAGGAAAGATGACTGCGGGAAATTTACAGTAGCATGGCTAACGCTGCCTGTAAATATTATTAGAGTTACCGCTTCAATCAGGTATGCCAAGGTTCTGATCTGAGGCGTAGGATCATCATTAATTATTTCTCCAATCCCCGTCATTTGACCTCCGTTTGGAGCGGTTAAATCTTTAATCCATTCTTGTATCTCTTGATTGTTTTGAACTGCGCCATCATCTCCATAAAACAGCTTCAAGTAGCTCGAAACCCAATCATGAATTGCATACCAGATCAGAAGTGCATCATCCCGGTAGGGATAGTCAGGTAGAGAATGAGGATCATCTACACCACGGCTCTTTAATGTCATTGGTAAAAATGACTCGTTAAAAGGAAATGGATATTCCTTGGCACCTTTGATGCTAAGCAACAATGAAGACTCTAATGTTCCGGATGCTACTCTATCAACTGTTCCTCCCGGATTGACTAGTCCCTTTACCGCAGCATCATTGATATACAAAGTGCCTTCAATGTGAGGTCTTAATAAAGCTCCCAGTGGATGCTCTAAAGGGAGCTTTCGATAGGTTGCGATCGCGATCGGTTCCATTCGTAGATGGGCTCCGCCTAAGTGAGAGATGAACTCGTGATAGTTCCCATCAGCGATTTGGACAATCAACTTTGCCATTTGCCAAGCCCATCTTTCTGAAGAGGATGCATTGAGCGATGGTGCAATAAAAATAGGATTCTCTGGGGATGGCTCCTGGTAACATTGAATTGCAACCGGAACTAGCCTGCGATTTGGATAATCACCCGGCTCAACTGCAAACAACGCGATCGGTTGATATATATACTTTTGAACCTTGTAGCCCTTTTTTATCTCTATTTCCCCAGGTTTAATCTCTTTAAGAACCTTATAATCTGTTATATAGAGCCTCTTTTCTTCAAGAGCTTTTTGGAGAGAATCGCTGGAACCCATTACAGATTGATAATCAACATCAGTAATTGGAAACTTCTCTAGAAGGGCTGGAAGACGTTCGATTACTAAGGGATTTGCGCCTGCAACTCGTTGAGATGCAAAGACCCTGTCTTCTTGTGTATAGCTAGCAATAGAGGGTAAATCAATAATCTGAAATAAATTTTGGTACTTTTTGAGTGAAAGGCGTGAAGTTACTTTGTGAAATTGCGTTTCTTTTTCTTGAATAGTCTTCACTTTTTCGGTAATATTTTTCTCGATTATGCTATTAGCAAGATAATCTGCGGTTTGCTGAGTATTCTCTACTTTTGGAATTTGCCTGAATGGATTAGATGTAAATCTTAAAATTCTGATTAAAAAGTTGTAAATCTTCTTAATCAATTCTGAATTTTTGGGATTGCTTAGAAATGTCAAAAATCTAATATCAAGGATAAATTTAAGAGTAGAACATCGCTCTTGGTTAATTACGACATCATACATTGCTTGATTAGAGCGAAGTTGTAGTAATGCATAGGCTGCAGCGTTAGCCCATTTCGGTTTTGTAAGCGAGTTATCCTCAAAGAAAACATATGCAGCCATTGGATATTTTAGATTGGGATTTACTTTAGTAAATGCTTCATAGGTGTACTCATACTCTTTGCCTGGAGAAGCAATTTGTGGAGGTATGGCAGTCATTTCAATAGCCTAATAACTTATAAAACAATAATTGCATAAAACATAGGGTATTTTTATGTAATTACTGTTACTTTAGAAGAGCAAATATGTAACAAATCTACAACAATACCCATTCGCTCGCTTAGAGGGTGTTATGCACTTTTTGCTAAAGTAGCGGCATGACAAGGAAACCATATCCACCGGATGTGAGCGACGAAGAATGGGCGTTCGTGGCTCCCTATTTGGCATTAATCCATAATACTGCTAATAAAGTAAACGTTATGTATGGCGTCATAGCCAAGTGGTAAGGCAAGGGTCTGCAAATACCAACAAGACCAGCCAATACCAAGCAAAACCGTTGTTATCACGTTCTTCATTCTCTTCATTCCTGCGGCACTGGATACGGAACGGATACCAACAAAAAGTTTTAAAAGATGAATACCAAATTACCAAGCAACACGGGTTTAGTTGCTGTAGATGAACGTCAAGGTAAATGGCGCATTAGGCTGTCACGTTCCATTGCCAAAGATGCAGCTAGATACATTAGCACACGGCTGGACAGCAACAGCATCCGAGGAAGTTATAGCGCCTCCTGCGGCTCCCACGTCCCAACCGACAACAACGGTGAGAGAAAGAAACACACTTTTTGTAACTGATGAGAGTGTAGATAAGTTCATCAACGAGACGTTGGACACTGATATGTCCAACATCATCAAAGACGTACCAAGTCTTGACGGCATTCAGTATGACTCAGTAGCCAAAGTACAGCGCAACGATGCGGACGTGGTAAAGGCTGAGGCTGATATTCAAACAAAGTTGATAATGGAAGGTAGGGCTGTACAAAGCGCCATCGAAGACGCTTACAACATGGGTCAGTTCCAGCCGACATTGTATGGCGGTGACTCAATGCCATTCTTTTATGACCTGGTTCAAACGGGTGTGACCAAGATTTAATGTAGAGTAACAAAGCAGATACCGGCTGAACATAGCCCGTTGTTTTAGGACAATCCAGAAGGTCAAGCAATGACAACACGCATCGTTGCAAGAAGTGCAGACTCCGTAACGATTCAAATCCAGATTTCTCTTACGTGGAAGTTGCCTGCTCGATAGTGAAGAGACGATCCAAACCGTCCTGAACGAGGCGGGCACCCTCGCGACTGGAGAAGCCTTAAAACAGTTCGATACTGATGGGGGAGCAATTCAAGTCGGCGCTGAGAAATGGACGAGCAAAGGGAGACAACCCAAGACCTATCAAACGCCCTATGGAGCAGTAGAGGTCGAACGGCATGTGTACCAGAGCAGTGCGGGGGGCACAACCTTCTGGCCCCCTAGAAGCAGATGGACGAGTCATTATCACGTCTACTCCCCGCTTTGCCAAACAGATTAGTCACAAGTATGCGGAGATGAGCAGTCCTCGGCTCGTGGAAGATTTACAACAGAATCACGGACGGAGTGTGCATCGTTCCTTTGTGCAAACCTTAGCTGAAGCAGTGGGAAGTATCGCCTTGCTGAGGGAGGAAGACTGGCACTATCAAACCCCACAATTGCCGACTGCGATCTCAACGGTCAGTATTGGCATGGATGGCACCTGCCTGCTGTTGTGTGAAGGTGGATATCGACAAGCAATGGTCGGCACGATTAGTTTGTACGACGCAGGGGGAGAACGACAACACACCACTTATGTTGCCGCTAGTCCCGAATACGGACGGGGCACTTTTCTGGCTCGACTGCACCGTGAAGTAGAACAAGTCAAGCGGCTGTATCCCACGGCGCACTATCAAGGATTAGCGGATGGTGCAGCAGAGAATTGGACGTTTTTAGAGCCTTTGACCCAAACTCAAGTGTTAGATTTCTACCACGCGACCCAGTATCTCGATAAAGTGGCTAAAGCAGTTCACCCGCGTAGTGTGGAAGCTCAGAAACTCTGGATGAAAGACCAGTGTCAGAGGCTCAAACATGAAGCAGGAGCAGCCGCTCGTCTGTTAAGTGAAATGGAAGCCATACTATGGCCCAAGCGGTTATCTGCCACGCTTCGAGATGGATTACAAGATGCCATTACCTACTTCCGCAATCACCATCATCAAATGCATTATGCTGAAGCCCTTGCTCGTCATCTACCCATCGGTTCGGGGGTCACCGAAGCAGGCTGTAAAGTGATTATCAAAGCTCGGTTGTGTGCTGCTGGGATGAAGTGGAAGGAACGAGGTGCTGCGATTGTTTTGAGTCTGCGGACATTAAGTTATTCGCAAGGTCGGTGGCAACAGTTCTGGTCAAAGATCACTGAATGTGGTTTCAGCTTGGCAGAATTAATACATTAAATTTCGGTCACACCCGTTCAAACTGGTAGAAATGTTCGTGCGGGTTTAGGTGAGAGTCTTGTCCAGGAACAGCAGCGAATTATTGAGAAGTCATTTCATAGCAGTTTGCACATGAGTGAAGCAAAATGCGACAATCAACAATGTCCTAGTTAAAAAGAGGAATGAACCCATACTCAAAGGATTTGCGCCAGAAGATTATTGAGACAAAATTGGAAACTCAACAACCAGACCAGAAAATAGCGGAGCGTTTTCGGGTAAGTCGTAGTTTTGTCAATAAACTGGTTAGACAATACGAACTTATCGGTAACTATGAACCTCTTCCGCATGGGGGCGGAGCGCAACCCAAACTAACAAAAGAACAAATAGCAGTAGTGAGTCAACTGGTCGAAGAAGATAATGATGCTACCCTATAGCAGTTAAGTGAGCGCTTCCAAGAAAAAAGTGGCATAAAAGTGAGCGTTTCCACGATGTGCCGACTCTGCCAAAAATTGAAATTAACTAGAAAAAAAAAGACTCTTCATGCTAATAGCGGTTTTCAATTTGGTAGAACGTAATAACAGCAGTGGGTGAACCAACCGATTATGTCTTTGTCAGTCACCAACTTGATGCTTTCAGTAATAGCTTGATTGAGTTCTTCATAAGTACGAGATTCTTGACTTCTTAAATATTCTTTGAGCTTTGACCAACAGTTCTCTATGGGATTAAAATCAGGAGAATAAGGAGATAAAAATTCAACTCTAGCTCCGACTGATTCAATAGCTTCTCGAACTTCTTTGGCTTTGTGGGCAGGTAAGTTATCCATTACCACACATGCTCCCGACCAGAGTTGAGGAACAAGAACTTCCTTAATATAAGTTATAAAGGCGTCTTTATTTGTCCATCCTTCAAAAGTGAATGAAGCGACCAATCCTGACATAGCGAGCGCTCCAATTAAAGTAATGTTTTTCCCCGATTAAAAGGACATTCACTATAAGCTCGCTTGCCAATTTTTGCTCTGGCATAGCGACGAGTTAAAGACAAATTGACTCCAGTTTCGTCGATAAAGACCAAATCTTTGAGATTAACGAATCCAATCGTTGTCCAATACTGGCTTCTCAATTTTTGCACTCGTTCAGATTCTGCTTCGTTAGCATGAAGAGTCTTTTTTTTCTAGTTAATTTCAATTTTTGGCAGAGTCGGCACATCGTGGAAACGCTCACTTTTATGCCACTTTTTTCTTGGAAGCGCTCACTTAACGGTTGTGTCGCAAAAATGAATTGAGGTCAGGGAATCCATCTCATTCCCGGTTTATTATTGTGCAATTCCAAAAAGTTGAGATTCGAATTCTATCTGTGCTCGTACAGGTTGTGTCGGAAAAACAGGGAAGTGGTAAGGTGAGAAAGCTGAAAACTCCCACCCTGCTGTTCCATGTCTACTCCGTTTCTATTTAAGTGGCGACACTTTTTACCTGAAATCATCTTGCTCAACGTTCGTTGGTACTGCCGCTATGCCTTGAGTTATCGAGATTTGGAAGAGATGATGGCAGAACGAGGCATTGAGGTGGACCAC
>JAHHHE010000205.1 GCA_019359535.1 Gloeocapsa sp. UFS-A4-WI-NPMV-4B04
GTCTAGTCTGCTTCTTTTGTAGCAGTAATGGCTTAATGAGTTCCCACTCTTTATCAGTTAAACTACTGGCGTATGGCATTTATTTTTGATTCTAGCTCCTCCTTAAAGATCCCAAATGGGTTCTATAGGCATTGAAACTTGTACTATTGATGGCTTACATATTTGAGCTAGGCTCTATTTTCATTTTCTAGAATGCATAGGCTCTATTTTCATTTTCTAGAATGCAGTGGGCTTGAAACTTTAAAGTAATAAGTTATTCATATTTTTTCCTAACCTCCAACTCCTAGCCCTTTTTTGAAACTGCTTGAACTAACCTGCATTTGTGCAGTCCAAGATTGAGCATAGAGACCAGCTTGAGCTAGTAGTTGATCATGATTACCCGATTCCACAATTTGACCATCGCGCATTACGTGAATTATGTCAGCACGCATAGCTAAAGTGAAGCGGTGAGTAATCACAATAGCGGTACGACCATTAGCAAGTGTCCGAAATCGCTCTAACCAATCAGCTTCAGCCCAAGAATCCATCGCACTGGTTGGCTCATCAAGAATAATGATCTGCGAGCGCCTGAAAAAAGCCCGCGCTAAGGCGACTCGCTGCCATTCACCGCCACTAAGTTCAGTACCACCAACAAACGATTTTCCTAACTGCGTATCGTATCCTTTGGGGAGGCGACTAATAATTTCATGAGCGCCAGCACCAATAGCGGCAGCTTCGATTTCAACTGCGGAGTGTGCTGCGGCTAAATCACCCAAAGCTATATTATCGGCGGCAGTTGCTTGGTAAGGAATCGGAGACTGAAATAAAACTGCGATCGCTCGTTGCAATTGGCTGATTGATAGTTCCCGAATATCAATTCCATCCAGTTCAATGCAACCCGCTTCAGGATCATAAAAACGGCAAAGGAGCTTGATTAAAGTGCTTTTGCCAGCACCATTATCGCCAACAAGTGCTACCACTTGACCAGCAGCAATACTAAGATTAAAGTTCTCGAAAACTGCTTGCTTGCTACCAGGATAGCGGAAGGTAACTTGCCGAAACTCAATTCCTTTTTTGATAGTAGGTACAGGAACTGGCTTTTCTGGGTCTAAAATTTGTGGTTTCAGCTGCAAAAACTCAAACAAATTACTGAGAAATAAACTATTAGTGTGGATTTGTCCTAAGTTTCCTAGTAGCGATCGCATCAAATTTTGGCTTTGATTAAAAGCTTGGTAAAATAGCGCTAGATCGCCCAAGGTCATTAACCCTAACAATAGTTGCCATACCATCCAAGCCATAGCAAAGCTTGAAATAATAATTCCGACAGCACCAGCACCCAGACGAGCTAAACTTTGATTTTTGATCAGTTGTAAATTCTCGGTTCGTAGGCGACGACGCAATGTTTGGTAAGCTGCTTGAAAATGCGGTCCTAAATTAAACAGTCGCACTTCAGCAGCAGCTACGCCCTGAGTAAGTAACATCTCATAATACTGGAGCCAGCGCCGCTCTGGAGTTGTCTCTTGCCACCATTTATGGTGATGCCGATTCAGGCGCAGGACAACATAAAAAGCTGGTAATGTACTAATTAATAAAACGAAAGGTATCCAGACTCCGTAGGGGATAAGTACCCCTGCCATTGCTAACAAAGTGATGCTGTTCTGCAACAAACTACCACTATTTTCCAGCAAGCTCAGAGAACGACTACTAGCGTCACTCCGCGCTCGGTTGAGGTGATCGTAATACTCTGATGACTCATAAAAAGCTAAATCTACAGCAGCAGACTTTTCTTGGATCAAGCCACTAATTTTGTCTTGCACAAGTTCTGATTGTGCAGTGCGAACCCAAGTAATCGCGCTTCTTAGTAACTCTGTGAGCAACAATACTCCTGCCATCAAAGCGGCAGGAATTAGAATAGGCTGAAGATTATCCCAAGATTTACCTTTACCTACAATTGCTACTAGGCTATTAACTAAGTAGCGAGTTAGGTAGACAGTAGCTACTGGTAGTAACCCCTGCACAACCAGCAAAATAACCCAAGCCAAAGTCCAATTATGGGCTGCATCCCAGACTAAACGAAAAGTCTGCGGCAAATAGGATAACTGAGCTATAGTCCTACGTAGCTTAGTTTTTAGCTTGTTCTTTTTAGGCATTGAACTAAATTCAAAAGGGATGAGGGTTAGCGGTTAGGGATATTGTTTTCAACCATAACCTCTATCCTTAAATTGTTTAAATATGAAGTGATGCGTTTAAACCTTAACTTGCTGTAAAGTACTAGCAAGGTGTTCTTCTACAAACTTTGCTAAGTCAGGCAACAAAGAAAGCGATCGCGGGCGCTTAAGGCGATAAACGGTTAACTTTTTGGCAAGGTTAGCGCACTGCAAAAAGTGGGGTGCGCCTCCAGAATGAAATAATGTTGTCGGGCGTGAGTGACGCACCAATTCTATTACAGCTTCTTGTGGGCGGAGGATTTCAATGTCAAATTCTGGCTCATCTGCAAGTACATATATGCATTTAAGCGGTAGTGGTACTTGCGGAAATTCTTGTTGCAAACGATAGCCGTGTTTTTCTGTTACTGGGTAAAGTGACAGCGCTTCAGTGTCATATCCTAGCGAAACAGCTGCTTCTGAACTAAGTTTAATCTGAGGAAACCCAGGAAATACTGTAGCTGTTGAATCCAACTTAATAGCCGCTACATCATCAGCAAGGAGCTTATATCCATATTTATGCATAGCAGCAGCTGTGGAAGATTTACCCGCTCCTGATTTACCTAAAAAAGCTATGGCAGCGCCATTAACGTCTACTACACTTCCATGTAATACTAATAAACCGCGTTGATATAGCAGCACCGCCATTACAGTTCCGACGATGTATAACCGAATTAGGCGCTCGTCTATATTTTGATTTTGGGTTGGAATGATCACAATTTCCTGTCCACCACGCACCACAAAAACTGCTAAATCTTTTACAGCGATAATTGCTTCAGCGGTGTTGATTTTGAGGTAAAGTGGCTTATCAATGGCTGCTAAGGGGACATAATCATTAGGTGTGGGATCGCTTTTTTCTAGGCGGATAGTGACATCACACTCAATATCTACGGGAATAAACTCTGGTAAAGGTATAGCAGAGTGAATGCCTAAACCATAAGCAAAGTAGGAAAACACGCTTTGTTTTTTACCTCAAAAATATCTTTTTAATAATTAGGGCTAATATCATATGAAAAATATTCATCCCAACTCTTTAAGCTATCCCTAATTAATAGTTCATAGCATAAAGGCAGGTTAACTATAAATAATAAAATATGTGTTTCGCTTCCCTATCGAGTTAAAGCTTAATTAAAAATAATTAGTTGAATTTAATATTATTTGTACTCAAAATCTTAAATAAAAGCTATTTTTAACTTTTGATAATGGGGAGTTTAAGTTGAAACCAAACTCCCCATTAAGGAGTGATAATTACTTATAAAGAACCACCAGCAGGCCCATCATTATCACCGCCACCACCTTCGCTGCTATCAAAGATAATAGCGTCGCCAAATCCAATTACTTTTTGGGTAATTTCCTGTACTGGCCCATATACAGTTAACTCTGGTGTATTCCAAGTTCTTTTCATTACTAACTCTCCTATTGGTAAACAAATCACTTTGAGTAATAGCATTGCTACTTATATAAAATTATACCAGTAAATGTTTGGCTTTGGTTGTAAAAATATCAATAAATTCTAATATTTCCTATTTAATTGACTTATATATTTAGACCAGACTTATTCAACCACATATTTAGAGTAAGTGTAGCAAAAACATTGATTACTTCTTGTTGACTTTGCATCGGTTGGGACGAATATTCACGATAGTCCGCGTGCAGAGTTGAGATATTTACATAAGGTTTAATTATTTGTGTTTCATTGAATAGCTTGTCTAAAGTTTCTTGTTCATACTCCAACAATTTTCGTTTAAAGTTTGCACCTAAGTTGGCCTTATGAACTCGCCATTGAACTTCTGGAGGTAAAATGTCAGTCATCGCACGGCGCAGAATTATTCGAGTCCAGCCTTGGTTAAGCTTTTGTTGTGGAGGTAGTGCAAGACAAAATTCCATTAATCGGCGATCGTAGAAGGGGTAACGAGCTTCAAGTGCAGAGCCAGCTGCACCCTTATCAGCCAACTCTAAACCATAGCTATGAAGACCAGAAGTAAGACCAAGCCAGTGTTCTTGTCTTGCTGTACGGGTTGGATATGATCTATTTTTCAACAACGCTTGGGTATGCTCTATTAGCCCAATACGTTGAGCGAAGGACGGGTTAATTAATGAGTTGATCTGATTGTGTTGGGTGCGGCTCAATTCTCGCCATAGTTGCACGGCAGGTTCTACTAGCATTGGTTTTAGGCTATGTTTCCACAATAGCCGTCGACGTGGTAATTTATATCGCCGCGAAATCTCCTTGTACTCTCTAAGCAGAGTTTGCCACTTGCCTGTAAAAGTAAGTTCTTTGAGATACCCCCAACCATGAGAAATTGTGCTGTCACCATCAAGACCATCTAAAAAAACCCGCACACCTTGTTGCTGCGCGGTGTGATAAAGAGCTTGATGTATGTATAGATTTGGAGCAGGGATAGCCTCATCATCGTGCCAGAGAATTTCAGTTAGGGGATTAAGGCGATCAGCATGAATATCGTGAGATTTGAATCCTCCCAAAGCTTTGACGGCGTTAATGTAGCGGCGTTCATCGATCCACCGGAGGTCTTCTTTGGGCAGACTAGGAAAAATTGCGGAGAAGGTATGTAGCTCTGGTTTTCCCGCCTCTGCAAGTAGGTTACGTGCTGTACAGGCGATTGAGGATGAATCTAGCCCACCACTCAATGTTGATCCTACGGGAAAGGCAGTACGCAGACGACATCGCACCGCCTGTGTGAAAATCTCCCGAAAAGCCTCGGTGTACTCCTGATTTGAGCGTAGCCGGATTTCGCGTGTAGGATCTAAAGACCAATAGCGTTGGATCTGCGTTTTTTCGCTGCCTACGGTTATAGTATGTGCGCCAGGTAGCCGCAAGATATTTTGGTAGAACGTAATTGTCTGGTCTTCAAATAGCAGTGCTAGGTGATATGCTACCCTCAATTCGTTAAGTTCACGCGGTACTTCTGGCAAGCAAAGCAGGGCTTTGATTTCGGAAGCAAAAGCAAATATTTTGTTTGAGCGATAGTAGTAGAAAGGTTTGACACCCATCGGATCTCTGGCACAAAACAGTTTTTGCTGACAGCTATCCCAAATCGCAAAGGCAAAATCGCCGAGTAATTTTTCTGGGCAGCGATCGCCCCATTTTTGATATGCAGCTAGAATTAGTTGACTATCGGCGATTTTCTCGGATGGGCGGTTACTAAAGTTTAGCGCTGCTATCAGTTCTTCCCGATTATCTATGCGCGCATCAGCAGTAATAACTAAGTTTTCAGTTTGGGTTGCTAAAGGCAGCTGTTCGTGCAGAGATTCGGGTGTTGTCCACAGCATCCGGTGTCCTAAACCAATAAATCCTTCACTCCAGATGCCTACTGCATCTGAACCTCGATGAGCAAGGATATCTACCATGCGTCCTAAAGCAATGCTATCTACTGGCTGACCGTCAAGGTAGTATATACCAGCGATCGCACTCATAACTTGTCTGCCTCAAGAGTTGCTAACGGTGTATAGCGTCCCAAGTCTTTTAAGCCACCAATGATGATTTTTCCCTGACTTTCCACCCAAGCATGAGCTTCTAACTGTCCTTGCTTGTTTTTGGCAACACCGATCCGAATTTGAGATTGGTAGCCACACCGTCCAAGTAATACTTGGGTAGTTAAGGCACGAGCAAGACACTTAACTTTACCAGGCATATATCGACTTACGACCCTTACTGCCCAAACAACTTTATTTACAAAAACCTGGTCTTGTTTTTGCATTGAAGTTGTCTGAGTCATTCTTACTACTAGACGGCGCAAAGTCTGAAACGGAAGTAGCCATAATCCCAGCCGAATTATTCCTAGTAAAAGTGCTGTTTTTACTAGAAGTTGGCGATCGCTAGATGTGAGTGAAATCAATTTATGCAGGCGTTTCATTGCTAACCTCAATTAGCCCCGCGTCTGCAAGTTTTTGGAGTAATACCCCAACTTCACGCTCACAGCGCTCAGGTTCAACATCGTACTCTTGTAGAAGGGTATTCAAAATATCGCTGACAGTTTTTGGCTCTTGCACTAGATTCCAAATTCGAGCGCCTACAGCATCTAGACCATGATAAATTCCAGTTTTAAGATTAAGAATGACTGCATCTTCGCCTAAGTCAGAAGATACTTGTTCTTTAGTTGCTACTACTTTTAAATGCTTTAACTTTGTAGGCTCTAATTCTAAAAAATTCATTTTTTTGCTTAATTTATATACTAGTTAAAATTATTTTGTATTTTACTTTTTGGACTGTTATATCACCCTTTTAGGGCTTAAACTTTATAATGTATAGTTGTAGTACGGTACTTATATTAGTACAAGATCTGGAATTCAACTTTCTTGAGCTTTTTATATATTTTTGGGTGAATTACAAAATGAGTCACTTAAACATTTATTTTTATATAAACTAAGCCTCTTTGACTAGATTTTTTACACAACATTAATTATAAAACTGAAGATAGCTAGACTATGCAAGTTTTTAGATAAACACACACAATCTTTATAATTAGTTTTTATCTACGCTTTTTTATCGTGTCCTTACCTAAGTGGATGACTGTGAATAACTACACTTAAAGCTTTATCCTGCTTATGTTGCGTCAACATTGGTATTAAACATCAAATATAAAGCAGTAATTGTAATTTGTAAAAGCGATCGCGCTTTTTCCAGGTGTTATTGCCAATCATATAATTGTGAGCACAAGTTGACTCTTTAAAATTTCCCTTACTTTGGAAACCATGAAAAAAGCCTCCCGATTGAGAGGCTGAATGTGTTAGCGGAGAAAACTTAGATTTTAACCAGCTACAGCGATCGCACCTGCAATTGCCGAGCAAACTGCGGAAGCAATGGCAGTTCCAGCTAGCCACCAAGCGGCTGTTTCTGCGGCTTTACGGGTTTCTTCTGCTTGTCGCTGGGTTTGTTGTTTCACTTCTTCCACGCGCCGTTGGGCTTCGTGTTGGAGGCGTTCTGCGCGTTGCAACACATTGTTACGCGCTCCTTCAATTTGATCGATGATCCGGTTGGCATCTGCTTCTGAGATATCCTCACGTGAACTCATCAGCGCAACTAAAGTTCCGCGATCAAATGAACCCAAGCGATCGCGTATAGCATCAAATCCAGCTTGCGGATCGTTAAACATTTGGCGAACATCACGCTTGATGCCGTCATAGTTGAGTTCAGGGCGATCAAGAGCATTGAGGTAGTTGCGGATTCTGCCAAAAACACTATCAAGCGCATCTTGGATGCGGCGCTGGATCGCCCGCACTTGTTCAACGACTTGTTCGCGGACAGAGAAGACTTGCTCAACAATTCGGTTGGATTCCTCCTCAGACATATCGCCACGTGCTTGTAGCAGGCTTGCTATGGTAGAGCGATCAAAATGAGCAAGGCGATCGCCCAAGCTTTCTACTCCCGCGCGTGGATCGTTTAGCAATAGCTGTAAATCACGCTTGATCGCTTCGGGACTAAGTTCTTCCTTACCTGTGTTCCGTAGGTAGTCTTCCAGAGTGGCTTGGAAGTTTTGAACTCTTTGCTGAGTCCGCGCTGCTACACGACGAGGCGCTTTTGTAATATCCCGAATTGAACTTTGTACCTGATTAATAACTTGATTAACTTGCTCTTCACTCAAGTCTTGACGTTGACTAAGCAGCTTAACCAAAGTATCGCGGTCTAGTTGCGACAAACGCCCTCTCAGCGCTGTAATTCCCTGTTGGGGATTTTCAAACAACTTAGCAATATCTCGCTGTATGCCTTCGGGGTTTAGTTGTTCCTTACCAGTGTTCCGCAGGTAATCGAAGAGCGTGGTTGTAACGTTGTCGTACTGTTCTTTGGCTTTATCTGCTACCTTTTGCGGTGCTTTTAAAACGTTGTTCCACGATCCCTCAACTTGAGCAACGATTTGGTTAACTTGCTCTTCACTCAAGTCTTGCCGTTGACTCAAAAGCTGCACCAACGTATCGCGGTCAAAGCGAGACACCCGTGTCCGAAGCGCTCCAATTCCTGCTTGCGGATCGTCCAGCATTGTTTTGAGATCGCGCTGAATTCCTTCCGGGTTCAGTTCCTCCTTACCAGTGTTCCGCAGATACGACTCTAAATTAATCCACAGCGTTTCGGTTTGCTGCTTTGCTTGCTCTGCAACGTTTTGGGATTCTAATAAAGCCTGATTGCGCTGTCTTTCTAGCTCGTCGAGGATAGTTTCTGCTTCTATCGGAGTAATATCGCTGCGCTGAAGCAACACTTGTCTCATTGATTCGCGGTCAAGTTGAGCTAGGCGAAGGTTTAGCGTATCATGATCTGTTTCTGGTTCTTGGAGCAGAGGTTTGAAACTGCGCTCAATACCTTCTGAGGTTAAGTCTGCCTTATTCGTAACTAGCAGATAACTCTCAACTCGGCGCTGGAGGTCTTGAATAGCCTCTCTTTCTTCAGCTGCTCTAACAGTAGTTAAAACGTCTTTGCGGATAGTTTCAAGTTGATCAGCAATTTGCCCTATTTGCGCTTGGGTAAAAACACCACGTTGTTGCAGAATATCGGCAAAATCGTTTCTTGAAAGTTGCTCTAACTGCTGCCGCACTGTTGCGGGATCTGCGGCTGGATCGTAGAGGACATCTCGAAATTCCTGCACAATTTTTTCCGGCTTCATTTGCCAGGAGTAGGTATTATGCAGGTAGTTTTCGACATCAGCCCGAATTGTGGTATATGGGACGGCTGCGCTTTTGATTCCTGTTTGGTCGGCTAGCTTGTCCGCTTGCTGAGTAACTTTGTCTTTAGCTTTAGTAAGTGAACCCAAAATTGTTTCAACGTCTAAATCTGAAAGCTCCGCCCGACCTAATACAGTCCCCAGAACTAAGTTAAAACCTTGCTGAAGCGTGCGCTGCATTGGACTTGGAGTCGCTTCAGTCGTTGTTTGCCCAGAGTCTTTTGAAGCTCGCATTTCTGCAATCAGCTGCTCCACTTTGGTGTTTAACTCATCTGTTTTTGTCTGTCCTGGCTGGACTGATTTCAGATAGTCAAGCAATTCACCCATGCGGTCTTTTTGCTGAGGTTGCTGTTGATCTACGACCTGTTTCCAGACACTTTCTAGCTGGTCTACGATCTTATTAACATCTTTTTTTGACAAATCAGTGCGGCTGCTGACTAAATCCAAGAACTTTTGGCGGTCAATGTTGCGTAAGTCTTGAGTCCCTGCGATCGCTTTTAACTGCGGATCGTTAAGTAACTTTTCAAATTCACCCCGAATCTTGGACATATCTAATTCTGGGGGTCGCAACATATCTAAGTAATCCTCGACACTTTCTCGGATACTTGTAGGATCTAATCCCGTTCCCAGTTCACGGCGTACAGCCGAGGCTGCGGCTTCAGCCGTCCGAACCACCTGATCGTTCACTGTTTTAGCGCCCAGTGCTGCGGTAGCTGTCCCCATAATCGCTTGGAAACCCGAAGTCGCTGTATTCACGACTGAGCCGATTAAGGAACCTACTGTTGTTGAACTTACCCAAACTAGGAGTATAAAGTACGTTCCCCAAATTACTAACCCAACGATCGCCCCTAAACCCGCACTGTCAATCAAGCTTAGTTGTACTGCTAGTAAACAAGCGATGAATAAGGAGACACTGACAGTAATTAATGTCCAAATTCCGACTGCTGTACCAATTTTACGAATTGTGCCGCCTAAACTGCCAGATGCGTGATCGCCAGAATCGGAATCTGATTTATTACCCAAGTACGAAATTCCAAAGGCAACCGAGAGGTTTGTTAATACCAATTGGATGGCAAACGCCAGTACCACCCCTGCAATTAAGGCGAAATATAATCGCGGACCTGAAAAGACAAGCGCTGCGTCTTCTGCACTATTGATGTTGCGATCTACTCCAACTTGTGCCAGCCAGAATAGTGTTTTGTAAAGTCCCAGCGTCGTTCCTGGATTCTGAAACATGGTATTTCCTTACGTAAGCTTAAGTCGGCGCTAATCTAAAGATTCTCTGAGGATCTCTGTATCTAAAGTAAAACTATACTGTGTAGCTCACAATCCTTGAATAGAGCAACTTAAAGCATCCCCCCCAGGTCTGAAAGCTATATCTTTAGCTGGATGAAGTTAAAAACACTATTTCTTCAACAAAGGCTGTGAGTAAGCTTAATATTGATTAACTGTATTTAAAAAAACTTAATATAACGATTTATTGATACACCGAAGGATTAACACCCTCCTAGGGTAGAATCAATAACCCCAAAATAGCGCTTAAAATCGTCCATTAGAGTTGCATCTGGTTTGTTCCCACAGACAGAAAGCAGGCTATTAGTAGCTAGCTACATTAGAGTCATCACACAAGTAGTTAAAAGCTAAAAACAATGCAGACCAACAGCCCTACTGAAAGACCATCTGTCGCCACAGCATTTAATGGCAAAGACCGCAACGCCTTCTTATTTGGTTGGAATCCCCAAGCTGAACTGTGGAATGGTCGCTTGGCAATGATCGGTTTCCTTGCTTACCTACTTTGGGATTTAGCTGGTTATAGCGTAGTACGCGATATTCTTCACTTAGTTGGATAAGTTGTTAAGTTCAAAACGCCGGAATATATTTAGGAGCAAATGATAATGCAGACTAACAGTACTACGGAAAAACCTCTTGTTGCCACAGAGTATAACGGCAAAGACCGCAACGCCTTCTTATTTGGCTGGAATCCTCAAGCTGAATTGTGGAATGGTCGCTTGGCGATGATTGGCTTCCTGGCTTATCTAGTTTGGGATCTAGCTGGCTACAGTGTAGTCCGCGATATTCTCCACTTAGTTGGCTAATAATTTATCTCACAAGCAATAAGCGTGACTTTGTTGAACAGAAACATATCAGATTGCTTGTGAGAAATTAAAATTTTTATTTAAGTCAGGACTTACGCAGAGATACTAAATATGGGGGTTAAGCACAATCCAGCTTCATAGAGAGAGTCGGCGACTTAAGCTGCTCAATCAAATAGTTCGACAACAGCCCTGTTTTCAGTTGATAAACCG
>JAHHHE010000206.1 GCA_019359535.1 Gloeocapsa sp. UFS-A4-WI-NPMV-4B04
TTTGGCAATATTCGTCAACAAAGGTTACTGTTGACACTGGTTTTCTAGGTTCAACCATACACCTGACCTGACTTCTAGCGCTTCTTCTCCTATTTTACTTTTCCCAAAGCAACAAAAGAGGGATTAGACCTAGCTTATGCGGTAATTGATGGCGTAGAAGCCAGAGGCAAAAGAGGAAACTACACCACTGAGCGGTTTAGATTCAATTCCGGCTAGCTTTCTTAACACCCCTTTACATAGTTATGTGTTTTTCTGCCTACCTACTTAGTATCTGATCAAAAGAAACCTTGCCATGTGTGTGTAAACCATGCTTTTGAGAGCGCTCTGGTAGCTTCAAAGAACTAAATTACTATTTTAAAGTTTGTTACATTGTTAATTTGTTGCATTATCACATTGTTGATTTGTTGTATTACTACATTGTTGATTTGTTGTAATATTAGTTTATGCCATCCTATTCTTGGAGGATTGCGAGTGCTGACCATAACTGCTGCATCTCTCGCCGGAGGACAGGGCAAAACTACTAGCTCCTTTTTCCTTGCTAAAGCATTGGCTCGAATCGGCTACAAAGTTTTGATGGTCGATGCTGACCCCCAATCAAGTCTGACCTTATATCTAGGACACGAAGTAGAAGCAAATCAGCCAACCCTGCTGGAAGTTCTTAAAAAGCAGGTGAGCATCGAAGATGGCATTTACGAGTCGAACTACCAAAACCTCTGGCTAATTCCCTCAGATGATGGGCTGGAGACTATTCAGGATTACCTGTCTTCTACCGCAATGGGCGAACTGGCTCTGAAGAAGCGGTTGCAGCAAGTCGTTGAGCTATTTGATGTAGCAATCATCGATTCCCCACCCCAACGTACTCAGATTTGTCTGACTGCGGTAGTTGCTGCCCAAGAATTACTAATTCCAGCCGAAGCTTCTTCTAAAGGGCTGCACTCACTGGTGCGTACTTTGCAACTTGTAGATGAACTTAGGTCAGTAGATGCTTTTGAAGGTTCAATTCTAGGAGTTCTCCCCTTTCGAGATCGGTGGGTAGGTCGCACTCAAGCCAAACGAAGTGAAGTTAGCATTCAGGATATGCGCGAGGTAGCACAGGGAATCCTTGTGGTTCCCTCGATTCTTGAAAGTGAACGCTACAAGCAGGCAATCGACACCGGAAAAACATTAAAAGAGTTGGGCTACCCCGACCTTGAGTTGCCCTTTCAAAAGATCGTTGAGGTACTGGAGACAAAATGGCTGACGAACAAGCTCAACCCATTGACGCGAACAGCAGGTTAAAAGCTCGGATGAGAGCTACTGTTCCCCCAAGAGATACTTCACTGTTTAAAAGACAAGGTGATCAAGGTTTAGGGATTGAACAATCTGACTACAAGCCGGAAAGAGCAGCTATCGAAAAGCAAAAACGGGCGGTAACACATGAGTCAACCCAAAACTTAGTCTCTTTTACTCTACGGGTCGAAGATTCTGTAGATAAGGGGCTAAAGTCTTTATGCACAGCCGAAAGTATTACTAAGGAGACGTTTCTAGAAGCTGCATACTTGGTCTGCTCAAAAAATGAACAGATGATGCAGCAGGTGTTAGAGGTAGCAAAGGTTCGTCGTCAGGAGCGCCGGAATGCAGGTAATCTTCGCAGAGCCGAAGCTATGACTAGATATTTACCGGAAAACTCAGAAAAGTTGGAATAGCACCATGCCCAAAGTCACATTAGACATACCAGAAGAAGTCTTTTCCACCTTGCACCGCTCTCCAGAAGAGTTTGTACGCGATTTGCGCCTTGCTGCCGCTATCTACTGGTATCAAAAAAATGAAGTCTCTCAGGAGAAAGCCGCTACTATTGCAGGTTTGAACCGACGGGACTTTATTGAAGCTCTTGCCCGTGAACAAGTAGATGTATTCGTTGTAGCCTTTGACGACCTGCAACGGGAATTAGAACGTGGCTGAACGTCCTGCTATTAATGCTTCACCTCTGATTTTATTAACAGTATCCGGCAGAAGTCCCCTTCCTCAATGAAACGAAGTGAAATAGGGAGGGGATGAATGCCAGTCAGTTCTCTGGAGCGTGTTGATTTTGGATATATTGCTTCAGCACCTCCAACGGCGCACCACCCGTAGAAATTACACAATACGAGTCTGACCAAAATACAGGTTTCCGGTAATATTTATTGACTTGTAGAGCAAATTCTTTGCGGACTATCCGACTAGACGCTGATTTTAGGCTAGCTACCAGCTGAGATATCAGTGTGTCTGGAGCCAAGTCAATTAACAGGTGAACATGGTCAGGCTCTCCATTGAACTCACTCAAAATACATTTTTGCTTTTCACAGACATGGGTAAAGACCTCACTGAGTCTAGTCAGTATCTCAGCCGTTATTACTTTGCGACGGTATTTAGTCACAAAAACTAGATGTAAGTGAATAGCAAAGACAGAGTGAGAGTTAGAGCGCAAGTTAGTTTTCATCCACGCGACTGAGTGATATACTAAGTCTATGCTAACTAGAAGAACTACATTTCGCTTATACCCAAATAAGCAGCAGGAGCAAAAACTACACTATTGGCGTAAGTTGCACTGTTCGCTGTATAACGCTGCGGTCTATCACAGAAAGACCGAGTACCAGCGTAATGGTCGAAATGTAAGTTACCTAGATCAGCAAAATTGTCTTCCGGCGTTCAAGCAGTGCTGGTGGGAATATATTGAGCTAGGTTCTCAAGCGTTACAAGCTACTCTAAAAAGGGTAGATTTTGCTTATCAACGTTTCTTTAAAGGGCTGGCTAAAAGACCAACGTTTAAGGCTAGCCGTCACTATTCTGGATTCACGTATCCAGGCATTGCTGGATGGAAAGCCCAAAGCAATGGCAAAAATGGATATCTAAACTTGTCTAATCTAGGCAAAATTCAGATGCGTGGAGAGTCTAGAACTTGGGGGACACCAACTACCTGCACTATTGTTTGGAGACAAGGCAAATGGTATGCGAGTATCACAATTAATTGTGAGCCAATCAGGCAGACTGGTACAGGTGCAATTGGATTAGACGTTGGTTGTCTAACTGCTGTCGCAATGAGTGATGGCACGTTAATAGAAAATCCTAGATTTCTTGCCAATGCCCAAAAACAAATCAACAAAGTTTCTA
The DNA here is from genome assembly GCA_019359535.1 of Gloeocapsa sp. UFS-A4-WI-NPMV-4B04. Lineage (GTDB taxonomy): Bacteria > Cyanobacteriota > Cyanobacteriia > Cyanobacteriales > Chroococcidiopsidaceae > JAHHHE01. The sequence goes on from JAHHHE010000206.1 coordinate 3,130, forward strand.
GACAATTAAGGAGAAAACGCAGTCCACAAAAACGAAAAATAAAAGCGTCCCGTCGATGGAAAAAAATCAAGAAGCAAGTTTCTAAATTACAAAATAAAGTTGCCTTACGCCGTCAGAATTGGGTTCATCAAGTTGCTACAGATATAGTGAGCAGTAATAGCCTCGTAGCAACAGAAGAACTCGCAGTTAAGAATATGACGGCTTCATCCAAGAAAGGTAAACGAAAACGGCAAAAAGCAGGACTGAATCGATCAATTTTAGATGTTGGTTTTGGGATGTTGAGATCAGCCATTAAATACAAAGTTATTGAAGCTGGTGGCGTGTTTGTAGATGTTCCCACGAAAAAGATAAAACCATCTCAGACTTGTCCTGAATGTGGTCTACAGCAGAAAAAGGAATTAGATGAGCGCATACACCAATGTCCTTGTGGCTGCACTTTAGACCGCGATGTCGCCGCCGCTCAAGTTTGTCTAAATTATGCGCGGGGATTGGGAACCAGTCTCCTAGACGGTGATGGTTCTGCTCTACCTAAAACCCCACAGAAGTGTGGAGGATTTAGGCAACAGAACCAAGCGAAACGTCAGAAACTCCAGGCTCAATGCAGTGAAGCGGAATAGCCTAGAGTAGTTCATAAGACCAGATGAGGTTATCAATCTCTAGTTGAGAATGGACTATGGCTACCTTAACAATTCGCCTGCCTGATGATAAACATGAAAGATTAAAAGAGTTAGCACGAAGAAGAAACATGAGCGTTAACAAGCTGATTGAGGAACTTTCAACTATCGCCTTGGCTGAGTTTGATGTCGAAACTAGATTTCGAGCTATGGCGGCTAAAGGAAGTGTAGAAGCGGGTCTTGCTCTACTCGCTCAACTTGATTCTGAACTGTCAAAGTGAATTTAACCGCCTCTGACTAAGCCTTTGATAGTGGCATTTAATATATCTAAATCCTTTATTAGGGGAAAACAGAGCAAGACCAGAGTTTTTACTGAGGTTCTATTTAAAACATCAGGCTAATTTGGAATAAGTCCATTCTTAATAACAGTAAACAGTGTTTAACTAACTTGTGGCAAAACTCACAGTGTTGCCCTGGTTCTGCATCAACTTAAACCAAGTGGTACTGAAGAATCACTAAGATGAGTGATTTACTTAAGCCTGCTCAATGAGTAGGGAAATTTCTATGAATAAAAAGTTAAAATTTATCCTCAAAAATCGCTCTAGCGAACAAGGTTTTGCCATACCCATTGCCGTAGGAATGGGACTTGTTATGCTCCTAATTGGTACTACGATGATTGTGAGGTCTCAGGGCGATGAAGTAACGGCATCGGCTCAAAAGGCAACTAATCGGGGTTTAAGTGCAGCAGAAACAGCTATTACTCGTTATCAATCTCTTATATATAAAAACCGAGTTATTGCAACGTATAAAGACTGCGATGGCGCACGAAATTCTAATGGTGTCTGCCCTGATACTGGCATTGCTAAAAGTTGGGCTAATGCAACAACAATTTCAGGACTTAGTTCTTCCTGTGGTGGTGGTAGTGGTGGCGGTGCTACTCCTGTAGCAAATGCTTCAACTATTGCATGGCAAGACGTAAATTCTAGTAATCAAAGTCTAGGGCAATACAGGCTAGTTAGTTACGTCTACCCCGCCCCAGGAACAACAGGAACAACAGGTACTGCTCCAGGAATCGGTCAACTGACGGTTGAAGGTCGAGTCAACCAAAGTGGTAGTGGTATTACAGCTACGACAGGTGCAGGTACAGCTACAACTAGGTTACAAGTTAAGATTCCTGTTGAGCAAGGCGATCTTTCTACTGTTCCAATTCCTGGATTATGGCTTAAGTCAGGTACTATGCCAGGGAACCAGACGACTAAGGGTAATATTCTTTTGAACGATTGTTTTATTTCTCCTGCTCCTACGGATACTACTAATCAAGAGCTTGACCCGGTAACAAACCTACCCTATATTGATCCAGCTACTGGTCAGCCTTATAAAACGAAACAAGTTAGCTTTAATTTGCCTGATTTACCTTCTGAACCCACGTATATAACTTCTCCCAATAATCAAGTTTTAGGAGACATAACTAGCGATCAAACATTGCCTAGAGTTGGTGATAAATCTAATACTGGTGTATCGTACCCTACTGCTAGTGGCTTATACCCTCAGCCTTCTACCGGAGTGTTCGAGTATTCTGTTGGTTCAATAACTGGCAATAACGTTATAAATATTCGGACTACTCCTGGCATAAAAGTTAAATTTTATCTTCATGGCAATATTGCCAAACAAGCAGACTTCCGTCATAATTGCACCTCTATAGCTGGCTGCGATCCGACTGACTTTCAAATTTTTGGATATGGTGGTAGCGGTAGCAGTATATGTTTAAACGGTAATGGTCTGATCGACGCATTTATCTTTGCTCCTGCATATAGCGCCGGAGTTGATGGTAACGGACAATTTCGTGGTTCTGTATGGGTCAATGACTTTAATGCTCCTAGCTGCTCCTCCAGTAGTAATCACTTAGTAGTTGTCCAATTAGCTAGTTGGTCTAGTTTAGGCTTAACACCTCAGGGTTTACCACCAAAACTATCTCCTTTAAGTTCATGGCAAAGACAGGAGACACCTTAAATGTTGAAGCCAAAATTACCACAGCAAAACGAAGGATTCACACTGGTTGAAGTGTTGGTTGCTATTTTGATAACAACTATATTCGTTGCCGTTACAATGCAATCGATGGTGCTTGCTGCTGTCTTCAAAGCCCGTGCTAGACAATTTTCTGAGGCAACAACCTGGATTCAGGAAGACTTGGAAAATGTAAAAAGTCAAGCAACGTTGCAATCTACTACACTTAGTAATGAACTTGATGCCACCCCTGGAAGCTATGAAGTTACAGATACCGCGATTGTTGTAGCTTCAGCTAATAGATTTAAGTTTGGCGACCAGTTAAAGATAGGAACAGATTCTACAAATAACGTAATTCAAAGTATAGCTCCGGCTACGTCAACCATTACTCTAAATGTTGCATTGGATACTATTCAGTTACCAGGTGTTTCTGTTGAATTAATCAGATCAACACGGTGTACTGGAACCCCCACTTTAAGTACAGGATTCGGTGATTATTTAAATGACAATTTACCACCTGTTCCTTCAGAAACTAACAATAGTAGTAACCCAAATAGCGGCACAAAAACTATTTTAGGTAAAACTTATACAGTTACACGCATACCTACTGTTAAAGATGTTGCTCCCTATGAGGTACTGGAACTGAGTTACCGTGTCGCGCCTCAAGGCGGTGGTTCTGCTATAGCAACAACGAATAATGAGGTGATACCCGATGCTGCGTTCCAATGCCCATAAAAATAATCAAGGCTTCACCTTAATTGAAACGCTAACTATATTAATTATTATTGGCATTTTAAGTGCGATCGCTGCTCCTAGCTTTCTGGGTATGTTAAATAGGAATAAAGTAAATAATGCCCTTAGTGAAGTACAAGGAGCATTCCAAGAAGCTCAAAGAGAAGCTATTCGTAGGAGTAAAAATTGCACAGTTGTTATTTCTGCTGGTAATAATGTAACTCTGACAAGTCCGAATAATTGCTTAGTAACTGGTGATCGCACTCTAAAGGGCATCAATATCAGACGTGATACTACTATGGGAATAATCACCTTTAACTTTAAAGGTGAAACTACAACTAGTGGTTCTGATACTAAAGCAATTGTCGTCTCTCTTGCTAACGACACTGGCTCACTAGAAAGATGTCTAATAATATCTACCCCACTTGGATTAATCAAAACTGGTGTTTATAGTGACACTCAACGCAACAGAAATACTATTGATCCAAATGATTCTAGTACAGATCCAAATTGCACAATTTCTCGCTGAAGAAATTTCTTTTCTCTACAAATAAGTATTTATGCTGTTATTAGCACCAAATAAATGTAAATACAACTAAAATTTATGGCTGTAAAAAAATAATATTTATACTATTATTTGCTGCATTTAATCTAGAACTACTATTCTAATTTTTTTTTGACGAATGAAATTATATAAATACTAATTATATAGTTTTCGGCACTGCTGATAGTTTCATTAATATTTAAGTAAATCTCTATGAAAAATAATTTTTATAATAAACTCAGTATTCAAAAAAGTAGCGCTGGCTTTACATTAATAGAGTTATTAGTAGCGATGGCACTTACCACTATTGTTATTGGTATTACTGGCAGTGGTCTAGTTGCAATTACCGGAAAAAACCAAAAAGCAGAAGCCGAGACTATAAGACGAACAGAACTTAACCGCGCTCTTGACTTTATTTCTGATGACATAAGACAGTCGAACCTGGCATCAAATTCAACTCCATTAGGTTGGACAGATCCATTATGTTACTCAGGTATTCTTTACCTAAGTAAACCAACTGGAACACCAGGAGGAACTCAAATTGCTTACTATACTCGCTCAAAAACTTGTGGAGGGAATACAGTCTTTTGGCGAGGCCCTCAAATCATTTATCGTTCTAATACAACTAATAATGCAGGGAGCGTTCTAGTTGACTCAATTGCTGTAGGCGGGTTTACAGCACCTGCAACAAATTCCCAACTGGTAACTCTTTCTTTACAAGGTCAAACTTGTCTACCGCCAACGACAGATAATACTTGTGCTAGTCCCCAAACTTTTACAGTAAGTGCTAAGGCTTTTGCTAGAGCAAAGTAGTAATCGAGTACAATTTTGCCTAATCAACAAGCGTTATAGCAAAGTGTAGTGGGACTACCACCAAATTCGCTTACTAACTAGACAAAAAGGGGAAGTTTATCTAATGGATATTCCAAATAATGCTTTTAGATTATTTAATAATTACAGAAACTATTACCAGAAAAATGGAATTCCACTAAGTCTTGTTTATAAAACACAAATGGCACTGCTGTACTGCGTAGTCCCCATGCTAGGAGGAGCAAGAATAAAGGGTCAACGCTCAACCAAGGAAGAAATTAAGGCAGCGATGAGTTTTCTTGAAAGTATTTCTTTAGATCAATTTATAAATGTTGCACAATCTACAAAAGTTTTTATGGAAAAAGAAAATATTCCTAAAAACAAGCAACGAGAATATTGGACTTACCTGAAAAAGCTGCTCAATTGGGCTAATGAGCAACAATATATTTTAAACAATCAACCTAGCTTTGTTAATGAACTACCTGTAAATCATACCTCCTGCACTAGAGGGGAAATACAAGCTAAAGATAAAAACATAAATATGTTTGGCGAAAAAGCCGCGCTAAAATATACCGCCGGATATCATTCTAGAGACTATTTTAATTTTGCTCTACGCAACCAACTTGAAGATTATCGGAAGTTTCTTATTGAAGAGCGTGGACTTTGTAACGATTATAAATCATCTGTACACGCAAATATTACTATCACAAATTTGCTATTGCGATGGCTTCATACGGAAAAAAATATACCAGTGGATGATTTATGCCTTGAGTCGATTATCCCCCTACTAGAAACAAAACCAAAACGTGCAGACTTCAAAGATATTAAAGGTATAGTTAATCAAAGCTCTTATTTAAAAGCAAAGAACAAACTTGAACAGCAAGCAAGAGAACGTAGTGAGGAAACTATTCTTTTAATTAAAAGTTTTCTTGATTTTAATTCCAAGTCTTTAATAACAAGAAGTAATATCTTAGGAGCAATTATTAATATAGCAAAATTTATATATAGAAATAATACTAATGCTAAAATAGCAAAAAACTTTGAAGATATTTACATAATCAAGTTACTACGAAATATTAAAAGTGCTGAAATAAATAACTTTAAAATGAAGCGTAGAAATAAATCTACAAATATTAGAACAAATACTGGTACTACAAAACATAAAGTAGGTTATTCATAAATATTCATTTGTGATAAATTTACGGTATTTGGTGCGTAATAATAGGTTGTGACACTACAAAAGCTGGAGAGATTCAGCCAGAAACATTTCGCTTAAGAGGTTGTTTCTAGAGAATTAGAAACAGTAGTCCTAAAGAAGTAAGGATAGAGATAACATCTTTTTAAACGAAACTGAGGTATCTGGTTAAACCATTGCTACCGTTAGCGATCACCATTCTGTTTACCTTTATTCAATCTAGGTCTTACCATGACAACTAAATAAAGTAGTTGCTTACCTAAACTTTACCTAGACAAAACCTTGACATGAGTAATACAGGACGCAACAAGAAGCTGGCATCGTTTAACTGTGACGAGGAGTTGTGGTCTGCTTTCATACAACGATGTCAGGAGCAGGGGACAACCGCGACCGCGACACTCACCCAATTTATCCAATTCTACAAAGATGGCAAGCTGGATAACCTCGACGCAGATAGGATAACCCGTGCTAATTAATTGGCGATTCCGCTATAAAGCGGAATCGCCGAGCTATCCTACCCTACTCCGCCTTCGGCGGAGTAGGGTAGGGACAGCCGCACCAACGTTCTTTTAGGTTGCGTCTATCAATTCAAGACGCACTCGCTTGCCAATTGCTTTAGCAGCACGCTCGATAGTATCTAGTGTCACCGATGGGTTCTCTGGGTCTAGAAGTCGTTCGAGAGATGATCTGCTTGTTTTCATCTCCCTTGCCATTGCCGTCTTGGTTAATTTCTTTTCTTCCATCGCCTGTTGAACCTGCCAAGCGATAACTCGCTTGAGTGCAATTGCATTAATTGAGGCAAGTGTACCTTCTTCTTCTAGAAGGTCGTCAACAGACGAACCGATATAGGGGTTGTTGCTCATCAAACCGCCTCCAACTTTCGTTTACGATCTTTTGCCAAATCTAAGTCTTTCTTTGGGGTTTTCTGGGTCTTCTTGATAAATCCATGAAGTAAAACGCAACTGCCGTCATAGATGCAGAACAGTACACGGGCAATTCGACCTTGCGGCAGATTGGTACGAACCTCAAACAGTCCGCCCCCCATTGGGCGGCAAGTCGGCATTCCAACATTCAACGGCAATTCCCCACCCGTTAATTACTAAGAGTAATATAACGGGTGGGGAATTGCCGACAGGGTTTTCAACTCTCTCGCGAAGCTTGTCCCTCAACATACTTGCGTAACGTCTCTATAGTCACTCCGCCACAACTAGCAACAAAATACGAGCCAGTCCATAGAACAGGTTTACTATAGACACGCTCTAACTCTACCTTGAAATCTTTTCGTAGCAGTCGGCTGGAGACGGTTTTTAGATTTGCTATTAGCTTAGATAACTGCACTTGCGGAGAGAAGTTAATTAGCAAGTGTACATGGTCAGCCTCACCATTAAATTCAACTAACTGACACTCCCATTTGTCGCAAGTCTCCTCAAATATCTCTCTCAGGCGCAACATCATAGCTGCACTTATCACCTTACGCCTGTATTTAGTTACAAAGACAACGTGGACAGTGAGTGCATAAATAGACCTAAAACCATGCTTATGAGTTAGTTGCATTGCGAAGACGGTAAGCTTATAATTAATTTTATGATACTTACTTATTGCTACCGAATTAAACCTAGCGCTGAACAGGAAGCGAAAATGCTCTACACATTAGAGCTATTGCGGCGACACTGGAATTATGCGTTGGGGCAACGTCTAGACTGGTTACGGCGTACCCGATGCCAGATAGATCGTTGTAATTTGATAAGTGAGCCGATAGGTGAAATACCAGAAAAAGTAGACTATTACACTCAACAATTAGCGCTTAAAGAAACAAAAATACTGTTTCCCGAATATAAAGATATCTGGGCGGAATCACAGCAAGTTAATTTGCAAAGACTTAAAAAAGCTTGGGAACGCTGGATGATTCCAGATAAAAAAGGAAAGAGAGGTGGTCGTCCTAAATTCAAAAATAGGGGCGAGTTGCGTTCATTCGTTTATCCTAGAATTAACTGCCCCAAGGCTGGTGCAACTCTAAGTAACGGTATTTTAAAACTATCAAAGATAGGTGAAATCCCAGTCATTATGCACCGCCCACTACCCGATGGATTTGTACTTAAAACTTGTGCAATTGTAAAACGCG
>JAHHHE010000207.1 GCA_019359535.1 Gloeocapsa sp. UFS-A4-WI-NPMV-4B04
GTTCATGAAGTACGAGTGGATTGAATTGAGCGCTTACTCTAGCTGGCAAAGCTTAGTTGATTATGTGGAAAAAGTGCTGAGAGAATTTGGAGATAACTATGTAATTGATTTTGCATAACCACTTATTTCTCAGCTTATCTTGTCATCAGAGATCCCAAATGGGTTCTATACTTCTGCCTTCGACCATGTAGGAATAATTGGAACTTATGTATCTCTCTCATGTCGACGACAGGGTATTGGTAGAAGCCTGTTCAAAGCTACGCTTGCAGCCGCTCGCTGCCAGGGATACGAGAAGCTATTTGCATATGTGCGTGCGGATAATCCAGCAGCATTAGCAACCTATCTCAGCCAAGGTTTTCGGCTCATTGGAACGGCGCAAAGACACGCAAAGATCAACGGGAGATATGTGGACGAAATCATGATCGAACGCGCCTTATAGAGAGCAGAGATCACCACGAAATCAAGAAATTTTAGGCTGTATTTAAGCACAGCAATATAGCAGTCAACAGGAATAGGGTATTTGGAACAGTTAGGTGAAGAGTAACCTAACACTGCGTTGGAGCCGACGAACTACGAGAAGTAATGTTGGTTAGAATCAAAAGTAACTGTGTGCTGTTAGATAGCTATGGTACGGTCTATTGAGTATGGAGATCATAACTAAAAGGTTTCTGCTGCGAGAATTTAGCTCTGATTTGGAGCCAGCCTTTCTTGCCTACCATGCTGATCCACGTTATGCCGAATTCTGCGAACCAGAATTCGTGAAACCTGAATATACAAGAGAGCTACTCCGCCTATTTATTCAGTGGGCAAATGAACAACCCCGGCGCAATTATCAATTCGCTATTGTGCCGTTGCAGAACCCGAAGGAGTTACTTGGCTGCTGTGGGCTACGCGGTGAGGGCTATAGTGATGACTCTTCGGAAATGGGGATTGAGTTAGCGCCAGAGTATTGGGGACGTTATCGCTACGCTATTGAGGTAGCGAGTGGTCTACTTGAATTTGGGTTCCGAGAGTTGGGACTGCAAGAGGTTCGAGGCTTTTCCATAAGTGCGAACGCTTGGCGCATCGGTATGGATTCGTAGCGGTCAGTTCGCGTCCTAATTCAGATTGGATGCAGGCGCGAGGATGGAGCCAAACCGGATGGCAGCTCACGCGAGAACGGTGGAATCGGATAATAGCCGGATAACAACTGTGTTACAGCAGGTACAAGCAAGCCTTTAGCGTTGAGTTTGAGGATATTTACCCTTGTTGAACGCAACCGTTATGCTGCTTTTAGTAGTCAGTAAGACGGTATTTGTAAGTTGTTGATAGGGTAATGAGAGTTAAGTTTGTGTGTAGTTGCTTAGATTAGATCGCGGAGGTGTAATGTCAATGTCTGAATATGTCTTTAGCGATTCTCAAAATGCCAAAGAGCTTGAACGCCTCCAGGCAATTGAACAAGTATTCGATCCAGCAAGCCGCAAACAGATTCAAACAACAGGGATAACATCAAATTGGCGATGCCTTGAAGTTGGAGCAGGGGCAGGCTCAATCACGCAATGGATGGCAACAGTTGTAGGGCAAGGCGGTAAAGTAGTTGCTATTGATTTAGACACTCGTTTTGTAGCGAATATTAAGCTGTCCAATGTAGAAGTGCTGGAAGGGGATATTCGGCATTTTCAATTTGAAAGTCGCTCCTTCGACCTGGTTCATGCTCGTTATGTTCTCATCCATCTCCCGGACTTCCAAGTTGCGCTATCGAGGATGATAGATTTGCTCAAACCTGGTGGGTGGCTTGTTATTGAAGAACCTGATTTTTCGGCGGCTAGAGCAATTATTGGCGAGGAATCGGTTTGTCAGTCGGTTAATCGAGTGAATCAAGCAATTTTGCAGATGTTTAGTAACAGAAGCATGGATTACGCGCTGGGTGTTAAACTGCCTGCAATATTTCAAAGGTTTAGCTTGCAGCAGATATCGGTGGAGAACTATACCCCTTTATCGAAAGGTGGTTCAGGAGTAGCAACAGTAATGAAAATGTCTACTATGCAATTAGCAGAGAAATACATTGAAACAGGCAAAGCAACACAACAGGATATTGAGCAGTATTGTCAATTTGCAAAAGATCTAAACACATGGGCAGTCTACTATGCAACTGTAGGGGTTACAGCGAAGAAACAAACCTAACATTGCATTTAAAAGGCGATGGTCGCTATTCGTAAGCGCAATGCATGGTAGAAAAGCGGAGCATAGAGCATAGAGTAGACTGACGACCATGCTTCGCTAAACAGAAACAAAGGCAGTGCGATAACCATTAATGTTGTAGATACAGATAAGCTGCTGTTAGATAAACCTTCTAAAGTGCTTTGGGGCTTCGCTATTAGCGGATTAATGAGTAGAAGTTAGCCTTTAACGGGACTTAAACAAAACAAGAGAGTAAAAAAGAGTACAATGCTTAATGAGCATAGCTTTCACGTTGAGAAAAGCTCATGAAAGAAACCACCCCCGCAGCCATGCCTCCATGCTTTGAAAGATGGTGTCAACGATTTGATGATGTGTTTACTCATAAGGCTCAAAAAAGAGAGTTTAGACACTATGTAGGGGGATTATTGGGTGAAAGTGAGAGAAAAAACCTGTCTCAAATGGCAGAGAATGCTGTAGGAGTGGCTTACCACCGATTAGACCACTTTTTAACTGATTCCCCTTGGTCTAGTAGCCAAGTGAATGAGCGTCGGTTAGAGATTATGAACAAGTGTAGTCAGACGAGAATTAGTAGAGGCTTTAGCTTAATAGTTGACGATTCGGGTCATAGGAAGAGTGGTAATTTTACACAGGGAGTGGGAAGGCAATATATCGGAGAAATTGGCAAGACAGATAATGGAATAGTAGTAGTAACAACGCATCTGTATGATGGGAGAAAAAGCTTACCATTAGATATAGAGTTATATCAGCACGCTAGTTCTCTATCCGAAGGGAAACAAGACCCCCTATTTGAAAAAAAAACTGAACTAGCAATCAAGCTAATAGATAAAACTCTAGACAGAAAATATCAACCTGGGATAGTAATTGTAGATGCTGGATATGGCAATAATACATCCTTCTTATTAGAGCTAGAGAAGCGAGAATTGAAGTATTTAGGAGGATTAGCTAAAAATCGAAAAGTACGTGTTACTCCTCAAGATAAAATTCAACAAACAATTAGGCTAGATGAACTAGCACAGAGTTTAGCCAAAGAGGATTTTACCGAAATTCAACTAAGCTTAGATAAGCCAAGAACAGTATGGGTAGCAACTAGAGAAATAGAGATATTGCAACTGAAGGGAAAGCGAAATATTGCCATCGTCATGAACGCAGAGACTTTCTCTCAAGCCACTGATATCGATTATTTTATTACTAATGTTTCCTCATCAATGGTTACACCTCAATGGATAGTTGATACCTATTCTCAACGGAATTGGGTGGAAGTTTTCTATCGAGAAGCCAAGGGATGGTTAGGATTGAAAGAATATCAAGTCCGAGATAAAAGAAGTCTAATTCGGCATTTTATCTTGGTGTTCTGTGCCTATACTTTTATTCTTTGGCATCAGATGACAGGCGGTTTGAGACGTAGGTGGGCAAACAAACCTTTGAACACTTTTACTGAAGCAATAGAAGCTTTTAGAACAGCTATGTCTTTTCGATTTTTCGATTGGTTGATTCTTAACCGTAACGTATTTTCTGCTTATAAAGCCAGTTTGGGCTTTATTTGGGCTTAATTTTTGTCTAAGTCCCGTTAATTGCAAGCTGGTGTCGAAATCGCTTTGTATAGTTCCACTTCATTTGAGTCAAAGCTGAATAATACACTGACACCAAATTGATCCATGTATGTTGTTGAACTAGCCGGCTCATATAAATAGACGACTAACTGCTCAAATTCTGGCTGATACGTTTGTGCGGATTGAATGGATTCGCCAATCGCCCTGGGAAATCTTGCTGCTGGTGGAGTCATTTGGGACTACCCCAGCGACAATACCAAAAGCGTACTCTCGACAACTGTACCACTCTGCTCTAAAAGGCTGTAGGAGACGAACAATATCACCCGGCTGTTTTGACCACACGCTGCTGGAAGATCACGACTAGGAGCAGGAAGCCGCCCCGGAGTACGAGCTGCCACCACGGGGTAATGGTTCCTTCAAGATTTAGAAGGTTGTATATCATTCCCAGCAGCAGGACACCGATAAGCGTTGGCAACACACTTCCCTGCCCTCCTCCGAGAAATGTTCCTCCCATGACGGTGGCAGCGATCGCATCCGTCTCCCAGCCGAAGGCAGCCACAGGCTGACCCGCCCCCAGGCGACCCGCGAGAACAACACCAGCAAGCCCTGAGAGCAGACCACTGATCGTGTAGGCTACGAGCTTCACTCGGTCTGGGTTTACGCCCATGAGCCGCGAGGCTTCTTCGTTGTCGCCGACAGCAAATATGTGCAACCCTAATAAGCTCCTGTGCAGCATGAACCAAGCTGCGAAATACAAAAGCGCAACTATCAGCACGGGGACAGGGACAGGACCAATGAAACCCCTGCCCAGCCAAACAAGTCCTGAGGCTGCCGATGATACAGCAATTGACTTTTCCTCGGTGAGTGAGAGCGCCAGTCCGCGCGCAGCGCTGGCGGTGAATAACGTCACAACGAACGGCTGGAGCAGAGCGCGGGACACGAGAAGACCGTTTACCATACCAAGCAAGGCAGTGCTGGCAATACCGCCAATGATCGCCACGAGACTTCCCGCAGGAGCGAGCATTGCTGCGATGACACCGCCTAGAGCAACAAAAGCGCCCACGGAAAGATCGATTCCTCCGCTTAGGATCACGACAGTCATGCCCAGCGCCACGATCGCCAGCATACTGTTTTGCCGCATGATGTTCATGAGGTTAAGAGGTGTCAGGAACGTTTGATAACGAAACGAGCCGAAGAGAGCCAAACTCAGGAGCAGCAGTAGCGCCCCCTGCGAGGTGAGGAGCCTCAACAGCCGTGTACCTGCAAGCCCAAGAAACCTGGTGGCAGCCATGATGCTTAGACCTCCTGAGGACGCTGGACAAAAACAGCGAAAAGAATGATTAGGGATTTCAAAACCAATGACCAGGTAAACGGAATCAAGAGCATATTGAAACTTGTGGAAATTACCTGCATGATCAGAGCTCCTACAACAGTTCCGAGTACATTAGCGCGACCACCAGAGAAGGGCGTGCCGCCAACAACAACGGCTGCGATTGCCTCGAATTCTGCGTTGACACCGATCTTGCTAGGATCGCCTATAGCGAGCCTCGCTGTCTCGACTAGCCCAGCTAACCCAGCAAGCAGGGCGCTAATTAGATAAACGCTGTATTTCACACGCTCGGTACGGATGCCCGTAAGCCTGGCGGCTGCCTCGTTGCCGCCGACTGCAACGAGATAACGCCCGAAAAGCGTAGAACGGACGCAGAAGAAAGCGGACGCAACCACGACTGCCGCAATCACGACCTGAATTGGGATAAGTCCGACGTAGCCCTTGCCCAGCGCTTCGAGCGTAGGATGGGCAAAGGGAACAATCCGACCGTCGCCAACAACCTGAGCAACCCCACGCCACATGATCAGAGCCGCCAAGGTGGTAATCAGGGGGTCAAGTTTCAGCCGTGAGATCAGAAAGCCGTTGATCAGACCGATCAACAAAGCAGCGCTCAAAGCAGCCCAGATTGCGATCACCATCCCGTGATTGATCAGCAATGCCACAATGATTGAAACTAATGCCATAGTAGAGCCGACTGTGAGGTCGATGCCCCGTGAGGCAATAACGAATGTCATCCCGACTGCAATTAACATTGTCGTAGACACCTGGAGCAACATATTCAAGGTGTTGCTAACTGTAGCGAAACGTGGAGTAAAGACGGCATTTGCAATATAGAGAATTAGGAGCGCCGCAGGTGCGCCGAAGTTTGGGTGCCACAACGTTCTCCAACCTGAACCCCGCTTCTTGCTCTTCATCTTCGTCTTGCTCTTCACATTATCCACCAACGGCTTGCTGACAATCTGCGCCTTCTGCTATGGCGTGCAAGATTGCCTGTAAGTTCTTCTGCTCGCCACTCAGTTGAGCGACTGACTGCCCGTCACGTAGGACGACGACACGCTGGCAACCTTCAACGAGCTCTTCCACTTCTGATGAAATCATCAGAACCCCAAGCCCTTGCTCCGCCAGTTCAGCGATCAGCCGTTGGATCTCGCCCTTTGCACCAATGTCAATACCACGAGTCGGCTCGTCGAGGAGAAGAAGCTTCGTATTCTTGCATAGCCATCGCGCCAGCAGCACCTTCTGCTGATTGCCGCCCGATAGTTCGTGGATCTTCTGCTCGGCGCTGACCGCCTTGATACTAAGACGCTGCATGAAACGGTTGACAAGCTTGTCCTGTCGTTTGCGGGAAACAATGCCCCACTGGGTAAGGGTCGGTAGAGCAGCAAGCGTTAGGTTTTCGCGCACCGAAAGCTCAGGAATGATGCCGTCCGCCTTGCGGTCTTCGGAGAGGAAAGCCATCCCCGCGTTGATCGCATCATGGGGACTACGCAGCTCGAGAAGTTTACCTTCGAGTTTTACGGTTCCATCATCAAGTGGTTGAGCCCCGAACAGAGCGCGCGCCGTTTCGCTGCGACCAGAGCCAAGCAAACCCGCAAGCCCGACAATTTCGCCGTGCCGCACTTCAATTGAGACACTCCCCTGGCAGTGCTGATATTTGAGAGCTTCTGCCTGTAGGAGCACTGACCGACATACCGCGTTTTGCGGTCGTCCCGCAAACGCCGTGACTCCTTTGCTCACCTGATCGGGCTTACGACCCAGCATATGACAGACGAGATCCAGGCGACTGAGCGTAGTCAGTGGCTGGGTTACGATGTTGCGTCCATCACGTAGGACTGTAACGCGATCACACACGGCATAAAGTTCTTCCAAACGGTGGCTGACGTAAACAATTGATGTCCCTTGCGACTTTAGGCGACGTATGACATCAAAAAGGACAGAAACCTCGGTTTGAGTAAGTGAACTTGTGGGTTCATCAAGGATCAGCACCCGTGCCCCAAACGATATGGCACGGGCGATTGCTACCATCTGGCGATGGGCAATATTGAGCGAACCAACAGGAGAGCGCGGATTAATATGCAACCCCAAGCGCCTCAAAATCTCGGCTGCCCCAGTGTTCATGCGCCGTCTATCGATGATGCCGAAAGAATGCGGCTCCCTGCCCAGAAAAATATTTTCGGCAACGGTTCGGAAACCCACAAGCTGGATTTCCTGGTAGACGGCTATGATGCCTACCGCCTGCGCCTCGGTCGGGTTCTGGAATGCAACGCTATTCTGGCCGTACTCTATAAAGCCTGAGTCGCGCCGATATGCTCCGGTCATGATCTTGATCAGCGTCGATTTGCCAGCGCCGTTCTCGCCGACTAGGGCATGGATCTCGCCTGCCTGCAATTCAAAATTAACGCCCCATAGCGCTGGCACGCCGGAAAAACTTTTCTTGATGTCCGTCATGCACAGGACAGTTGAAGTCGCCTGATTCATCGACCTTACCTAGTTTTTGTCCTAATTGCCCATAGGGGATATCCTTCACTTCGTACAATAGTAATGTTTTTTGTTCATCGTAGAGGCTAAGGATAGTTCTTGGCTATCTTTTCTTTATTCTAAGGTAGGAGCTACTTAGTATGCTTCATGCACGAAATCTTTGGCATTGGTCGCGTCGAAGAGTTTATCCTTGAGAATGATCCGGGGAGGAATTTTCTCGCCAGCAAAATACTTTTCCATCGTGGCGAAAACAAGCGGACCAAAACGCGGGTTTGACTCGACACTCACGCCAAGCTCACCACGAATAATTGCCTCAAGCGCAGTTTTCTGACCGTCGATAGATCCAATGATTACATCTTTGCCGGGCTTCATGCCTGCGGATTTGAGAGCTTGGATAGCGCCTAATGCCATTTCGTCGTTGTGAGTATACACTGCGGTGATGTCGGAACCCTTAGCCTGGATGATATTTTCCATGACGCGCTGGGCAGCAGCCCGCGAGAAATCTGCCGTCTGCGTGGCGATGATGTTCATATTGGGATAGGTCGTGATCGCATCGCGAAACCCCTTAGCCCGATCAATTGCAACTGACGAACCTGCCGTTCCGGTGAGTTCCACGATCGCTGCCTTGTCATCGGTTGCTTGAGCTAGCCATTTACCAACGCGATAACCTTGGACGATGAAATCCGACCCAATAAATGTGACAAAATCTTTGCTTGGTTTTCCCGCAGCTTCACGGTCAATGAGAAATACTGGTATTTTTGCCGCTCTCGCCGCTTCCAGGGCGGGTGTAAGCCCCTCATATTCGCGTGGTGCGAGGAATATAGCATCAACTTGCCGGGCGATCAGATCCTCAATGTCGGAGAACTGTTTCGATGTCTGCCCCTGTGCGTCCGTCATCAGAAATTCGTAAGTTTCCTGACGCTTGGCGGCTTCGGCTTTGATACTATTCGTTTCAGCGACGCGCCACGGACCGATGTTCTCTGTCTGCGAAAATCCCACAATCTTTTTCGTTTTCTCGCGCATACAGCCGGACTGTGAGAAAGCCGCAACGGTAATCGCAACGTAGGCGCTAAATACCAAAAACCTTGATATATAAACTCGGACACCTGAGTATCGCAAACAAGTTTCATTCTTCATAGCAGTTCTTAGTTGGATGGAATATAGTAACAGCAGTGGGTAAATCATCCAACAATATCTTTGTATTACAGTTGTAGATAAGCTAACTAGACTCTATTTATGAGTAGATAGGTAGTAGCAATGCTCGACACATCCAACGTGTTCTGTACCAGAAGTTATAACGTAGCGATCGCTCAATCACTATACGATTACCTGACAAAAACGGTAGAACGCTTGGCAACTGATGGTGTCAAGTCCGAAAACAGGCATGGCGTATTTATCTAAGCCAAATTGAAGGCACTGGCATCGAACCCTTCAATGAACCAAATTGGCGCACATGGAAATCGAGTTTCATTACTGGCTGCTCAAAGCGTCTTTCAGAACGGATTGATGAACAAACACGACAGATGAATACTCAAGGTATCCCCAATACTGTTGTAACTGGGCTGGCTTGCCGAATGGCTCACTAACAGGAACAAGAGGCGATCTCACTTTGGCGGCGTGAACAAGGAATTAGTCTAACTCGGCGCAAATCAAGTTCTAAAGCAAGAGTGACCAGAGACGGATACACTGCTGGGCAACGCGCTGGCGACTCTATTAGTCTTGAGCGGCAATTGAGTAGCAGTAGTGGGCAACTGCTACGCTGAGTCGCAATTTTGAGGCTAAGTTATTTTTGTCCTGTTAGCTGTTATTAAGCCTCTTGGAAATGGGCATTGTTGTTCCTAAAATCTTTACCTGCCGACCCAATACAAAATTAACGAGTCGCTGACCGCTAATTAAATTTATGCCAAAATCACGTAGTAACTCTTTAGATATCTGCCCCGTTTTCCCACTATGGATGAAAAATCCGCCAGCCGCTCCCTCCTGCTCAATAACGCTATGAAAGTCTCGGATATGCTCTGATTTAATGTGTCCGGTGTAGCGTTTTGCTTGGATCAAGTACAGCTTCCCCTTAATCACTACTCGACCATCCACCCCGCCATCATTACTGTACCGAAAGTTGCGCTGCATCTGCCAGCCCTGTTCCTTGCAGCAAGTTAGTAACAACTCCTCACAAGCATAGGGGTTCATTCTGCGGAGCATAGCGATCGCCATCGGTAACTCAAACTCAGTTGCCTTGCTACGAAGTTGCTGAAGTACGCGATCGCCATGCTGAATATTCTGCTGGTGCTTGTTGGTGGATCGCGTCGGGCTCTTTTTGAAGGCTGGTGACTGCCTTGGGGCAATCGTGCGAGTGCTGGTCGAAATTATTTTATTTTGAAGCGGTAATTGGGGGAGCGTGGGTTTAGCTAGTGTTACCGTATCCCGCTTTTGGGGTTCTAAACCCTTGGGTAGTAGGTGCTGAGATGGTTGGCTTTTAGATTGATGCTTTTGGGTAGACGCTGAGGATCTGAAGATCCCAAAACCCCAGGCTATTAAACTAAGGCAACAAAGTAGAGTTGTCGGGTAATAAGCTCAAAAATCCTTGAAACCCAGCCCTGACAAGCTTTTTAGCAACTTTAGATCAAAATCCTTGAAACCTATTTATGGCAAGCCTTTCAGCGATTTTGCTCCCTATTTCCCAACAGGTCTAGTATCACTAGGAAAGCAAGAATTCCCATTTTTCACTAGCTTTGGTGATCGAAAGTTAAAATAAATTATCGCTTACAAAGGTGTACATAAAAGGGGATGAAGTATTCAATCGCATAGTTTAGTAGCAACAATGGTAATAGGACAAAAATGGTATTAAAGCAAACTCTCAGAGTGGTAACAGACAAGATATGCGATCTCATAAATGCTACTGAATATAATTACGTTGTCTTGCAGCTTAATTTCCACACGGCGGTAAGACCTTTATGATTACGGGTGAAATGAAGTCAAAGGTTGATCGCCTTTGGACAACTTTTTGGAATAACGGAATTAGTAACCCTCTTTCGGTAATTGAGCAGATTTCATATTTACTATTTATCAAGCAGACTTCTCCAAAAATTAAGTTTGTTGTCAGAATAGAAGACTAAACCGTTTATTAACCGCTGTAAGATACGTGAGTTTACTGCTAGAGTACATTGAAAAACATCCAAAAGAGACCAAGCGTTTAGCTGGGATTAATTACCAACAGCTACAGCAACTGTTTACTCAAGCTGAAGTGAGACATCATCAAAAACAAGTAGAGATAGAGAGTGCTAAGTTTCGCTTAAATAGCAAAGGAGCTGGATGTAAACCAAAACTATCCTGGCGTGACCAAATGCTTTTAACATTAGTTTATTTATCTCAGTTTCACACATTTCAATACTTAGGTATTGAATTTGGAGTTAGCGAGTCTACTGCTCATAATATTTTGCCACCTCTAAATTTTGGGTTGATAGAGTGAAAAAAGGCTAGGATGCACTGAAGTCAGGCAATCACAGGGGTACCTATGGCAAGCATCGAAGTGATTATTCGGGATGCTCAAGGCAACATCATCAG
>JAHHHE010000208.1 GCA_019359535.1 Gloeocapsa sp. UFS-A4-WI-NPMV-4B04
CCATTGACAATATTCGTCTACAAACTTTACTGTTGGTGCGGCTGGACGAGGCTGTACCATACTCTGGGTCTTGGTTCTAGCGTTTGTACTTTATTATATTACTGCCAGAGTGATAAAACAGGGTTAAAACCCACCAGTTTAATTAGTATAGTCATTTCAGTTTTGGCGACTCAAAGTGACTGGAGTGGGCTGTTTACAGTTGTCGAAACAGACCGGATTCGGATCAGACCCCTACCTGGTGCTGCCGAGAGAGAGTAAAGCTTTAACGCTGCTTAGAAGTCCAAAAGCACTCAATGGGCTAAGGAAAGCAGTTAATTTTTTCAAAAGAATATCAGTAGTGATCGCTCTTTCCTGTCAAGAGTCACGCGGTTTCATCCCACAACCTGAACCATTAAACATTGGAGGTTGCAGCAATGACCAATCTATCAATTTTCGATTTTGAAGGACATCGAGTCCGTTACGTTGGTACTACCGATAATCCAGAATGGGTAGCCGCCGATATTTGTGTGATTTTAGGCATAGATACCTCACTAGCAGTTAATGGACGTGAGCGCAAAGATAAAGGTGGAAAAACTTACCGAGACGGTGGACTAGAAGATGACGAAAAGGGTACTGCCATTGTCAGTACCCCTGGCGGTGAACAGGAAATGCTGACTGTGACTGAGCCTGGACTTTACCGTCTATTATCTAAGTCTCGTAAACCAATAGCTAAAAGGTTCCAACGATGGGTGTTCCATCAAGTTTTACCATCCATTCGTAAAACTGGTAGTTACTCACTCCCACAAGCGGAAACTGAGCGCATGAGGTTGGAACTAGAGTTAATCCGAGCCAAGCAGCACTATCAGGACACGAGCTATGCCATCGTTCTATCCACCAGCCCTGCTGTATTAGAATGGCTGCGCGGCGAAACTCTCCGACCCAAAGAACTGGTGTACCGAGATCGCTTCCTCGATGCTACTGGTCATGAAGTTGGTAGTTCTTCTGGGCGATCGCTCACCCAACTGATTGCTGATGCTGGCTTAAACCCGAAATCTACCAAAGACCGCCAGACAATCAAGAGAATCCTCAAATGTCATGGATTCGACTATGACAGAAGGCAGGGCTGGTCTAGCGCTTCCTACCTCCGCGAGTATCCCGTGTTGGAAGACGAGGCTTACTCGCTTGCATTAAAGGCGGTGCTGGGGGAAGTGTTAGCCGACGAACAAGCGCCGAATTTATTTATTCATTCCCTACAGCAAAAGGCTTTTAGCCCACACAAGCAACCACAAAATATCCAGGGGCTAGAAGAACCATAAAGGTAAGTGATCGCGCTTATCGACCAAAGGCAGTACAACCGTACAACAAGAGGCTATTGAGTAGTTTTACCCTTCCCTATTCTTTTTCCAAGTAGTAATTAATTGCGCCAGTACGACCAGACACAAGCGAGATATTTTAACCGGAGCAAATCTCAACTATGACTCTACAACCACCCTCTCGACTTCAAGAACAGCCATTAGAGCCTAAAGTATTAGACTTTGACTATGCTTCCCTCAACCCAGAAACCCGAATTGTTATCCAGCAACGTACCAATGAAATCAAAACTTTAATCCAACGTGCTGCTCAAGACATTTTTGAGATTGGGCAGAAACTGGTTGAGGTGAAAGCAAAACTAGGTCACGGACATTTCCGAAGTTGGTTAAAAGCCGAGTTTGAATGGAGTATATCAACTGCGACTAGATTTATGCAGGTAGCTGAACAATTTAAATACACCAATTTGATTCATTTATCTATCGCTGCCTCGGCACTGTACGAATTGGCTGCTCCTTCTACCCCAGAGGCAGCAAGGCTTGAAGCGATAGAACGTGCCAGTAAAGGAGAGCTAATTAGTTATTCTAAAGCTAAACAGATTGCTGACCATTATCAAAAAGTAACTGAAATCACAACTGACCAATTAGTAACTATTGATGTTGATGCCTTAACCGTTGAGACAGAAAGCTCCACTTGGAGCAAGCAGGAGCAATCTCCGTTACCTAGAAAAGAATTTTCGCCACAGGCAGCGCCGTCCAAGGCTAGCCGAGCTAAACAAAGCGCCCAAGGCGGCCATCAACCAAAGGCAACACCTGTTTGGACTCCACCAAAAAGGCATGAGCATTTGCTTCTAGACATATTGTCTAATTACTCATCCGGCGATGCCGATAACTGCCCAGAGGCAATTCCTCAACCGCCAGATATTGATATCGCTACTCTGTGTAACGCACTGCTATTAAATGTAGATTATCTTAGCCACGACCAGGTTGATGCTTTGTGGCAAGTCTTAGCGCATCGGATAGAGCTAGTTTCTCAAGCCCTATCTAACTGGTCTGATGCCAATTTAAAGCGGTTAAACACGGCTGCCCTGCAAGAACTCGAAAAACGACATCAGATAGCCTCGTCATAGCCAAACAATTTAGTCCAAACAACGCTTTTTAGCCATTCTTCAACAACTAGATGATGAGAAAAACAAGTTTGCTTAACTACAAATGCTACAAGGTAGCTAGAATTAAAGGCGATAGCCTTACAATTGCTCGGATATTTCCCATGCCAGCTTTAGCCACTCATAAAGAGCGCCAACAGTTTGATTACAGCACTCTTGAGCCTCAGACTTCTCAGTTTGTTCAACAGCAGACTGGTGAAATCCGGGCGCTGATGAAGCGGACGGCTCAAGACATTATTGAAGTGGGTCAAAAACTCACACAGGTGAAAAAACAGCTAGGGCATGGGCGATTTCGAGATTGGCTCCATGCTGAATTCGAGTGGAGCGTCTCTGCTGCAACTAGGTTTATGCAAGTCAGTGAACGCTTCCAGTTTGTTAATTTGGCAAATTTAGACCTCGCCCCCTCCGCTCTTTATGAGCTAGCTGCACCTGCAACTCCTGAATCGGCAAGGGTTGAAGCTATTGCTCGTGCCAAAACAGGTGAATCTATCACCCATAAAGCAGCTAAAACAATCAAGCAGAAGTACGCTACATCTTCGATTAAACCCAAAATAGAGCCACAATCAGAAGAAGCCTCGCAACGGCACGAGCCAACACCAACTAAAGCACCACTATTGCCACAGTCAAGCCCTAAACAGCAAATTGTCGCAATTCTTCCTCCTAAACAAACTTTACCGGGAACTGAAGCAACAAATGTCTTACTTCCACAGCCTGGATCAGCAACACAAGGACTTCAGCCAAAACAACCAGTTTCCACCCCTGATGTACCTGGAGAGTGGTGGCAACTAGGCGGGAAGCATCTTCTCTACTGTGGCGATCCTAATTCGCCAGAATTTCTAGAGCGGGTTCCAGATCAGGTCAGTTTATTATTTGCCTTTCCGCCAAGTTTCGGCTGGCTACCTGTTATTCCAGCCAAAACTTACATTATTTCATCTGAGTATTTACCACAAGGTAAGAACTCAGATCAGTTTGATGAGTTCTTAGAGTCAAATGTTTTGTTCAACTCTAATCTGAAGGATACTGTAGTTTGCTGCTTCCTGCCCGTACCAGATATCGTTGTAGTTATTAGTCGCCTCGCTCGCATTGGCTTATTGGCTGAACCAGATGCAAGGCGCTGTAATGCCGTCATTTCTGATTGGAAGAAAGCCGGAGTGAAGGTTGAGCGAATTAGCTAAGAGCAGCGATTCCTTGATTCAAAATATGTCACTTTACACCATTATCAGGGCATAACGATGGAAGATCAAATAGATAACAAAGATTTCAGCAAAATTATTTCGCTAGGTTCAGCTTTACTAATAGCCAAATCCAAGTATAATATGCTCAATTGAATAAGCTCCGTTGGGGGGAATGTCTGTGGATCAGACAGACTGTTTCATTCCGCCACCGAAGGCTCAACCTTTACTTTTACCGAGGAGGTCAAGCATGATGCTGTTATTAGTATTGTGCAGCGTTAGCGTGTCTGTTGTCAACCTAAAACTAAATAACTTAAACCCATTTCAAAAGTGGTGGGTGAGTGCTTATAGATACGTAGCAGTGTTTTTAGCAAGTAATTACTACTGCTCAAATTCAGGCAAGGCGTTAACAAAAGCGATGCTACTCCTGGCGGCTTGCCTCAAAAGGAGCGTATCTTGCCTTCGAGCAGCAATCGTAGTAAACTTTTACCAAGAAATATTTTTAGCCCAATGCGAGTTTTTAACTAGCAAAGCAAAAACTTCAACGACAGACTGCTTTAAAAACTGGACTCCAGCAACTACTCACCCAGCCCTTGGAACCACTCCGTTCCACCTGGAAACAGTGGTTAGTTAATAGCGCTCTTGCGAAAGACTTGGCGTTACTAGCTTAAAGTTGTCCTTTGCCTGCATTAGTACAGCAAGTTCTTAAAAAATAAAAGCCGAGACAGTGCTACGCAAAACGAACGCCATCCCGACCCAGCTTAGTTACTGCTAATTTTAGCAGGGGTTTGAGCAATTGCGTTCGCGTAGCACGTAGTCTCGGTTCCAAACAGGGAAACCGAGATGCACAAACATAAACAGACACATTCTCACCCTTCGCTAGAAAATTTATTGATTGACCGCGATATCGCCACCACCCAGCTAGAGGTATTAAACCAAAACTATGGGGAGGTACTGCCATGACTGCCACCGCAGTAAAAGATGAGCAGGCGCTAGGTTTATTCGTCAAAAGCGATTTTGACGACTACGGACTCAACCCTTATGAGTTTCGCATCTACGCCCGTATTGTGCGCCGCGCTGGACGCTCGGATGCCTGGGAGAGCATTCCGAATATGGCGAAAGCTTGCATGATGAGCGAGAGCCGAGCGCGAAGAGCGCTCCAGGTACTAGAAGCAGCCCGACTAATCGAAAGTATTGAGCGCTCAGGGTACAGCGCTCTGCGACGACCCACACCAAAATCTGTTTGGGCAAACCCCGACCAGCTATCAACAATCCGGGCTATGTTCACCCGTACCAAATCTGTCACCCCTATCAAAAGTGATACAGGTAAGAAGACACATACCCCTAGCAAAAGTGACACGGGGGTGGTTGCAGAATTGACACCACTACCCCTAGCAAAAGTGACAGACGAAGGTATTCCAATTAAAGGTAATCCAATCAAGGTACTCCCCCTAACCTCTGAGCCAGAAATGGGGGGGCAGAAAGAAAATTTAAATTTAACTGATGAGCTAGTTTTTGCTGTCACTTCATCCCAAGAACAAAACCAGCCCCTTAACGACGAACAAGCAGACGACTTTAAGAATGCTAAACAAGCTCCTCAAGTAGCCAGTTACTTAAACTACCTATCGCAGCAAGTGGCTGATGTGGTTCAAAATACCCTCAGTCAGCTAATTAGTTCTTTCGCTCTCAACCCAATTCCAGGGGCTTTGATTGCGTCAGAAATATCTGACTTCCAGTTACCCACCGAGTTAGCAACAAGCACGGGTAAAGCCAAGATTGCTGCTATCCGACGCAGTGCTGCTTCTACAACTAAACTTCAATCAAAAGCAAACTCGACCAAGCCAAAGAAAGCTAAATCCACAGCCCAGACAACGCTTGCACCAACACTGCCTGTCTTGCAATCACCAGAACGCACCCAATTGTTGCAGGAATTGTCAAAGTACACTTGCGAGTTACCGGATAGCTTGCAGCTAAATCCTAACCTGGCAAGTGCGCTCGACCGCTATCCAGAGCGTGTTACGGATGCGCTTGAGTATTTTAAACAAGCAAACGCTACTTGGAAAAATAAACCAGGCATTGGGCTATTCATTTCTGCTGTTAACAAAGGCATGAAGCCATCCTTGACTAAACCAGGAAGCGGGTGGAAGGAATGGGCAGATGAAGCGCTCCGCCGTCGTTTAATGTCCTATTCGCAGTCCTGTAACGGGGATATTTTGATCCACTTAGCCAATGGAGTGCAGCGATTGTGGAGTGAAATTCGTTCGCTGTCCTGGTCTGAAATTGAGAACTTGGCTTGTAGCGATTGCTTTGACCAAAATGCAGCTTGAACAATTGGCTCATTAACAAAAAATTTCCTTGTGCCATTATGCCGAAAACTAAATTACGCGCCCAAAGTACATCAGGCAATTATGAAACTCGTCTTGCTGTTGCCCAGAGTTTCAACAGGGGCGATCGCGTCCGACACCGAGTTACTGGAAAGCTAGGGGTGTTTCAAGAAATCAACTTGGGTTATGCCCTGGCAGAAGTTTGGGTACAGTTTGACAGCGATAACGAAATTGTCATTCCTACGTCTTGCAATCCTTTAGACCTTGAGCTACTGAACAGTGAATTTAATCAGCAGGCAGAAATTCAGCCAGTGCCTGAATTAGAAGAGGCTAGAGCTATTCCAGTAGTTGTGGTCGAGCTATTGGAAGAACTGACCCCCCAGGAAGCAGCCGAGCGTCATAGATTAGAGCTAAAAGTTGAAAGGGCGTTTTATGAGGCGGGAATTGCTCTAAGACAATTAAGGGAGCAACGTTTGTACCGCTCAACTCATCGAAATTTTGAGGATTACTGTCAGGATAGGTTTGGGATGACTCGGCGTAAAGGTGACTACTTAATAACTGCTGCTGGAGTTTTTGAGAATTTGGAAATGAGAACAAATTGTTCTCAAATTTTACCGACGAATGAATCTCAGGTCAGACCATTAACGACTTTGGAATCACCTGACGAGCAGATGGAGGTCTGGCAACAAGCAGTAGAACAAGCTGGCAATAAAGTTCCTAGCGGTCGCATCGTTAAAGGCATTGTGGAGCGCCTGAAGGAGAAGCCTTTGATTCGTGCCACCGATTTTTGTTCTACGGGTGATGTTTTCACTCTAATTCGGTTAGAGGGTGCTGAACGTAAATACAATGGCTGTTGGGCGATCGCATCGCACATAAATGACTTTACCCTAGAGGTTGATGTTTATGAGCGCACTTTCACCGTGAAACCAGAGAACCTTAAACAAATTGATGAACCTGATGTGCGCCGCCAACTACCCCAAACCCTAAAGCGGATACGCCGTCTGCGGAATGTCGGTTTGCTTGACCGGGGCGCTTATTATGTTCTAGAGGGTTTAGGACGGCAGCTTTATTTGACCGATTTTGAAGATGATTTACTAACTTTTATCGAGCAACGCTATGGAATCCAAGACTGAGCAGGGCCTTCCTTAAGCCAAGTCCACCAATGATGCAGTTATCTACCGCGCTGTGGGGTGGGTAGCTGGCACATATCAACCCAGTGAAGACGAGCTACACCAAGGTATTTTCGTTACCGAAGATGGTTTAAGTGTTCCGGCTCAAATGACCGGGCAGCTACGCGGTCGTTTGAAACATCGTCATCCAGAGTACGCAACACAGCCAGATTTGTTCAGCCAGTCTTTTCGCTGGATGGTCTACCCCAAAACTGAGCCTTTGCGCTTTGATCTCGCGGAGATGAAACAACTTAAAGCTGAACCCACAGCAGAACTAAGGCTAGATCAGTTCTGCGTCGTAGGTTTAGTTAAATCAATTGATTCTGGAAGAGTCGATGTTCGGATTCAGCGTAACCAGCCACCGCGCCAGGGAGGGAAAAAGGCATGATTTAAGGTCACATTGGCAGGCAGCTTAAGCGATGAGGCAATCGGGCAGATTTGGGATCTCAGGGTACGCCGCGACGGAGAAACCCTAATAATAGGTGGACAACCCTATGAGCCAAGTGCAGAAGACTTGATGTGGCTAGAGCAACAAAGGCAAGCAGCAATCCACGTTTCATCTTTAAGCGCCCCAATTCTCAAACCAGCATAAAGCCGAGTCTCAGGAAGATACAACCATTGCTGCACCCAAGAGTCCTGCTGTCGCACCAGCAATAGAAGAATCTATTGAAACTCCTGATGTAGTACCACAAGATTTGCCCACTGCCGACGCTCATTTGACAACGGGCAAGATGGAGGTAGTCGTCAAGCTGAATCAATTCCCTGATGACGTAAGAACTGTAGCTCAGGGCTGGAAGGAGTTTGAAGTCAATACAGGCGATTGTATGGTCACAATTACCGTTAAGGCTAAAGCGTTTGCAGCGCTAGAGCAGGCACAGCAGTCTTATCCATCCTGGGTGGCTACGATATCAGGTTTTATGGGGGAATCCACTGCGGTAGGCTTTAGACTGGAGTCGCCTGCCATTAAAGTTTTTGAAAAGAAGGCTAAGGATACTCAAACACAAGAACCTAAAACATTAGACAACTTGGAGTTGTCACCAGCTAATCAACCGCCTGGAGCCATCCAAACTCAGACACAGCAGCAAGTAGCGCAGCCTAAAATAGAATCCCAGTCCCAACCATTGCCAGTTGCTAATCCGATGCAGCGAGTCAAAGAAACGCTCAAACAGCAGCGACCGAGTAAAGCATCTCCTAAATCCAATCAGCAACGTGACCAAATCTCTGTTGGCAAAAAACAACTCTCTCCTGCAACGACTTCGAGCGAACCGCAGCCCCAGAAGCCAGTCTTTCAAGTCAAAGTTAATGATCGAGTTTTCAACGGCTATGAGAGCGTCACTCTTAACAGAAGGATAGTATGTGTAGATGGTAAGGCTATTGCTCAAACTAAAATGGCAATTGTTGTAGGGCAGCCTAAAACAATGCAAGCAGACGGTGGGGTAACTCAAGGTAATAACCAGGCAGTTCTTCTGAGTAAATGATAAAACGGTGTTTGAGCCAGGGTTTGACTTTTGGCTCTTTGCATCCATTCAAAAGGAGCTGGACACTATGGAAAAATACACGCCGTTTTCAAGCCCTCTTCGGAATGTGTTAAACGGCTGTACCTGAAAGGTGCTGGAGTTTTTGGGATGACACATAAATTTAACTCACTTTGAGTCAAGCTAATTACAATGTTTGGAGAGCGATTATGGTGCTATCACAGCAGAAAATGAAATTTTGAATGCAACGCCGCTTATATTAGTCTTAGAGAGAATAGAACAAAACTATGTCTAAGTTTAATCAGCAATTGCCACCACAGATACCTCAGTCTAGAGACAAAATAGAACGTGCCATCTGTCTATTAGGTAGCCGGGTGAAAGGAGAACTGACGAGTAAGCCACAGCAAGAATTGAGCGCCTTAGTTGGTCGTTATCCGAACCCACTTGAAGCAACTGCTTGGAAGCAGTGTTTAAAGCAGATGCTCAAACAGAAACAGAAACAGAAATAGTTAGTCCAAGTCTTTTTTAGCTACAGGCGCAGAAGTTACAATAATTGTCCAGGTTGGGAAGAATATTACAGGGTTAATTCTGAAGAAGTATAGTAGTAATAATGTACTACTATACTAGCTATAACCCCTGCTAAAGCTGAAAGCTGGATAGTCTTATAAATGTGAAGTAAAATGTCCACTACTTCTAATCTCGATAGCAGACTTACAAGTTCAAATCAACACGAGTCGCTGACAGGGGTAGTGGAACGCCTGACATACCATTCATCTGAGTCAGGCTATAGCGTGGCGCGGCTAAAAGCGTCTGGACACAAAGACCTAGTAACGATTGTTGGCAGCTTCCCCAACATTCAAGCTGGACAAACCCTAAAACTGTTCGGTTTCTGGCGCGAACATCCGAAGTTCGGTTCTCAATTTACTGTCACACAGTACCAGGAAACTAAACCAGCAACGCTCACAGGCATTGAAAAATATTTAGGCAGTGGGTTAATCAAAGGAGTCGGGCCTGTCACAGCTAAACGAATTGTGGCGTATTTTGGTTTAGACACGCTCGACATCATTGACTATCAGATCGAGCGCCTAGTAGAAGTACCAGGCATTGCCAAAAAAAGAGTAAAGATGATCCAAACAGCCTGGGAAACGCAAAAGGCAATTAAAGAGGTGATGTTGTTTCTCCAGAGTCATGGTGTATCTACAACTTATGCCGTCAAAATCTACAAGCAGTACAGTGACAAGGCAATCGAAATTGTCACTAATAACCCCTACCAGCTAGCGACTGATATCTACGGCATTGGATTTGTGACAGCAGATGCGATTGCTCGAAACCTGGGCATTGCCCCAGGCTCGGAATATAGATATCGCGCTGGCATTATTCATGTTTTGGGGGAAGCAGCAGAAGATGGTCACTGTTTCTTGCCCTATGCTGAATTAGTCGAAAAGGTAGTAGAACGTCTAGCGCTAGCAGATCACCAGCCATCGCCTATTGTGGTGAAAGACTTGATTTTTCAAATGGGCATGGATGAGGAGATAGTGCTTCAAGATCATCGACAACACGAGTACATCTGCTATCAGCTACCTTTTTATCAGAGCGAACAGCATTTAGCTAAAAGACTGCAACAGTTGTTAAGTCGTCCAATCACGGTTGATTTGTTAAGAGTACAGGCATGGATTAACAGGTTTACTGCTGCTGTGGGGCTGCAACTTTCCGACTTACAAAGACAGGCGGTAGAGTTGGCAGCGAGTGAGCGGGTCTTGATTCTCACAGGCGGTCCTGGAACTGGTAAGACTTTTACACTTCGTACTATTGTTGCCCTCATGAAAGCGATGGGCAAAAGTATTGCGCTAGCTTCCCCCACTGGACGAGCAGCACAACGCTTGAGTGAGATGACCAGGTTGGAGGCAAAAACAATCCATCGGCTACTAGAGTTCGATCCTAGAACGATGAAGTTTAAACGGGATGTAGATAATCCGATAGAAGCACAAGTAATCGTCGTGGATGAAGCTTCAATGCTCGATTTGTTCTTGGCTCACTCCTTACTCAAAGCAATCCCTACTGATGCCCAACTGCTGTTGGTAGGAGACATTGATCAACTGCCGTCAGTTGGGCCAGGGAACGTGCTGCGTGACTTGATTGCAAGTGAACAAGTACCAGTAGTCCGGTTAACCCAAGTGTTCCGCCAAGCTCAAGCAAGCTCGATCATCAGTAATGCCCACCGGATCAACTCTGGGCAATATCCGGCGCTAGAATCGGTTTCTCCCACTCCTAATTCTGATTGTTTGTGGTTAAATGCACCCGAACCCGAACATGGGGTACAGGGGATTCAAGAACTGCTAGGAGATTTAATTCCCAAATGGGTGCAACGCGAAAAAGTGGGATCAGGCAGAGTAGCGTGAAAAGCACAAAAAAAAGTAGGATGCCATAGCTTGATATTTGGGTAAAACCCAAGCTGCTAGGAGTTCCTACTATGAATTGCAATAA
>JAHHHE010000209.1 GCA_019359535.1 Gloeocapsa sp. UFS-A4-WI-NPMV-4B04
CAACTAATCGCTTGGCTTCGTGGGGATGTGATTCAATGCGTTTGAGAGGACTGGTCACCTGAAATGCATAAAATTAAATTACTTCTTTAGTATTGCAGTTAATTTATATTAAGGATAGGTCTAATGGCTGGAGGTGGATTCAGCCCTATGTCTTGTGTGATCAGGGTGTCGTTAGGTCTGGACTTCAACCACTGTTCGGTGAATGCAGTCGTTAGACCTCGACTGAGAGAACGGGTCACGCGCGCACTAGCGTCAATTTTCAACACTGTAGCCATTTTTGCGATCTCCTATGGAGGGGGTGCGGGGAACCAAGCTTCAGGTTCTGGGTACTCAAAACCAGGTGGAAAGAAATACGTTTCAAAGATAGTGGTAGTGGCATCCTCCGTATCAAAAAATGCAAAGGCATTTTGCCCCATCCACTTGCCCGACTGAATCAAGCGGAACCCTCTAGACTCAAACTCCTGGATACGTTCTTCCCAGGGGCGATCACCACAATTAAAGGCAATGTGGTGAATTCCTTGATTGTGCCGCTCTAGGAATTCTTGAAAGATGGTGGGACCAGATAGCGGCTGCATAATTTCCCAGATTACATTTTTGGACTGAGCAAAACAGACTTTAATCGAGTATTCAGCAGGCTGCCCTCTGTAAGTCTGTTCCGTAACAGTTTCAGCGTTAAAAGTATAGACTCGCCAGGGACCAATTCCCAATTGAACGAGTCCTGCCATCGTTTGCTGATAATTGCGAGTGACAATGCAGATTTCAATCACATCCCCTAGAAAATGATTTGAGAGTTGGGATGCGCTGAGTACCTGAATTGAGTCTAAGTTAGATTCCACCATGATTCTTCTTGTAAGTAGTTGAGTTTGCTTGAAATAAAGAGGACCTCCCGTCCTGAACTCAAAACATTTCAGCAGACTCCGTTGAATGCAACGTTCACTACATCCACAGACGTGATAGTTTTGCTAGCTAGAAGTCTGAGAAAACTTGCCTAAAGGCTCGGCGCGCTAGATGAGTTTTAAGCAAGCTTATGAGCAATCAAAAAACTATTTTCCGCTCCTTAATGTGAACAATAGCAAGGGATAATGAGAAGTGCAAGTTCAATTTACTCATCTTGAAGATGAAAATAACTCATCAAAAATATTATGCGATTGCTACCACCACTCAACGCTTTGCATATCTTTGAGGTTGTGGCTCGACATCTGAGTTTTCAGCAAGCGGCTGAAGAACTGGATGTCACGCCAACCGCAGTTAGCCATCAAATTAAAGTGCTGGAAGATCACTTGGGGGTATCCTTGTTTCGTCGCCGCCCCCGTCCTCTGGTGCTGACAGAAGCGGGACAACTCTTGTATCCGGCGGTGAGCAAAAGCTTGGATGCGATTGCAGCAGCGAGCGCCCGGTTAACGCAAGTTTCAGAACCTACCACGTTAACTGTGAGCGTGACGACAGTATTTGCAGCCAAGTGGTTGGTTCCTCGTTTATCTGAGTTTCAACGAACTCATCCTAAAATTGATTTTCGTCTACAAACCTCAAATGATGTAGTAGATCTACATAGGCAAACGGTTGATTTAGCCATTCGATACGGCAAAGGCAACTATCCTGGTTTGACCGTTTGCAAGCTTACATCCGATGTATTTATGCCGGTGTGTAGTCCGCGTCTGTTGGATAGCCAGCATCCGATAAAAGCTCCAGAGGATCTAAGGCATCATCCTTTGTTGCATTTTGAATGGATTCACTTTGGAATAGATGCTCCTAATTGGCGGAATTGGTTTAAAGTCACGGGGCTAAACACCATTGACCCAAATCGTGGACTTAAATTTAACGAAGAAAGTTTGGCCATTCAAGCCGCAATCGCAGGTCAAGGTGTAGCTTTATGCAGCAGTATTCATGTCGCTGATGATGTGGCATTGGGTTTTTTAGTGCAACCCCTTGATGTGTCGCTAGACGGTTTTAACTACTCGGTAGTGTATTTAGAGAATCACCCTAAAGAAAAACTAATTCTAAAGTTTTTAGATTGGTTAGTCGAAGTGGCTGGTAGTTTCTCCCAACATAGAGCTTTGAAATAGAGTGGAGCTTTATACTCGCTGCATAAGGAGTTTAAGTAGCATTTAATACTGTTGGTTAACTTAAAAAAGCCAAGAAAGAGAGGACTATAAGGGAATGGCACGCTCGTTAAAGTGAAACCAAGGCAGTGCAACAGTTACAAGAAGTAATGAGGGTAGATTCTTAGGAACAAGCACAATAAAACGGCGTTTCTCCAGCTTTTTAAACTGAGAAAGTTTTAAAGTTTTAACTAATGATTTTGTGATGTTAAGTGCATGTCTTCAAATGACTGAAATGCAGATATAGTCTAAAAGTTAGACTGGCGGTATTCCTTAACTTAGTGCCATTCCATTCATTACCTTTGACATTTGAGCTAGTATCTAAAAACACAGTTGCCTATTCAAGAACTTTAAATTTATTTAAAGGCTGGATACTAAAAGTGAAATGAGTAATTTTAAGTAACTTAATGAGTTTTCAAAAATGAATAAAAATAGTGCCGATTCACTACCTTTACCGCCTGGTAAATTTGGCTTGCCTTTCATTGGTGAAACCCTGAACTTCTTACAAGATCCAAACTTTACTCAAAAGCGACACCAAAAGTATGGTTCAATTTTCAAAACTCACTTATTTGGTCGCCCAACGCTCCTGATGATTGGAGCCGAAGCAAACCGCTTTCTCCTCACTCATGAAAATCAATATTTTGTGACCCTAGCAGCCTCCTAGTACAAGGAGGCTGCTAGGGTCAGGATCTGTATCAGTTCAAAAGGGTACCGAACACCAAAAGCGGCGAAAGCTACTATCCCAGGCTTTTCAACCCAGGGCTTTAGCAGGTTATACAACGACAATGGAGCAAATTACTCACCGTTATCTAGACAAGTGGGAAAAACTCAGCACATTGACGTGGTATCCAGAGTTAAGAAATTATACGCTTGATATTGCCTGCAAGTTAATTGTAGGAACTGAGTCAGGTTCACAATCGAAATTAGGCGAGTGGTTCAAAATCTGGTGTGATGGTCTA
This sequence comes from Gloeocapsa sp. UFS-A4-WI-NPMV-4B04, assembly GCA_019359535.1. Taxonomy (GTDB): domain Bacteria; phylum Cyanobacteriota; class Cyanobacteriia; order Cyanobacteriales; family Chroococcidiopsidaceae; genus JAHHHE01. The sequence continues at coordinate 3,059 of JAHHHE010000209.1, forward strand.
TTTACTGTCCCCTTACCTATGCCTTGGACGAAGTTTGGTCGAGCGCTGCGCTGTCGCCAACTACTGCTATGTGAAATTGGTAACATTATCCAACAACGTCAGCAAGAGGCAAATCTTAGTCAAGACACCCTGGGTTTATTACTGCAAGCTGAGGATGAAGGAAAAAGCCTCAGCTTAGATGAACTTAAAGAGCAGGTGCTAACACTGCTGTTTGCGGGTCACGAAACACTAACATCAGCGATCGCCTCATTCTGCCTACTATTAGCCCAACATCCAGAAATTTTAGCGACTGCCCGCACCGAACAACAGCATCTAGGAATTGAGGAACCGCTAACCCTAGAACATCTAAACCAAATGACTTATCTAGAGCAAGTCTTACAGGAAGTTCTGCGATTGATTCCTCCAGTTGGTGGAGGATTTCGAGAGGTGCTTAAGCCATGCGAGTTCAATGGCTACTCTATAATGCCCGGTTGGTCTGTCCTCTACCAAATTGGTAAAACGCATCAAGATAGTAGTGTTTATCAGCAACCAGAGCAATTTGATCCAGAACGCTTTAGTGCAGAACGATCTGAACATAAATCTAAACCATTTAGTTATGTGCCATTTGGTGGAGGTATCCGCGAATGTTTAGGCAAAGAGTTTGCCAAATTGGAGATGAAGATTTTTGCGGCGCTATTGGTTCGTCATTACGAGTGGGAACTACTACCCAACCAGAATTTGGAACTTGTGATGATTCCAACACCTCATCCCCAAGATAATTTACAAGTAAGCTTTCGACGCATTCAAAGTAAGAGTTGATTAGCGTTGAGGTGAGCGTAGTCTTTCTTGCTCTTATAGAACCCATTTGACATCTAGTTCAGAGCTAATCGTTTAAGCATGAGTCGAATGAAGCAAAGATTAACCTTAGCGGTTACATTGTCCAAGGTTCTCTCAAAGTTCTTAACCAAGCTTTTACAACGCTCCATCCAAGCATTTGAGCGCTCTACAACCCAGCGAGCCGCTACCGGAACAAAGCCCAATTTCCCCTCGGCTTGTTTCTCTGTTTTGGAGGGCTTGGGCTAGTGACATTAGGTCATCAAACCATAGACTAACTTGAGCTGTTTCCGAACTCACGCACCATTTTACATCTACATATCAGATCCACATGCTTTGGACCAGTATTTTGCCCCTGCAGCTTCAATTTCTTCTTTTGATCTGTTGCCGATAAGGCTGTGTCTTCGTAGTAATACTTTAGTTACTTCAGGGCTAGGAGAATTACACCATACCCAGGTTCCAGCCTCGAAAGGTGACGGCCATACATAAATATGCACTCCCCAAGCTTGATCAAAGTAAATCCCTTTTGATAAGGGTTTTCTAATACTGGCAACCCACTCATCATATCTTCTTTGTTTGGCTTGGGCTTCTTTAAAAACATTTAGAAGTACGCCAGCCTGAACACCTACATAATATCCAGAAACTAAATCATCGCAAGCCTTTAAAATAGTTGGCTCAGGCGGTTGATACCCCAAAATAGGAATTTTAATACGCAGGTCACGTTGACATGCTGCTTTTAAATCAGAGTGAAAACGCCCGTTACAAGTGTTCCAGTTTGTACCGAGTGTGTAATAGCAACGATCATGATTATCACAAGCTCCAGTGAATTTTACTGGTCCCCAAGTATCTCTCACTTGTCTGGCATTCTGCTAACCACTGCAACCATCGGGGGCTTGAGCATAAGGATACTGAGCATTGGGGAAGTCTCGATTATAGGGAATATTTTCTGCATTAGCGAGTAAGGCATTTGAGTAGCTGAAAGCTCCTAAAGCAAAAATGATACTACTCAAATGAACAGTCTTTTTAATTAATTGAGAGATTAAAAAATACTTTTTCTCACTGTTGCAACTAAGACTTACAACAGTGAGAAAAATAATTATATAGAATAACAGCTATAACTAGCGTTTTTACAGTTTTTCATAAAGATTAAAATCCTGTCTGCAAACTACGAAGCCTATAGTTTTGAGATGTTAATTATTAGTCAGAACTAAGTTTGTTTTTTACGCAAAGAACAAGTGTTTGCAATAATTATTCACAAAAATAAGTTTGCAGATGTTCATTTTCAGCCCGAAGTTTTACGTAAGACTATTGCCTTATGCCTGGAACAGCAGTTTGACCATCTCACAGTAGCTCCTGAAGTCTACAGCCAGTCTTTTTGGTTAGATGTAACTCTGGCTGCTTTCAGCCTGACGTTCTTCACCAAATGGGGAGAAGGTGAAGTCCCTCCTAAACCTCGGATGGGATTTCACCTTCTCCGCTCCGAAATCACAAGGACTGATTGAACTGCTCGAACTCAACATTGAGTACTTCAAGTCAAAGCCTGTGAACATTCCCAAGATTACAATCTTGTTAGATCATGGCTATCACCCAGAGCATCTGAGACAGGAGTAAGAGTTGATGTATCCCCAGATCATGAAGAAAATAAAGTTTGAATTGTCAACCAAGCCATCCAGACAAGAGAAGGCAGCGACAGGGAAGTCTGGATTTGTTCCAGCCATTGCTCGGTGGGGGAAGCGAGCGTTCCAATGCTTGGATGGAGCGTTGTAAGATTCTGGTCAAAAACTACGAGAGAACCTTAGCAAATGCAACTACTAAGCTCAATTTTTGCTTCGTCAGGTTAATGATCAAAAGGCTTGCAGCTTCTTAGAGATGTCAAATGGGTTCTATATTCATTTATCACGTTTGCAGCGAAATCAGGCATAAAAAAGGAGGCTATTGCTAGCCTCCTACTGTTAACGCTTTGATAACAAAGGTGATCTAAACCATTTTCAGATCCGCATACTCAGCCAATAAGTCATCAGCTGTAAGCGTGTCGCCTTCTGCTTGTGGTGTCCAGAGAACTTCAAGCGCCAATAGCCGCTCACTGGGGATTGCACCAAAGGTGCGTAAAGCTTGCCGTAGATCATCGGAATTATTAATCTGTGGCAGTTGAAGATTACCTAGAGTTGCCGCAATCAGGGTGACAACAATGTATTCTCCAGGCCCTTCAGTAATTAGCTTTGTTGGATTATCTACACTACCATCTGCTGCTGGTAAAGCGGCTTTGGGAGCAGCTTCTTTGAGCTGATTATTTACATTTGAAAGTGTTTCTTCTGAGAATTTGCTGCGTTCTGCCAATGCCAGACGGGTGAACTGTCCTTCAGCCGAACTTAAGCGGCCTTGTTGGGTGGCGCTACCAGCATAAACCCAATATTCAGGATGGCGTAGCAAAGCAAGACTAGCTTCTTGTAATACTTCCGCACGGCCTTCTGGGGTATTGGTATCAGCAGTTTCAGCAATGCGGTTGAGTTCTGGTTGCAAATCGCGAGATCCAGCCAAAAGTCCAACTTGTAACCGAGTAACGGAAACAGGGGGATTGCTGCTGTAGTCTACTTCGTCTACTACCTCATCGCTACCAACGCGGCGGAAGCTTTGTGTCAGGAAGTTAGCGATCGCAATAAAAATCAAAATTGTAAACAACCCGCCAAATCCTCCCCCAAACCCAAAGAAGGGAAGTAGAAACGGGAAGCCAAATCCACCACCGAATCCCCCACCGTATGGAGAAGGATAATATCCCCCACCTCCTGGCGCATAAGTCCGAGGCGCTGAGTAAGTACGGCTGCTAGGCGCTCTAAATGAACCACCACCAATCCGCCCCCCACTAGCTGCCAAGGCTCCATTAGCGTTACCTAACGCCAGAGTAATCACAAGGCCAAAAAGGAACAGGGATTTTAAAATTTTGTTACGCATAAAACGATGCCTGAAAAACAATATTGGCTCTGCTTATCCCAATTGAAGGATATTTTGTCCCAGTCATTGACGCAATTTCAGTAGCGCATAGCTACAAGCACAACTTAATTTTTCGCGTCGATTGGTTGACGAGCCTATTAGCTCTATCTGTCTCTATAGCCTACATTCTTAATTTATCGTCTCTCATCCGTCCCAAGCAGCAAGCGTAGGGTGGATTATTGGGTGAGAAAACCGTACATAAATAGGGGTTAGGGGCTAGGGATCAGGGGCTAAAGGCTAGGGGCTAGGGAATAAAAATAATATTATCTCCCCTGCTCCTCTGCTAAGAATGCTCCTCTGCTCCCCTGCCATATTACCCGCCGCCGACAATCGTAACTATTTCCAAGCGATCGCCTGCTTGAATTTGTGTCTCGTTCCAAAATTGACGGTGCAAAATTTCGCCGTTATACTCTACCGCAACTAATCGCGGATTAAAGCCAAGTTGCTGTAATAGCTCTGGTAACAAGGATGGAGACGAGCAGGTGCGGGGTTCTCCGTTTACCTGCAACGTAATTTGATTAGACATGAGACTGGGTAACTTGTGCTTTAGAGGCTCTCAAAGTCTGAACGCGCGTTGTCTGGGACAGGAAATACTGAGTTACTAGCATAGGTTGTTCTGCTTGCATCAGCGATCGCACTACCGCTATCCGCTCTGCTCCTGCTGCTATGACATCATGGACGTTATTCACATCAATTCCGCCAATCGCAAACCAAGGAATAGGTGAATGCTGGGCAGCGTAGCGGACATATTCTAAACCAGCCGCCGCTTTTCCTACTTTAGTCGGTGTTTCATAAACTGGCCCAACGCCAATATAATCTGCTCCTTCTTGAATTGCTCGCTGCATTTCTTCTGGGTTAGTTGTAGAGCGCCCAACAATTCTTTGAGGGCCGAGTAGCTGTCGAGCAACGGCTATAGGTAAATCTTGTTGTCCCAAATGTACACCATCAGCGTCTACTGCTAGGGCTAAATCTATGCGATCGTTGACGATGAAAATTGCTCCGTATTGATAGCAAAGTCGGCGGAGTTTTTGGGCTTGGAGCAGTCGTTCACCATCGTCGGTAGTTTTATCACGGTATTGTACCAGTGTCAGCCCACCTTCTAAGGCAGCTTTGACAACATTGTCTAGCGCTTCTGAGGGAGACGTAACTAGATACAAGCGAGATTGCAACAGTAACTGATGACGCTTGTAGCCCATTAATTGGCTTTCTAAGGTATAAACCTGATAACGCATCTGCTTACAAGCGTCTCCCATTTTCGGGTGATAAAGCTTGCCGTATTCTTCTAGTACCCGTAGTGCTTCTTGTACACGGCAGAAGTTAGCTTGCAACACCGACGATAAACTAGCCCTTTGTTGTTCTTGAGGATGGGTGAGATCAGTACCCGGATCGCCTGGAGTATCTCGCGCTGCTCGTAGTTCGGGACTATGCCAAAGCGCTAATTCCTGCCGTAGTTGCTTGCATTCCGCACTTAGTTGAGCGCTATTGAGACCAAAGCGACACCATTCTTCAATAATTCGCAACCCTTCACGGGCGCGGTCTAAATTTGCATCTAAGATGCGGCAAACAGCAGGCTGTAGTTGCCGTGTTTGGCTGGAGAAGTCGACCATCGGAACAAACTCATTAATGTTTTCATCGTATCAGCCAGTCAACACATATCTCAACAATGTGAGCGTTATTTGACGCGATCGCTCTACTGCGTACTTTGATGTTATTGATTTTGGACTGCATCGGCTGTATAACGTAGCTGAATAGGTGAACGTTAAGTGACGTTGTCAGCACATTTGGTAACAACAGTCCCAATCCAGGTCGGTTGGAGGAGTGCCGTGAATTTAATCCATCCCCGTAGCTATGCCTGTCCTGTCTGGACAGCCATTTGCGTAGATATACTCATTCCCATGATAACGACAATTCGTCGCTGGAAATGCACTACAGCAGGAATTGGTCTAGCAAGTATCGCTCTGTTTGGTTTAAGTGACTCAGGACTAACGCTTGAGCCGCCACAACAAATAACTCAAATTCCTGTGAGTAGTGGCACAAAAACGCAGAGCAATGTGTTATTTGTCAACCCTGCTGTTGAAAATGCCACGATTGGCAATGGCAGCGTTGCCGCTCCTTTTAAAACAATTACCCAGGCTTTAGAGGTAGCGCAGCCTTCGAGCGTGATTACCCTGTCTCCTGGCACTTACAGCACAGTCTCCGGTGAAAAATTCCCCCTGCGGCTGAAAGCGGGTGTTTCAATTCAAGGCGATCGCCGCACTAAAGGCAGCAAAATTATTATCAATGGTGGTGGTACTTTCCTTAGTCCCACTTTTGCCCGTCAGAACATCACAATTTTGGGGGCAAATCAAGCTAGTCTTAGCGGCGTGACTGTAACGAATTCTAACCCGCGTGGCTATGGGTTATGGATTGAATCGAGTAACTTGCTAGTCAGCGACAATACCTTTACGGGAAATGCTCATGACGGAATTTCAATTACAGGCAACAGTCAGCCAATTATTCGCAGCAATTACTTTCATCAAAATGGCGCGAATGGAATGACGATTTATGGCATATCCCGTCCTGAAGTCCGCGAAAATGTGTTTGAAAAAACGGGATTTGGGATTAATATTGCCCAAAAAGCAGCGCCGATTTTAGTCGGAAATCGCATTACAAAAAATCGAGCTGGAATCGTGACTCAAGCCCAGTCACAACCAATATTGCGGGGTAACATAATTGAAGGTAATACAGAAGATGGGTTAGTTGCGATCGCCACAAGCCAGCCAAATTTGGGAACGAAAACTCAACCAGGCGGCAATATATTTCGCCAAAATGGGCGTTTTGATATTAATGGTAGTGCCTCTAAACAAGTAATTTCTGCCTTTGGTAATCAACTAGCAAGCGATCGTAGCAGTGGCAATATTGATTTAGCTGGAACGGTTAACTTAGTTGCTTCCCAAGCAATTCCCCAATTAGCTCAAAATTCTCAAGTCGCCAGTCGTAATGAAGGCAAAATTCCCGTTGTCTTTCAACCAAATCCAGCGCAGTTGCCACAATCTGCGGACATCGCCCCAATTATAATTCCTGTGCCGCCGCCAGGAACAACTCAGGATACAAAACCAAGCAGCTCGGCACAATTAAACTTTATTCAAGTAAATTCAAGCAAGCCTAGTCAAATCGCTACTGGCAATACCAAAGCGTCTCCCGCATCTGGTTCTGACACAGCAATAGAAATTCCCATACCTTTAAGTTCCTCCCAGCAACTAATACCGCCACCAGCGCAAAGGAGCGGTACAGTAAGCCAGAATCTGCCCGTGTTACAGTCTGCACAGATTATAGATGAACTGCTACCTGTACCTAGCGGCAATATCCCGATTGGAAATAGTCGCAATCAGCAAAAAGTTTCCGTACCTAATTCAGAGGTTCGTGCTAGCGGAAGTCCACCGTTGCCACCAACTCGTGCCACATCATTGGGTTTACGTTATCGCGTAGTAGTAGAGGCAGGAACCCAAAGCAGGCAAGCATTCGTGCGATCGCTCGTTCCTGGTGCGTTTCGGACTTTCTCAAATGGTCAAATGTTGATGCAAGTTGGAGCATTTAGCGATCGCGCCAAGGCTGATGAAATGCTGCAAATGGTTACTGGCAAAGGCTTAAAAGCCACACTTGAGCAAATGTAACAAAATGTAATAACTATTTATATATTTAGCTTAATTGATGCATTGGGCAGCGTTCTTCACGGAATAGGCGCAATGCATATTTTCCTGCTGGGGTTTCCCGAAACTCCTTGATTGTCGCCGCCATTTCGCTTGGTAACTCTTCTAACTGGGGTACTCTCACGCCATACTCACTCGGTAGTACAGTAGGAGCAGCAAGACACGCAAACGTTAGATCAGCAGCTGAAAAGCTATTCCCAACTAAGTAAGTACGCCCATCAATTAGCCGCTCATTCACAGTCGCAAAAATGCGCTTAATTTTGTCAACTGAACTCGCCGCGGACTCTGCTGTAATGTTCAGTTTTTGGCGCATAGCTTGTTGAATTGGCCAAAAGGCAATCCTAAAAATCTCGGCTCAATAGGTGTTTCGGGGAGTTAGGGGAGAAGAGCCTCCAACAAAGCACTCAGCAAGGCTTTGCCTCTCTTTTTGGCGTTGTGAACAAACTCGAAGAAACCCAAGTACAACGGTAGCTTTTCCT